>JANNEF010000297.1:0-28456 GCA_031378375.1 Verrucomicrobiota bacterium | reverse complement strand
CGGGGCGCGGGCGCTCCCCGGGCGGCGGGGGGCGCGGCCTCCCCCCCCCCGCGGCGCCAAAAAAAAACCGCCCCCCCCACCCCCCCCACCTTGGCCGCGGGTGCGGGGCCTGCCCCCCCCCCCGCCACGGTCGGTGTTTCGCCAGCTTCGGAGCTCGGGTTAAAAGTGGTGTTTGGAGTTTTTCTTGAGCTTTGATCTTTGGGCTTTGAGCTTCGCCGCCTTGCGCTAACGTCATCCCCACTTGCCCGGTGCTGGTGAAGAATATGTCGAACGCACTTGAGTTCACTTTGAACGGCCGCCCCGTCCGCGTGGAAGGCTGCCCGCCCGGCGTGACGCTGCTCGACTTCCTTCGCGCCCGCGGACTCACCGGCTCGAAGGAGGGCTGCGCCGAGGGCGATTGCGGCGCGTGCTCCGTGGCGTTGCTCGACCGCGACGCGCACGTCCGGCCCACTTGGCGTGCGTTCAACAGTTGCCTGACGCCCATCGCCCTGATGGCCGGCCGCGAACTTGTCAGCGTCGAAGGCGTGGCGGACGGCGAACTGCATCCCATCGAGCAGGCGATGGTGAGTTGCCACGGCTCGCAATGCGGTTACTGCACGCCCGGCATCATCTGCTCCCTGCTCGAAGGCTATTACCGCCAGGACCTCGCCACGCAGGACCAACTCGACGAACAGCTCTGCGGCAATCTCTGTCGCTGCACCGGCTACCGGTCCATCCGTGATGCGGCCATCCAGGCGTTCGCGCGCAAGCCCACCGACGCGGCGAACGACCGCTTCGCCGAGCGTTTGACCCGGGCGCCGTCCAGCCCCGGCGCGGTGAAGTATCATACCGCCGAAGAAATCTTCTATCGTCCCACCTCGCTCACCGGCCTGTTGCATCTGTGGTCGCAAATGCCCGACGCGCGCCTGGTCGCGGGAGCAACGGAGCTGGGCCTGGACATCACCAAGCGTTACAAAAAGTTCACCGCCCTGCTCTCGCTCGAAGCGGTCGCCGAGTTGAAGGAAATCAAAGCCACCGCCACCGAATGGCACATCGGCGCGGCGGCCACGTTGACCGAGGTTGAGGAAATGCTCGCCGCCGAATATCCGGCGCTGGCGGACATGCTCCGCGTCTTCGGCTCGCGGCAAATCCGCAACCGCGCCACGCTCGGCGGCAACCTCGTCACCGCGTCGCCCATCGGCGATGCCGCGCCGGTGCTGCTGGCGTTGGGCGCGCAGGTGGTGCTTGTCTCCGCGCGCGGTGAGCGCGTGTTGCCGCTGGATGATTTTTTTGTCGCGTATCGCCAGACCGCCTTGCAGCCGGGCGAGTTGTTGCAGTCAGTGATCCTGCCGCGACCCAACGCCGCGCCGGGTCTTACCCGTCTGTGCCGGTTTTACAAAGTCTCCAAGCGGCGCGAGATGGACATCAGCACCGTGGCCGCGTGTTTCGCCGTGGACCTTGATGGCGCTGGCGTGGTGCAACACTCGCGGCTCGCGTATGGCGGCGTCGCGCGCACGACCGTCCGCGCGCGACAAGCGGAGCAGACCTTGCTGGGCAAACCGTGGACTGCGGAGACGATTGCCGTCGTGCTGCCGATCTTGCGCGATGAGTTTCAACCGATCTCCGACGTGCGCGGCAGCGCGGAATATCGCCGGCACCTTGCAACAAGTTTGCTGGAGAAGTTTTTCCATGAAGGAGCGGAAGCAGGCGCTCGCCCCCTCACCCCGGCCCTCTCCCCCTCGGCGGGGGAGAGGGAGAATCGTCTCCCGCTTTCTAGTGAAATCAATCCGCCTGGTTTGCTCCGACAATTGGATGCGTTTCCCCCACTCCCCCGCCGAGGGGGAGAGGGCCGGGGTGAGGGGGATGGGCGCGTTGAACCCGCAACCGTCGCTCCTCCTCCACCCCCGCACGAAAGCGCCCGCCTGCACGTCACCGGCGAGGCGCTTTACACGGACGATCAGACAGCGGGCCGGCCCATGCTCGAAGTCTGGCCCGTCTGCGCCCCGTACGCCCGCGCGCGGATTTTGCGGCGCGACGCGGATGCGGCGCGTGCGATGCCGGGCGTCGTGGCTGTGTTGCTGGCCGAGGACATTTCCGGCGCGAACGACGTCGGCGCGGTGAAGCACGATGAAATATTACTCGCGGACAAGGAGGTGTTTTTCCACGGCCATCTCGTCGCGCTGGTCGTCGGCGAAACGCAGGCGGCCTGTCGCGCCGCAGCGGAGAAAGTCGTGGTCGAATACGAATCGCTCCCGGCGATCCTCACCATTGAGGAAGCCGTCGCGCGGCAGAGTTTCCACAACGAACCGAATTTCATGCGACGCGGCGACGCGGACGCCGCCCTTCGCAACGCGCCGCTGAGTCTGGCCGGCGAGTTCGCGCTGGCGGGGCAGGATCATTTTTATCTGGAGACACACGCGGCGTGGGCGGAACCGGGCGAGGACGGCGCGATGCGGATCGTTTCCTCCACGCAACATCCGTCCGAAGTCCAGCAGGTCGTCGCGCAGGTTCTTGGCGTGGCAGCGAACAAAGTCGTGGTGCAATGCCCGCGCATGGGCGGCGGTTTCGGCGGCAAGGAAACGCAGGCCAGCACGCCCGCCGCGCTCGCGGCGCTTGCCGCGTGGCGCACGGGCCGGCCGGTGCGCGTGCGCTTCAACCGCGACCAGGACATGATGCTCACCGGCAAACGGCATCCGTTCCGGGCGAAGTTTCACGTCGGCTTTGATGAACAGGGGACGCTCCTCGCGCTCAAGGCCGCGCTCCATTCCAACGGCGGCTGGTCGCTCGATCTCTCGCAAGCCGTCACCGACCGCGCGCTGTTCCACCTCGACAATGCCTACTACATTCCGCACGTCGAGTTTCAGGGGCGCGTGGCGAAAACGAATCTGGTGTCGAACACCGCCTTTCGCGGCTTCGGCGGACCGCAGGGGATGCTGGTCATTGAGGAAATCCTGGACCGCATCGCGCGGCGATTGGATTTGCCACCGGAGAGTGTGCGCGAGCGAAACCTTTATCGCGGCGGCGGCGAGACGAACACCACGCACTACGGCCAGGAGATCGGCGACAACCGCATCCAAACAATCTGGCACTCGCTCAAAGCGTCGAGCGAATTCGCCGCGCGTCGCACGCAGCTTGCCGAATGGAACCGCGCGCATCCGCACCGCAAGCGCGGGCTGGCCATGACGCCGGTGAAGTTCGGAATTTCCTTCACCGTCACGCATCTCAACCAGGCCGGCGCGCTGGTGCTGATTTACCAGGACGGTTCCGTGCAGGTGAACCACGGCGGCACCGAGATGGGCCAGGGGATTCATACGAACATCCAGGCGATTGCGGCGAAGGAACTGGGCGTGAGCGCGAAGAACATTCGCGTGATGCCAACCAGCACCGACAAAGTGCCAAACACATCTGCCACGGCGGCTTCGTGTGGTACCGACCTTAACGGTGCGGCGGTGAAGAACGCTTGCGACACGCTCCGCGTTCGACTGGCGGAAGTCGCGGCGAAGTTGCTCGCGCCCGGGTCTGGCCATGAACCGGAGCCGGAGAAGCTGGTTTTCGAAGACGGCTTTGTTTTCAGCCGCGAGCGGCCGGAAGCGCGTGTGGCCTTCCGCGAAGTGGTTCAACGGGCGTACTTCGACCGCGTCAGCATGTCCGCCACCGGCTACCACCGCACGCCGGAGATTCACTGGGACCGCGCAGCAGGCCAGGGTCGGCCGTTCCATTACTTCGCATGTGGCGCGGCGGTGAGCGAGGTGGAGGTGGACGGTTTCACCGGCATGACGCGGGTGTTGCGCGCGGACATCCTGCACGATGCCGGCGATGCGATTAACGCGGGCGTCAATCGCGGCCAGATCGAAGGCGGTTTTGTGCAAGGCATGGGTTGGCTGACGAGTGAGGAGTTGAAGTGGGACGACCAGGGCCGTCTGCTCACACACTCGCCGGACACTTACAAAATCCCCGCTGTGGGCGACGTGCCGCGCAAGTTCAACGTGAGCTTCCTGACGAATGCCGCGCAACCCGGCGTGGTGCATGGCAGCAAGGCTGTCGGGGAACCGCCGCTGATGCTGGCCATCTCCGTGCGCGAGGCGATCCGCGACGCCGTGGCCGCGTTTGGTCCGCCCGGCGGCGCAGTAGAACTGGGTACGCCCGCGACCGGCGAGGCGATCTTCATGGCGATTCAGGGGCGTCTGCTAGCGGTGAATGGGATGGACCCGGGTGCTCCAAGGGGCGCTGGGGCGCTACGACCGGCTTCATGAGAAATCTTCAACACAAGCTCGCCATCGCGCGCGGTGAACAGCCGGCGGAACTGCTTTTCAAAAACGCGCGCCTTGTCAACGTCCTGAGCGGCGAGGTTCACCCGGCTCACGTCGCGGTGGACGACGGGCGCGTCATCGGCTTCGGCGATTACGAGGCGAGGACGGTGATTGATCTGGAGGGACGCCACCTCGCGCCGAGTTTCATTGACGGCCATTTTCACGTCGAGAGCACGATGCTGACGGTGCCGGAGTTTGTCCGCGCCGTCGCGCCGCACGGCACGGGGACGATGGTGATTGACCCGCATGAGTATGCGAATGTGCTTGGACTAGACGGCATTCGTTATGTGTTGGAATCGAGCCGCAACCTGCCGATTGATTTTTTCATCATGCTTCCGTCGTGCGTTCCGGCGACGCCGTTGGAGACGGCAGGCGCGCGGCTCACCGCCGACGATTTGCGCCTGATGATTCACGACGAACGCATCGCCGGAATCGCGGAGTTGATGAATTATCCCGGCGTTTATCTCGGACAGGAAAGCGAACTGGCGAAAATCGCGGCGGGCAAAGGCAAGGCCATTGACGGCCACGCGCCGGGTTTGCGCGGTATGAATCTTAACGCCTACGCCCTGGCCGGCGTGCGCTCGGACCACGAGTCCACGGAACTAGAGGAGGCGCGCGAAAAGTTGCGGCTCGGTCTGCACTTGTTGTTGCGCGAGGGCAGCACCGAGCGAAACCTCGAACATCTCATCCCGCTTATCACGCCGGCCAACGCAGCGAACTGTTCCTTCGCCACGGATGACAAGTTGGCAGGCGACCTCGTGAGCGAAGGTCACATTGACCACTCCATCCGCAAGGCCATCAAGCTGGGCGTGCCGCCGGTGACGGCTTTCCAGATCGCGACGATCAATCCTGCGCGCCATTATCGGCTGCGAAATTTTGGCGCGATTGCACCGCGCTACTGGGCGGACTTCGTCGTGTTCGAGGATTTGCAGAATGTGCGGATACAACAGACATGGAAACGCGGCGTGCTCGTGGCGGACGATGGCAAGTGCCTGTTCCTGCGCGACCGCCCGACGCCCCAACCGCGCGCCACGATGAACTTGCGCTACTCCGCGCCGGAGGATTTTCAATTGCGGAGCAACGGTGCGACGCGCCTCAACGTCATCGAAATCGTGCCGCAACAGATCGTCACCCGAAAAATTACGGTGCCGCCGCGAGTCGAGGGCGGCCTGATCGTGGCCGACCCCGCGCGCGACATCCTGAAACTCGTCGTGGTGGAACGGCACCGCGCGACGGGCAACGTCGGCGTGGGTTTCGTGCGCGGCTTCAAACTCAAGGCTGGCGCGCTCGGCTCCACCGTCGCGCACGACGCACACAACGTCGTGGTGGTTGGAGTAAGTGACCCCGACATCACGCTCGCCATCGAAGAACTGGCGCGAATGCAAGGCGGCCTGGTCGCGGTGGTGGAGGGCAAGGTGAAGGCCGCGCTGCCGCTGCCAATCGCCGGTCTTGTGTCTGATCAACCCCTGGAGACCGTCATCCAGCATGTCGCGGCGTTGAATCAAGCCGCGACGGCTCTGGGCTGCGAACTGGACGCTCCGTTCATGACCCTCTCCTTTCTGAGCCTGTCACCAATTCCCGAATTAAAGCTCACCGATCAAGGGCTGATCGATGCAGTGAAAATGTGTGTGACGGGTCTGACCGAATAAGGGGTCAGTCAAACGGTTACGATTATTTGTATTTTCAATAAACACTTCCGCCTTTGCAAACTGGAAACCCCACTATCCGGGTGTTAGTAAATAAGTAACTACGCTGGACTGACCCCTATCTAGTGGTGAACAGATCGGGCATCGCCAAATCGAAGCCGGGGAGTAGCGGCTCGGTAAGCCGTTCGCGACCGGCGAGGATATGCCGCAAGCTCAAGCCATACTGGCTTCCGTGGTAGACTTCCACATTGTCGAAGCGCTGATCCACCATCCAAAGGCGCGGGAGACGGTGATCTTCGTAAACATTTTTCTTCGTCACGGTGTCGGTGCCGTGGTCCACCGAGTCCACCACTTCGGCGATCAGCCAGGGCTTGCCGGTGGCGACCGTGACCAGCGTAAGGTCGGGTCGTAACAAGGTGCCGGGCTCAAGTAGGACGATGGCGCGACGCGGGAGCAGGCGCGTCGCTGCGGCGGCACCCAAGCACGCGGCGACGCGTTCGTGGAGTCGGGCGCAGACAGCCTCGTGCCGCGCGCCGGGCGGAAAGCGTAGCACCGTTTCGCCCGCCACAATTTCTTCATAGGGATCGCTCATTTTTCGTTCGTGGCGCGGTGAGCCATGTTGTATGAATTCATCGAGGCAGCACCGGGCTTGCCCGTCATTCATGCAACCTTCCTACCAGGCTCAACCTTCCACAGTCTTCTTCAGAGTTTGTCGGAGGAAACGGCCTGTGTGTGAAATTCTATTTTTTGCGACTTGCTCGGGCGAGCCTGCGGCAACGACTTGCCCTCCGTCTGCGCCGGCTTCCGGGCCAAGGTCGATGACCCAGTCAGCTTCGGCAATGAGGTCGAGGTTGTGCTCGATGACGATGACGGAGTGGCCGGCGTCCACGAGTCGTTGAAGCACCTCGACGAGCCGGCACACGTCGGAGATATGCAGGCCGATGGTCGGCTCTTCCAGGATGAAGAGATTGCGCTTTTGTTTCGGAGCGCGCGGGTCGGGCAAATCCAAATGTTCCTTCAGGCCGGTGAGCAGATGCGTCACGAGCTTGACGCGCTGGGCCTCGCCCCCGCTGAGGGTGGGACTGGTCTGGCCGAGCTTGAGATAATCCAGGCCGGTGTCGTGCAGCGCCTGGAGCGGGCGCAGAATCTTCTTATGGCTGGCGAAGAACGCGATGGCTTCCTCGACGGAAAGTTCCAGCACCTGGGCAACATTCCTGCCGTTGTACTCGATATCGAGAGTCTCGCGTCCGAAGCGCGTGCCGCCGCAGGTTTCACAACGCACGAATGCGGGCGGGAGAAAATTCATTTCCAGTTTGATGTTGCCGGTGCCTTCGCATTCGGGACAACGGCCCTGCGCGCTGTTGAAGCTGAAGCGACTCGCGGTGTAACCACGCATCCGGGCCTCGGTCGTCTGCGCGAAGAGCGCGCGAATCTCATCGAAGAAGCCGACGTAAGTGGCGGGGGTGCTGCGCGGGGTACGACCAATGGGGCTTTGGTCCACTTCGTAAACCGCCTTCAGCGATTCGTAGCCGGTGACGCGCGTCTTGTTTTCAGTTTCACGTTTCGCGCTTCGCGCTTTGGACTTCACCGCTGCTGTCACCGCTGGCAATAGACATTCGCGAACCAGCGTGCTCTTGCCGCTACCGCTGACGCCGGTGACGACGACTAGGCGGTTCAGTGGGAAGCGGACAGTGAAGTTTTTAAGGTTGTTGGCGGAAGCGTGGTGGAGCGTGAGGAATGGAGCGGCAGAAGCCGCGGATTTCTTTGGACGCGAACTCGCCATTGGCACCGGCCTGCGTTCCCCACGCGCCGGATGTTTCTTCGTTTGCTGCGCCCGCAGGCACTGCCCGGTTATCGAGTCCTCGTGTTTCATCAACTCGGCCAGCGTGCCGCCGGCGACGAGCTGGCCACCATGCGTGCCGGCACCGGGGCCGAGGTCAATGATGTAGTCGGCCCGGCGCATCGTTTCCTCGTCGTGCTCGACGACGATGAGCGAATTGCCGCGCGCCTGGAGTTGGTGCAGCGCGGCCAGGAGTTGTTCATTGTCGCGCGCGTGCAGGCCGATGGTCGGCTCGTCGAGGACGTAGAGGACACCGCTCAGATTGGAGCCGAGCTGCGCGGCGAGACGGATGCGCTGGGCTTCGCCGCCGGAGAGCGTTGTGACGCCGCGCCCAAGTTGCAGATAGCCGAGGCCCACGTCGTCCAGGAATTTTAACCGCTCACAAATCTCCGGCAGGATGTCGCGCGCGATGAGGGCGGCGCGGCCTTTGAATTTCAATTTGCGGAAGAAGTCGCTGGCGGACGCGACCGCCAGCGCGGAGAAGTCGTCAATGGTGGGCGCGGAATTCGAGATTGGAGATTTGGAATTTGAAAGGCGCAGCCGCACCGCCCGTGCGACCGCGTTGAGCCTCGCGCCGTCGCAATCGGGGCAGACCTCGCGCTTGCCTTCCTGCCAGCTCCACCAGCTTTCCTCGATGGAGTCGGCATCGGCGCCGCGGTCCACGTCGGGCAGATAGAACAGTTCCCCGAAGCCACGGCACTTCGGGCACCAGCCCTGCGCGGAATTGTAGCTGAAGACCTTCGGGTCCAGCGGCGCGAAGGAGCGCGAGCACTTCGGGCAAGCGCGCTCGGTCGAGTGGATCGTGAGCCGGTCCGCCTTGTCGAGTGCGAAGAGCGTGCCCTGGCCGAGCTTGAGCGTCTCGGCGATGAGCGGGTGCGCAACGCGAAACGATTTTCGATCCAGCAAGCCGACTTTTATCTCCACGTCATGTTCGCGGAAGCGATCGAGCCGCAGCCTCTTGCCGGTCGAAAGCACTTTTCCATCGGCGCGGATTTCCCGGTAGCCGTGCTTGGCCGCCCACTCGGCGACGTCGGTGTGGAAGCCTTTCCGGTTGCGCACCACGGGCGCGAGCAGCGTCAGGGGGCCGCGCTTTTGAATTTCCCGTTTCAAGCCGGCGGCCAGGGCATCGCGGGTCTGCGCTTCGACGGGCAACTGGCAGTCGGGACAAAACTGCGTCCCCAGGCGCGCGAACAGCAGGCGCAGGAAATGATAAACCTCGGTGACGGTTGCCACGGTGCTCTTACCGCCACCGCGCGTGGTGCGTTGCTCGATGCTGACGGTGGGCGGCAGGCCGGTGATCAAATCCACGTCGGGCCGGGCAAGTTGCTCCACGAACTGGCGCGCGTAAGTGTTCATCGAATCCAGAAAGCGCCGCTGGCCCTCGGCGAACAACAGATCAAAGGCGAGCGTGCTCTTGCCGCTGCCGCTCACGCCGGTGACGACGACGAATTTCCCGCGCGGAATTTCCAGCGAGAGGTTCTTGAGGTTGTGCTCGCGGGCGCCGTGGATGGTGATGGCACCAGTAGCAGCCGACGTAAGGAGGCTCTGACTCTCCTTCCGAGTATTGCGTTTCGAAGTCCCGGATGAAGTGAGCCTCCTTACGTCGGCTGCTACGAGTTCACGCAGAAACCGCCCCGTGTGACTCGCCTCGCACCGCGCCACATCCTCCGGCGTGCCGGCGGCGACGAGATGGCCGCCGCGCTCGCCGGCTTCGGGCCCGAGGTCAAGGACCCAGTCGGCACATTTGATGACATCGAGATTGTGTTCGATGACGACGACTGAATGGCCGGCGTCCACGAGTCGTTGGAAAACTTTCAACAACACCCGCACGTCGTCGAAGTGCAGGCCGGTGGTGGGTTCATCGAAGAGGAACAGGGCGGGGCGAAATGACGAAGGAAGAGTGGCGGATGGCGAATCAACTCTGTTGCCGACTGCCGGGCCATTCGTCATTCGACATTCGTCATTAGCGGCCTCCGCCAGATGGCTCACCAGTTTCAACCGCTGGCTCTCGCCGCCGGACAATGTGTTGATCGGCTGTCCGAGCCGCAGGTAGCCCAGGCCGACCTCTTGCAGCAGCCGCAGGCTCGCGAGCGCGCGACGGCCCGCCGGAATTTCACTGAAGCTCCGGAGGAACTCCACCGCGTCGTCCACGGTGGCTTCGAGCATGTCGGCGATGCTCCACTCTTCAGTAATCAGTGAGTCAGTAATCAGTGAATCAGTGGCGGCACGTTTGGGAGTGGGCTGCACGTTCGACTGATTACTGATTCCTGACTCACTGATTACTCTCCCCGTCCTCGCCCCGCGCAGCTTCACCTCCAGAATGTGGCCGCGATAGCGCCGCCCGTCGCACTCCGGGCAGCGGATGAACACATCGCTGAGGAATTGCATTTCGATCTTCTCGAAGCCGGCGCCGCGGCAGCGTTCGCACTGGCCCTGCGCGGAATTGAAGCTGAACGCGCTGGCGTTGAGGCCGCGCTGTTTCGCAAGCTCGGTTTGCGCAAAAATCTCGCGCACGTCCTCGAAGGCGCCGATATAGACGACGGGATTGGACCGCGGCGTTTTGCCGAGCGGTGATTGATCCACCAGGACGACCTGCGCGAGGGATTCCCAGCCGGTCACAAGTGACGAATGACGAATGGCGGATGGCGAATCTGCGTCTGCGTCGGAATTGTTGTCCGCGTCCATGCGGTCGGAGGCTTTGAGGTTGGAGGCGCTGGATTTCAATTTTGCTTCAAGCGCGGGCAGGAGGACTTCGCGGACGAGCGTGGTCTTGCCGGAGCCGCTTACGCCCGTCAGGCAAACGAAACGGTTCAGCGGAATCTCGACGGTGAGGTTCTTGAGATTGTGGCGGGCGGCGTTGGTGATGCGAAGGCGGGGAGCAGTAATCAGTGAACCAGTATTCAGTGAATCAGTGGCGGCGGGCGTGGGTGTGGAGCGCCCGTCTGACTGATTACTGATTACTGACCTACTGATTACTTTCCCCTCCCCCGCGTCGGCAGCCGCAAGTTGAACGGAACGGCGCGCCGGTATTTCGATCCGCTTGCGCCCGCTCAGGTATTGACCCGTGAGGGAGCGGTCGCTCTCGATCATCTCGCCGAACGTGCCTTGAAAAACGACCTGCCCGCCGGCTTCGCCCGAAGCGGGGCCGATGTCCACGAGTTGATCGGCGGCGCGCATGACGCTGGCTTCGTGTTCGACGACGACAACCGTGTTACCTGTGTCGCGCAGGTTTTCCAGAATGCGCACGAGGCGCGCGGTGTCGCGCGGGTGCAGCCCGACGCTCGGTTCATCCAGGACGAACAGTGTGTTGACCAGGCGCGTGCCCAGACAGGTGGTGAGATTGACGCGCTCGGTTTCGCCGCCGGAGAGCGTGCGCGTCGGCCGGTCGAGCGTGAGGTAGCCGAGGCCGACCTCGACGAGGTAACGCAGGCGGGAGCGCACTTCGTTCAGCGCGAGCGTGAGCGGATCGTTTGGCTTGAAGGAGTGCCTGGTGGCGATGCTCTCGATGAAGGCCAGCGCGTCGTCCACCGGGAGTTGGTAGAAGTCCGCGAGGGTGAATGACGAATGACGAATGACGAATGACGGCATTTCCCCGCTGGCCAATTCCCCGCCATTCGTCATTGGGAATTCGTCATTGGGAATTCGATAGAGCAACGCATCCGGTTGAAATCGCCGTCCGGCGCAGGCGGGGCACGTCGCATAGGCGCGATAGCGCGAGAGCAGCACCCGCACATGCATCTTGTAGGACTTGCTCTCCAGCCAGCGGAAGTAACCCTTCACGCCATACCACGCGCGCGGCCATTCGTGTTCCTCGTCCTGGCCGTAATCGGCGTCCCCGTTGATGACCCAGTCCTGGACCGATGGCGCGAGTTGCGCGAACGGCACGTTGACGGGTATGTCGGACGCCTTGCAAAACGTCATCAAGTCGCGCTGCGATTCGAGACCGTGGCCGACTTGCCACGGCTTCACGCAACCGCCCGCCAGCGTCCGCGTGCGGTCCGGGATGGCGAGATCGTAGTCAATGGTGATGGTGCGGCCAAAGCCCTTGCACGTCGGGCACGCGCCGATGGGATGGTTGAAGCTGAACAGCGCGGGCGACGGCTCGCGATATTCGAGGTCGCACGCGGCGCAGTGCATGCGGTTGGAAAAAACCGACGACTGACGGATGACGAAGGACGCAGCGTTCGCGGCGCGTTCCAGGCAATGCACCGCCAGCCGCCCCTTGCCGAAGTGGTAGGCGTGCTCACAGGCCTCGACGAACCGGGCGCGCTGGGAGGGCGCGGGCGTGAGGCGATCTTGGACCACCGTCAATGACGAATGACGGATGGCGAATGATGAATGGGCGGCGGCTTCGTCCACGCGCACGATTTCGCCGTTCACCAGCAACCGCTGGTAGCCTTGCTTGGCCAGCAGGGCGAGCGAATCCGTGAGCGAAAGTTTCTCCGACAAGGGCAGGTCGAAGGTGATGAGAATTTCCGATTGAAGATCGGAGATTTGAGATTCCCAAATCAACTGGGGCGGCTCGCGGCGCACCGGTTGGCCGCACTGCCGGCAATGCAGCCGGGCCAGGTGCGGCCAGAGCAGCTTCATGTAATCGCACAGCTCGGTCATCGTGCCGACGGTCGAGCGGGTGCTGCGCACGGTGTTGCGCTGCTCGATGGCGATGGCGGGTGGGATGCCCTCGATGCGGTCCACGCGCGGCTTGTCCATCCGGTCGAAGAACTGCCGCGCGTAGGGCGAGAACGTCTCGATGTAACGGCGCTGGCCCTCGGCGAACAGCGTGTCGAAGGCGAGCGAACTTTTTCCGGAACCGCTGAGACCGGTGATGACGATGAGCCGGCCCAGCGGCAGGTCCAGGTCGAAGTTCTTCAGATTGTTATGCCGCACCCCGCGCAGGCGGATGGCGGGCACGGGCTCAGGTTGCGTCATCGGCGGCGAGTTTACCGGCGCGCCGCGGCGCGGGCAAGGAGCGGCAGCGCGGCCGTCCCCGCCTGCGGCGATGGAGCAACGGTAACACTTGAACCCGACCCAAAGACATAGTTCCTAATACCTCCCAACCCCGGAGGTTGCATCCGCCGCCCCAAAAACTCTAAACTGGGCGCATGTCGCAATCATCTCCGCATGTGCTGGCCGTCATCGGCAGCCTGGGCCGCAACTCCGTTTCCCGCCAGGTGGTCCACCACATCGCCGGGCAGTTCCGCGCCGCCGGTGCCACCGTGGACGTGCTCGATTTGCTCGACGAGCCGTTGCCGCTCTTCAACCCGGACTCCTCCCACGCGGCGGAGAATTTCCCCGCGCTCAAAGCCCGCGTGGACCGCGCCGACGTGCTGTTGCTCGCCACGCCCGATTATCACGGCAGCATCAGCAGCGCGTTGAAGAATTTCCTCGACCATTTCTGGCACGAGTTCGCCGGCAAGCTGTTCGCCACCATCGTCGCCTCGCACGAGAAGGGGCTGACCGTGACCGACCAGATTCGCACCGTGGCGCGGCAATGCTACGCGTGGGCGCTGCCCTACGGTGTGTCGTTCGTCGAGCGCGAGGACGTGAAGGACGGGCAGATCGCCAGCGAAGCCTTCCGCAAGCGCCTGGAGATGCTCGTGCGCGACGCGCGGGTTTACGGCGCGCTGCTGGCCCAACAACGCCGCGCCGACCTGACGGGTGTGGAGCCGGGTTTCCTGGCGCGGCATCGCAAATAGGATTCGCCCGCTGCGCGGTTTT
Source organism: Verrucomicrobiota bacterium (assembly GCA_031378375.1). Classification (GTDB taxonomy): domain Bacteria; phylum Verrucomicrobiota; class Verrucomicrobiia; order Limisphaerales; family JANNEF01; genus JANNEF01. The sequence goes on along the minus strand of JANNEF010000297.1, from coordinate 14,963 downwards.
AGCGCGCTCTGCCAGAAGGAACGCCCCGCCTAAACCCGAAACCCGAAACCCGAAGTTCGAAATCCGAGATCCGAGATCCGAAAGAAATCCGAAGCCCGAAGGCCGAAAAGGCCGCATGCCACAGGGTGGGCGCTTCACCCTTTTTCCATCGCAGGGCCGAAGTCGGGTTCGGCCTTCGGATTTCGGGCTTCTTTCGGGTTTCGGAAATTCGGATTTCGGACTTCGGGCTAGAAACGAATCGCCTCGTTCGCCGTGCCGCACTGCGAACAACGCGACCGGTCCACATCCGGGTCGTCGGTGTACACGAAGCCGCACTTGGTGCAGCGGAAGATGTGATCGTCGCTGGGCGTCGGACCGAAGCGTTTCTGCCGTTGCTCGGTGTAGATGGCCAGCATTCCCAGTCCCCCGAGTAAGATCACCACGTAGCCGACCAGCAATGCGTCCGTCGCCATGTCAGGGGGCCGCCGGGGCGGCGTTGGTCGCGGCGGGCGTGACGGTGTGCCATTGGAAAACCAGTTGGCCCCACGTCGGCGGCGCGGCGCGGGTTGGCAGACCTTGGTTGCGCGCGAACGGCTGGAAGCGCGCCTTCGTCGTGAACTTCATGGCGAAGTCATCCGCTTCCTTCAAGCCACATGATGACAACACGGCTGTCGCCAGTGTGAAACCTTCCGCGTCCACCACCGCCTGTGCCACGGTATCCGGCAGCACGTCTGGATGAGGCCACGACGGCAACGGTGGGGTGTTTAGCAGGGGTCGCCGCGCCAGTTCGCCGGTGACGCGCACTTCGGAGCGCGCCGCCACGGGCGCGTTGGCCATGTAAACTTCCGAGCCGGTGAGCGGCGGCAGCGGCTTGTCGGCGATGCGCAGCGGTGCGGTCTTGTTGGTGGCGGCGACGCGGGCGAAGGTTTGCGCCAGCCCGGAGGTCTGCGGTGCCAGCCAGCGCAGCGGCTCCGTCCAATCGGTCAGCCGGTGTTCCAGCGGCGCGAACGTGAGCCAGGCCGAACCGGAAAACCCGCGCTCGCTCGGCAGCGCGAAGAGCGTCGGATCGTTCAAGGTGGGCAACTCCGCCAACTGCCGCTCCGACCACGGGTCCACCGCCAGATCGATGTTGGCGCGAATCTGAACCACGGGCGGACGCGGTGAAGGCCGGTCGCCAAGAAACAACAGCAGCCCCACCTGGCCGGCGATCACCGCCGCCACCGTGTAAACCCACCGGCGCGGCGACCAGCGGACGGGAGCGGGGAGAACGGAGGATGAGTTCATCGCTTGGGCACCGCCACCGTCGGCGTCACCTGGGGGCGTGTCGCCAGCAACGTTTCCTTGATGCCCGCCTCCCGTGCCAACAGTCCCAGCCGCACCAACACTTCGTATTTCACGTCCTTGTCGGCGCGCACCACCAGCGTCAGCGGTTCCGGAGAGTCCGCAATCGCGGTCACCAGTCGTTCCTTCAAACGCCGCTCATCGCTGATCTGGTTGTCGAAATAGAACTGCCCGCTCGCGTCCACCGCCACCACCACCGTTGGCTGCGTCAGCCCCGGCAGGCTCACCGCGTCCGGCAGGCGGATGGGCACGCCCGGGGTAAACACCAGCGAGGAGTGCAGCAACAGGAAGATCACCAGGAGAAAGAAGACGCCCACAAACGGCGCCGTCTCCAACTGGCCGCGAAAGATTTTCGCATTGCGCGGGAACCTCATGGCTTCCTGCCCGCCAGCGGTTCGGTGACGATGTTGATGATTTCCGTCGCCGCCTTCTCCATGTCCAGCACGATGGCGTTGACGCGGCTGACCAGATAGTTGTAGCCGGCGTAGCACGGAATCGCCACCGCCAGTCCCGCCGCCGTGCAGATGAGCGCCTGCCAGACGCCGCCCGCCAGCGATTCCATGTGCGCCTGCGTCCCCTGCGCCTGCAAGTGCGAGAACATCTTGATGAAGCCCAGCACCGTGCCCAGCAGGCCCATCAACGGCGCCAACTGCGCGATGGTGGCGAGCAGGTTGAGCTTGTCCTCCAGCGGCGGCACTTCGATCAGCCCGGCTTCTTCGAGCGCCTCGCGCACGCCGTCGCGGCCGCGCTCGCGGTTGAGCAGGGCGACTTTCACCAGCCGCGCGACCGGCCCCGGCGTGGCGTCGCAGATGGAGAGCGCCTCGACGACGTTGTCGCGCTTGAGCACGATGCGCACGCCATTGAGGAACTCCATCGAGTTGATCTGCGCACGATGAAAGTGGAGCACGCGCTCGACAAACACCACCACCGCCACCGCGCTGGCGGCGAGGATGATCCAGATCATCGGCCCGCCGTCTCTGAGGAAACTTGGCAACATGCGTTCGTTATAGGGCGCGGCGGTGCGGACGGGAAGCGGGAAGTGAATCACCGCAGGCCACTGTGACTCCCGGCGATTCCGCGCTTTCCTCGGTGCGCCGTCAATGTTCCAATGCCGGTAATGCTTTCGCGCCCGGCCTGGATTCTTCTCATCGCTCTCCTCGCCATCGGCGCGGGCGCGTTGTGGTGGTGGCTGGACGCGGCGGCGGCGGGCCGGGTCGTGCGGCTGCCGGATGGGCGCGTGGCCACGCTGGTGGCGGTGACGTATGGGACGGAGCATCGCTACGTGCATGGCAAGCCGCTGGTGAAGGTGGCGGCGAGATTCCGCTCCGCGCGCTGGGCGGCGTTGCATGGGCTGCAAGAGCGACAGTTCACCACGCCCGCTCCGACGGTCACGTTTTGGGTCGAATGGCGGAACCTGGCGCTCACCAACCAACCTCCCACCAGCGCTTCGATCGCCGGCGAGCAGGGACCCGAAACCGAGCCGGCCTGGTTGCGCACGGCGATCCACGCGGCCACGGGGGAATCGGTGGTGGCGTGGAACTTTGGAAATTATCCGCGGCGCGCGCGCACGCTGCGGCTGGGGATTTTTCAATGGCAGGGCACCGGCTGGCCGCTGCGCGTGGCGGAGTTTCGCGCGGACAATCCCGGGCCGCGTCGTTACGCGGTCTGGACCGCGCCGCCCTCGCCGGTGACGGAGCGCGCGGGCGGCTGGGATTTTTCGCTGGAGAAATTTACCACGGGCGAGCCGGTGCCAGCGCGGTTGAAGCCGGCACGCGGTTACGTCACTCCGTGGAATACGGCGACCTTCCGCGCCAGTCAGAATGGCCAACCCAGTCGCGCGTGGCGTGTCGCGGCCATCGAAGGCACGGACGCGACGGGTAACCGGTGCGTCCCCCAGGCCACGGCGTTCGAGGCGCGCGGCGACGAGGCGGTGTTCGGCTTCAATGGCGTGGTCTGGCCGGGCGAGGCGGCGTTGAAACTCAAGGTGGAATTCTCGCGCCGCGATGAGTTTGCGCCGGGCGAGCTTTGGTTCGCGCGCACGGTAATCGTCCCGCCCGCCGTCGGCGGGTTGACGCGTGTCGAGCCGCAGACGAACGGGCCGGGCGGACGGGTGATGGGATTGGAGTTGCGGCGAACCGGGCCGAATGTTTTCGGCGCACGCGGAGCAACGTGGCGAAACGGAGAAGTGAATCTGGAAGTGACGCCGCCATCAGACGCGCGCGTGACGCTGCACCGCGCCACGGATGATCGCGGGCGGACGGTGCCCCATGAGTCACAGGCGAGGATCACGAACACGGTGCATCGGTTCGCGCTGGAACTGGCGCCGGACGCGCGGAGTGTGGATTTCACTTTTGCGGTGCATCCGAGCGTGTTCGCAGAGTTCCTTGCCCGCCCGGAGTTGTTTGAGACGAACGCGGCACCGTCGCGTTGAACGGCGGGCGCGACTTAAACTCGCCAACCCTCCCTGAATCCGCACACTGAAACCGTTGCCATGAGTGACTTGAATAACACCACCAGCCAATCAGGCTTCCGCTGGAAATGGCTGCTCTATGTCGGTGCGGCCATCGCGCTGATTGCCGTCGCGAAATACTTCCACGTTCAAGACCGGCTCAAGCAGGCGCTCGAATGGGTCGGGCAATTCGGGCCGTGGGGCGCGGTCATCTTCATCGCGATCTACGTGGTGGCGACCGTGCTGTTCGTGCCCGGCTCGGTGCTGACGCTCGGCGCGGGCGCGGTGTTCGGCGTGGTGTGGGGTTCGATTTACGTTTCCATCGCGGCCACGCTCGGTGCGACCTGCGCGTTTCTCGTGGGCCGCTATCTCGCTCGCGATGTCATCGCCCGCAAGATTGAGGGCAACGAACGCTTTGCCGCCATCGACAAGGCCGTCGCGAGCGAGGGTTGGAAAATCGTCGGGCTGACGCGGCTCTCGCCGGTGTTTCCGTTCACGCTGCTGAATTACGCCTTCGGCATCACGCGGGTGAAGTTTGGCCATTACGTGCTCGCGTCGTGGATCGGCATGATGCCCGGCACCGTGATGTATGTGTATCTCGGTTCGCTGGCCAAGGCCGCCTCGGGCGAACGAACGCGCACCACCGGCGAATGGCTGCTCTACGGCGTCGGGCTGCTTGCCACCGTGGTCGTGACCATCTTCGTCACGCGCATCGCCAGGCAGGCGCTGGCGAAGAAAATCACATCGTAGCGCTTATGAGGACAAATTTATGACCGAACCATCTCCTCCGCCCGTCTTTCCGTGGGACGCGCACAATCAGAAGCTCGTTGCCAATGTTCACCCGGCGGATTGGAAAAATCCCACGCCCGCGCCGCGCTACAACCTTGTCGTCATCGGCGGCGGCACGGCGGGATTGGTTTCCGCGGTGGGCGCGGCGGGACTCGGCGCAAAGGTCGCGCTCATCGAGAAACATTTCATGGGCGGCGATTGCCTGAACGTCGGCTGCGTGCCGTCCAAAGCCATCATCCGCGCGGCGCGGGCGGTGGCGGCGGTTCGGGAAGCAGGCGAGTTCGGCGTGAATGTTCCGCCCGGCACGACGGCGGACTTTGGCAAGGTGATGGAGCGAATGCGTCGTCTCCGTGCTGACATCAGCCCACATGACTCCGCCCAGCGTTTCACGGATCTTGGCGTGGACATCTTTCTTGGTGCGGGCAAGTTCACCAGCGCGGACACGGTCGAGGTTGGCGGGCAGACGTTGCGTTTTGCCAAGGCCGTCATCGCCACCGGCGCGCGCGCCGCCGCGCCGCCGATTCCCGGCTTGAAGGACGTTCCCTATCTCACCAACGAAACGCTGTTCTCACTGACTGAACTGCCGAAGCGTCTCGGCGTCATCGGCGCTGGACCAATTGGCTGCGAGATGGCGCAGAGCTTCGCGCGCTTTGGCTCGGAGGTTTTCCTGGTCGAGGCGGAGCACGGCATTCTGCCGCGTGAGGAACGTGAAGCGGCGGAGGTTGTTCGGGCTGCGATGGAACGCGACGGCGTCAAACTTCTCTGCTGCGGCAAGGATCTCAAACTCGCCAAAGACCCGGACGGCGTGCGCCTGCAAGTCGGCTCGCATGGCCAAGGCTACGACGTCTTGGTGGATCAACTCCTCGTCGCCGTTGGCCGCGCACCGAACGTCGAGGGACTCGGACTCGAAACCGTCGGCGTCGAGTTCGACCAGAAAGGCGTGAAGGTCAACGACCGTCTGCAAACCGCCAACCCGCGCATCTACGCCTGCGGCGACATCTGCTCGCCGTATCAATTCACGCACGCCGCCGATTTCATGGCGCGCATCGTCATCCAGAACGCCCTGTTCAAAGGCCGCGCCAAGGCCAGTTCGCTCATCATTCCGTGGGCGACCTACACTTCGCCGGAAATCGCGCACGTCGGCCTTTACGAAAAGGACGCGAAGGCGCAGGGCATCGAGGTGGACACTTTCACCCAGGAGTTGAGCAAGGTGGACCGCGCGATTCTCGACGGCGAAACCGAAGGCTTCGTGCGCGTCCATGTGCGCAAAGGCACGGATGAAATCGTCGGCGCAACCGTCGTCGCGGCCCACGCGGGCGACTTAATCGGAGAACTCACGCTGGCGATGAAAGGCAAGCTCGGTCTCAAGACCATCGGCGCAACGATTCATCCGTATCCGACGCAAGCCGAAGCCATCCGCCGGACCGGCGACCTCTACAACCGCACCCGCCTGACGCCCTTCGTGAAAAGCCTGATGCAACGCTGGCTCGCCTGGCAGCGCTGACGCCGCCCGCCGTCATGCTTGCGTGGATGCGCGACCAGCGTGAGCTGTGGAAGGAGGCTGGCTGCGGCGGGGCGTTGTGGAATCTGCGGGGCAGCTTCGGCGCTCTCGAGAGCGGACGCACTGGCGTGGCCGGCGAGGATTTCCGCAGTCACAAACTCGACCGCGAGAGGCTCAAGCTGCTTCAACAAAGCTGATTCCGCAGTTCCACGCCACCGCCGCTGGCAACTCTGGCATGGCGGGGCTGGATTGGAATTGCCGCGGAGTCCCGTTTCACTCCGTCGTGATCTCGATGTCCTTGAACCACACTTCGCAATCCTGGCCGCCGTGGACCTGGAGGGCGAACTTGCCTTCGCGCCGGCCGGGGTCGTCGTTGAGTTCCGCGGTCTTGATGCCATTGACGTGAACGACGATGTGGCCGCCGCGTGCGCCTACGGTCATCTCGTTCCACTGGCCCGGTTTGAACCAGCGTTTCACGTCCTCGGGCTTCGGCTGGCTGACCCATGAGCGACCGTTGGTTTCGTAGAGGCCGCCCGCATCCTTGTCCGGATCGATCTCGGCCTGAAAGCCCGTGACGCCGCTGAAGCCCTACTCCTCGATGCGGAAGTAGAGGCCGCTGTTGCCCTTCACCGCCTTGTATTTCAGACGCATGGTGAAGTCTTTGTAAGCCTTGTCGGTGACGAGATGGCTGAACTCCTTCTCCTCCTTCGCGTGGGTGCCGCGAATCGCGCCGTCGATGATTTTCCAATCACCTTTGCCGATGACATGCCAGCCGTTGAGCGTCTTGGCGTCCCAAAGCGGTTTCCAGTTTTCGACGGCGCGGACGGAAGCACACACGGCGACGACGGCCAGGGCGGTGAACAGTGCGAGTAGTGTTTTCATTGCGGTGGAGAGGCTGGCGCAAAGTTCACAAATTGCGAGCACCGAAATCTGGAGAAGCGGTGGCGGGTTGATGCTGGAGCGGTTTCAGCAGTCGCGCCGGAGGGCACCGGACCTGTTGGAGAGGTGGGTGCGGAAAACATTGAACGGGAGCCTGAAGAACTGAACACTTGATCCGGTCGAAGCAAAGTCGAAACTCAACCAAACCAGATCTCATGAAAATCACCCCGCTTATCTCCCGCCGGAGTTTCCTCCGTCGCACGGCCACGACGGTTGGCCTCGCCGCCGTCGCGCCGCAGATTGTGCCTTCCTCGGTCCTGGGCGCCGATGGCCAGACCGCGCCCAGCAACCGCATCACCGTCGGCTTCATTGGCACCGGCAGCCACGGTGTCGGTTGGAACCTCGGGCCGTATCTCCGGCACAAGGACGCCCAGGTGGTCGCGGCGTGTGATGTGGACGATGTCCATTTATTGCGCGCCCAGGAGACGATCAATGAGCGCTACCAGAACGAGGATTGCTTCGCGACCAAGGACTTCCGCGAAGTGCTCGCGCGCAAGGACATTGATGCGGTCATGATTTCCACGCCGGACCACTGGCACACGCTCATCAGCCTGTATGCGATCCAGGCGGGCAAGGACGTGCAGTGCGAGAAACCCACGCTGACGATCCATGAGGGCCGGGTGCTCGTGGAGGCGGTGCGCAAACACAAGAAGGTGTTCCAGACCAGCACCGAGGACCGCTCCCTCGTGGAGTATCACCGCCTGGCCGAGTTGGTCCGCAACGGGCGCATCGGCAAACTCCAGCGCATCGAGGTTATTTTACCCCGGCAGCCCACCGGGCCGGGTATCGCGACGCCGCAGCCGGTGCCGGCCCGGCTGGATTATGAGATGTGGCTCGGACCGGCACCATTTGCGCCTTACACGAGGGACCGCGTCCACTTCAACTTCCGCTGGATCGAGGATTACTCCGGAGGGATTATCTGCGACTGGGGCGCGCACCTGTTCGACACCGAGCAGTGGGCCAACAACACCGAGCACACCGGCCCCGTCGAGGTGGAAGGAACCGGCACGCATTGGACGGGCGGCCTCTACAACACCGTGAAGGACTACGATGTCACCTATCGCTACGCCAATGGCGTGGTGATGACCTGCAAACCGGGCGAGCCCAGCATCAAGTTCATCGGCACGGAAGGTTGGGTCGGCAACACCGGCTGGCGAAAGCCGGTTCAGGCCAGCTCCAAGGCGATCCTTGAATCGAAGATCGGCCCGAACGAACGGCATCTTTACACCAACCCGAAGGGCGAGCACGACGACTTCCTGCAATGCGTCAAGAGTCGCAAGGATCCTTACTTCCCGGTGGAGATTGGCCACCGCGTCTCCACGGTCTGTCATCTGGCCAACATTGCCATCAAGGTCGGGGGCAAACTCAAGTGGGATCCGGCGCAGGAGCGGTTCATCGGCAACGACACGGCGAATGCCATGCTCGACCGCAAGCGCCGCGACCCCTGGCAACTGCCGAAAGTCTGACCGGGCAGGTTGTCAAACCGGCACTGAGCAGTGCGGTGCATGGAACCGCTCGGAGCGGCGGCATCCCTGCCGCCGAGTACTCGGGCGGGTTGAGGAACGGGTTTACGCGGTTCCTGGAAAGCAAATGGGCGGGGGTGCGGTTTGTTCCTTGGAATGCGTCTGGCCGAACGCCGGACGTGCGGCCATGCCGAGGAGTAAAGATCACCGCGAAGTCGCAGCGCGGCGCGAATGCCGGAGATTGAGATTGACAGAATTGGCCGGAAATATCATACAGTCCGGACTAACACCTCTTCGACGGAGCTTCGCGTGGTGTTGGTTTTTTGCGGGCGTGGGTGTCCGCAACAACATGCAGGGCCGGGATTGTGAAAACAAACTCCTCAGCGAGACGGTTTGAACTGGAAGCGCTGGAACCGAGAGTATTGCTCTCCGGGGATGGAGTGGGAGTGTCGGTTTCGGTGGCGACAATCGTCGGTGCCAGTTTGCAGCCAGCCGTTGCGCAGGAAGAGAAGTCTGCGGGCGGCGCCAGCTTGACCGAAGCCGTGGCTTATGATCCCGCCGCGCAACTGGAAGATATTTTTGCGGTGACGGCGGAGAACGCTCCTGCCGGAGCGCCGGATGAGTCTGCGGAGGCCGCTTCGGCCAATCCGGGAAGTGACGCGAATGGAGAATCTTCCCAAGCACAGATCATCACCGGTGATGCTGCGCCTCTCGTAACCAGCAGTGCCGAATCAATGGCGGAGCAATTGACCGAAGGGCTGTTGGGTGCGAATGGACCTCCAGCCCTAGTGGCGGCGGCAGCGGTCCTTCCGTTGGCGGGTCAGTTTGTATTCGCGGGATCCGGCGGGGAGGATGGATTTGTTCTCCGGCTCAACGGCGATAATCTGGAGGTCGTCAACCGGGTGGGCGTGATTCTGGCGTCGCAGGCGGTGACCGTCACGAACAGTGTGGTGGTCCGGGGAAATGACGGACAGAATGACTGGATGGGCGTGGACCGGAGCCTTCTAAGCGCCGCAGTCTCGATGCCTATTACGGTGGAAGGCGGATCGGGAGAGGACACACTTTTCATAGATACGTTCGGGCTGACGGATGCCCGGTGGGAGGTTGCGGCGGTGAATGCGGGTTCCTTTCGCAATATTTCCTTTGCCGGGATGGAGAATCTGGAGGGCGGGGCTGGCAGCGCGGATACATTTGTCTTCCTTCCCGGCGGAGCCTTGGCGGGCACGGTCGGGGGAGGCGATGACGGCTTCGACTCGGTGGTCTTCGATGGCGGACAATATTCCAGCGTGGTTTACACTGCCAGCGGGCCGGATTCTGGATCCATCGACCATGACGGGAACATCGTCCGGTATCGAGGCATGGAGCCGATCATCGACAACGCGGTCGTGGTGAATCGAGTCTTCACGGGGACCGCCAATGCGGATCAGATCCGTTTAAGCAGGGACGCGACGGCCGGCCGGATGATCATCAAGAGCGACAACGGCACCTTCGAGAGCATCTCCTTCCTCAACCCGACCGGGTCGCTGACGATCAACGGCGGTAACGGTGACGATTTCATCACGCTGGATTACTTCGACGCGGCATTTCATCCTGGCTTTGCCGCCATGTCCCGGCCGGAACTGCGCGTGGACGGCGGACCTGGAACTGACACGCTGGTCGTGACTCGCAACACAGCGATCCGGCTTACCGACGGGTCGTTGGAAATCAGCCCGACGGGCAGCGATACCGTGATGCTGACGGGCATCGAGCAAGCCATCATCACAGCCACCAGCCTGATCTCGGGCGGCTTCACTGGCGCGGCCACTTTCGTCCAGGTTTCAGGCATCCCGGTCTGGCTGGACCAGGGGCCGGGTTCGATAACCGGCGCCCAAGTGGAACTTCCGGCGCAAAACAATCCCGTTTCCGGGGCCATCAAAGCCATCGCCTTCCATCCCAACGCGCTCTACATCGGTAGCGTCAATGGTGGAGTCTGGCGGTCGGAGGACGGAGGCGTGAACTGGATTCCATTGATGGACCAATTTCCTTCGCTGTCCATCGGTTCGCTGGCCATCAGCCCCATCGCGGCGGACGGGATGGCCGTCACCAGCATGACGGCCCGGAACAAACTGGTGATTTACGCCGGCATCGGGCGCACCAGCAGCTTCGGTGGGGCCGGCGGCCTCGAAATCGGATTGTTGCGTTCGACAGACGGGGGCGACAACTGGACGCTCGCCGACGCCAACACGCTATCCGGCCTCCCAATCACCGCCCTTGCGCCCACCGACATCGTGGCCGGCATGGGGCGCGTGGTGCTGGTGGGAACGTTGAACCGCCGTGGCGGTGGGGGCACCGGAGGCATTTTCCGCAGCGTGGATAGCGGCCTGACCTTCACCAAGGTGCTCGGCGAAGGGCCGGTCAGCGATCTGGTGGCCGATCCGGGGAACAACATGCGGTATTACGCGGGAGTGGTTGGCAAGGGCGTTTTCATCAGCACCAACGGCGGTGCCAACTGGACCAACGTCAGCAACGAACTGACCAGCGCCAACATCACCGAGATGGGGCGCATTCTGCTGGCCGTCCAGCAGGGCGCGGGCGCGAGCAATGCCGTCTATGCCGCGCTCATCGGCTCCTCCGACTCAGGCGCAAACCTGCGGGGCATTTACCGCTCTACCAACCAGGGCGGCATGTGGAATCTCCTCGGCACCGCCGCGCCGCTCGCCCCGACGATAGCGACGGCAGCCGCAAACATGACCATCAGCTTCACCCGCACCCCGGCTACCATCACGCGGACGAGCGGAAGTTGGATTACGGACGGATTTGTGCCCGGAGAGAAAATTGAAGTGACTGGATCAAGGCTGAACAGTTTCATCTTTCGGGTCGCCAGCGCGCCCGGCAGCGTGACCGCGACCACGCTGACGCTGGAGATGACGCCCACCCTTCAGAACGAACCCGCCGGCCAGCCTGTCACCGTCCGGCAGTTTGCGTCACTGCCAGCGAGTCCATCGGGCCGGCAACCCCAGGTCAATCCGGGCAATCAGGGCGACAAGCACTTTGCCATTGTGGCCGACGCGAATGGAAACGTGTTCATCGGTGGCGACGTGCAGGCCGAGTCGCCCTTTGTAGGCAACTTGTTCTGGTGGGACAACACGAACAGCCAGTGGGATTACATCGTCAAAGACCACGCGCAGCGGGCGGGCCAGAACACGTCTCCGCACGCCGACTCGCGCGATCTGGTTCTCGCGCAAGGCCAGCTTCTCGAATCCGATGACGGCGGCATCTTCCGCTTGAACAACCCAACCCTGGCCACGCGCTTCTGGGAAAGCCTCAACGGCAACCTCCGCATTTCCGAATCCGTCCACGTCGCCTACGACCCCGTGAACAACGTCCTGCTGGCCGGCAATCAGGACACCGGCTCGCCGCAGCAGCTTGGCCAGCCCGGAGAACCGGTGGACAGCGACGGCGACGGGGTGCCGGACGACGCCGCCACGCGTTTCCTCTGGGGTGAGGATCTCGCGAAACAAGCCGACGGAAACACCCAACTCGCCATGCCGCTGGCCAACGGCAACGTCCGGCGTTTTGCCCTCTCGAACAATTTCCTGTTCTTCGTTCGAGAGGATTTTGATCCATCCGGGATGCCCGTGGCGGGCAGCCGGGCATCCGTCCGGCTCGGCTTGCTGGGCGACACCACCGGAGCGGGCGGAACCATCAAACAGTTAAGCGGCATCCTCAATCCGGCTGACCGAAAAGTCGTTGCCGACGGCGCTTTCTTCACCACGCCCTACGTGGTGAACGCAGTGGACCCGGCCCGGATGTTGATTGGCCTTTTCGGTCTTTACGAAAGCGCAAACACCAACGCGGGCGCGGGCGCTCCCGTTTACGACGGCTTGGAGACGGTTCGGCGTGTGTTCAACGGCCCCGCATTGGATGGGACGGACTACCCCGCTTCCGCGGGCGGATTTCTGAAGTTCTCGGCGCTGGTCTTCGGCGGAAAAAAAGTCGGCGACGCCCAGCCGAACAAGCCGGAAGTCATTTACGCGGCCCGGCTCAACCAGGTCTTCGTGCGCGGTGCCGCCGGAGGCGCGCTGACGCCGCACACCATTCCGGGCGCGACGGTCATCCTTGACCTGGCAATCGACCCCGACAACTGGGAGACCGCTTACGCCGTGGACGAGAAGGGGAAAGTCTTCCGCTCGACGAACGCCGGGCAGAACTGGTCCGACATCACCGGCACACTCCAGGACCGCAACCTGTTCTCCGTCGTGTTCGTGCCCGGCAGCGTCACGGGCGGACAAAGCGTCCTGCTGGTCGGTGGCGCGCGGGGCGTTTATCGGGCCATCAATCCCGGCTCCAGCCCCACATGGACGGAGTTTGGCGCGGGGCTGCCCAACGTGCCCGTGACGGATCTGGTTTACGCGGATCGGCCGGCGGCTGTGGGCGACCTGCTCATCGCCGGAACGCTGGGCCGCGGCGTGTGGACATTGAGCCGCGCCGAGGATTTCCTTGTCCAGCCGGCCACCATCACCCTCAATGGCACGAACAACGCCGACGTGTTCCAGTTGAAGCGCAACACGGCCAACGCCTCGCTCCTCGACATCTTCGTCACCACCACCACCCCGGTGCTCACCGTGCCGATCTCCAGCGTCGAGCGGATTGTGATTCTGGGCCTGGGCGGTGACGACCTGCTGACGGTGGACAGCACCAACGGCGCGATCAGCGTGCCCGGCGGCATCGACTTCGACGGCGGCGCGATGCCATCGGGAGGAACCAACACGCTCGTCTTGAATGGCGTCAAGGTCTGGGACAAGACCAACGACAGTGGCGTCTTCACCATCGAGGAAAACGTCACCAAGGCGCGGCAGGTCGTCCGCTACATCAACGCGAGCGTGCAGGACAATCTCACGGAGGCCACCACATGGGAAAAGTTCGGCGCCTGGCTGCGGCGCATCTTCGCGTTCCTCCCCTTCATCGATGGCCCCAGCGTTCCCACGGCGGAGATGGCCCTGATTGGGCGGACGCTGCCCAACGTCATCACTGGTGGCTCGGCGGGCCGCACCGAACTCAACGGTCTTCCACCCAACTCCCCGCAGGCCTTCGCCGACGGCACGGAACCGGGTGCCTTCGAGCGCATCTTCGAGGTGGGCGCGAACGGTTTCAGTCTCGATTCAATTGGCACCGCCGCCATCCCGTCGTTGCTGGCGTTGAAGAACGCGATCGATGCCTTGGACGGCATCGCCGGGAACACCACGCTGGACGAGACCAATCCGACCCGCCCGATCCTGCACGTCGGCGTCGCGAAGACCATGAGCGGCGTGGTGGACCTGAACCTCGATGGCGTTTCGCTGTTGGGCGGCACGGTTGATTTGCGCGGCGGATTGGAACTCGGCGCCGAAGTCGTGCTGGACTTCTCCATCGGCATTGATGCCAGCGGGTTCTTCCTCGACGTCAGCGGCGCGGCGGAATTGAGCATCCAAAAAGTCGTTCTCAACGGCAGCGTCAGCGGCATCGGACGGTTTGGCTTTCTGGAAGTCGCCCTGACCAACGCCACCCTGGCCGCCGACCCGGACATCGGCCTGACGGTGAATCTCGCCTCGCCGCACCCGGACGGGAAGATTCGCCTCGGCGACCTTGGCCCCGGTCTCTTCAGCCTGGCGTCCGTCAACTTCCACGGCGACCCGAACCGCAGCAATGACGCACTGCCGGACCTGATGTTCAACGGCACGTTTGAAGTCGCCGCCTTCCTGTCCGACGGCTCGCCGCCGTTCAGCCTGGGCGGCGCGCAGGTCGCGCTTACCTGGACGGACATCACGAACATCTCCGGCGTGACCGCGACGTTCAGCGGCGGGCTGGCGGACGATCTTCAGAAGTTTCTCAAAGTCGCCTCGACTGATGTAATCAGCGGCCTGACCGGCGTGCGCGACCAGTTGCGGCAGATCGAAGAGATCGGAAGCGCCTTTGGCATCAGCATCCCCTACGCGCAAAACGCGCTCAGTTCGCTGATCGATTTTGTGGAGGCGTTCGACCGCAAAATCATCCAGCCGCTGTCCAACGCGCAGGCGACGGCGCAGCTTCCCAGCGCGCAGGAAGTCGTGGTCCAGCTTGCGGCGAAACTGGGCGTCAACCCGGCGGAACTTGCCTTTGGCTTTGACGTGAGCGCGAAGGAGTTGACCTATCGGCTGAACTTCATCCAGCCCATCACTGTCGGGGCGCTCGGCCTGTCGGGCAGCATCGGCGTCAATCTTACGTTCGGCGTGGGCATCGCGGCCATTGCCGGCGGGCAGCCGATTGCGCAGTCGATTTCCATCCGTGATGTCACCATCACCGCGAGCGGGACGTTCGACCTTGGCGGTGTCTCGGCGAATTTGGGGATACTTGGCTTGAGCTTCGACGCCGGCGCCACCGCCACGCTTTCGTTCAGCGTCGCCTTCATGGACCCGGACGGCAGTCCCGCCGACGGCAACCGGATTCAGTTGAGCGAACTGAGCCTGGCCAATCTGTCCGCCATGATTGGCGATTGGACCGTTGG
>JANNEF010000285.1:0-26203 GCA_031378375.1 Verrucomicrobiota bacterium | reverse complement strand
CACCGCGCCGGTCGCGGCCAAGCCCACGCGCGTGTGGGTCATTGGCGACGCCGGCACGGCGGGCAACGGCACGGGCCTCGCGCAGAGCCAGGTGCGCGACGCTTATTACGAATACGCCTCCAGCCGGCACACGGACGTGTGGCTGATGCTCGGCGACAACGCCTACAACTCCGGCACCGACACGGAGTATCAGCGCGCGATGTTCGACATGTATCCCGGCCTCCTGCGCCGCACCCCCGCCTGGTCCACCGTCGGCAACCACGAAACCGCCCAATCGCACACCTTCAACGCCGGCATCGCTTACTATCAAATTTTCAACCTGCCGGCCAACGCCGAGGCGGGCGGAGTCGCCTCCGGCACGGAGCGTTACTATTCCTTCAACTACGGCAACATTCACTTCGTCTGCCTCGACGCGATGACAAGCTCCCGCTCCAGCACCGGCCCGATGGCGGACTGGTTGCGCAGCGATCTGGACGCGAACACCAACGAGTGGTTGATCGCCTTCTGGCACCACCCGCCGTACACCAAAGGCTCGCATCACTCGGACGACCCCAACGGCCCCGACGGCGCGGACTTCGAGCTGGTCGAGATGCGCGAGAACATCGTGCCGATTATGGAATCCTACGGCGTGGACCTGGTGTTGAGCGGCCACAGCCATTGCTACGAACGCTCCTACCTGTTGAGCGGGCATCACAGCTACTCGGCCACGCTCACGCCGGAGATGAAAGTGGACCCCGGCACGGGTCGCCCCGCCGAGACCGGCGCGTACCGCAAAGCCACCGCCGGGCCGGGTGCCGGCAAGGGCGCGGTTTACATCGTCGCCGGCAGTTCCGGGCAGGCGACCTTCGTGCAGCCAGACTGGCCGCACCAGGCCATGTGCGTTTCACTGCTGCAACTCGGCTCGCTCGTGCTGGACATCAACGGACGCACGCTGGAGGGAAAATTTCTCCGCGAAACAGGGGACATCGAGGACACCTTCACGATGATCAAGGAGGCGCCGGTCATCGCCTTCAACGTCACCTCCGTGAGCCTCACCAACGGCAACCTGGCGCTGACATGGAACTCGGAGGCGGGCAAAACCTATTACGTCGAGCGCGCCACCAACATGATCGCGCCGGAGTGGTCGGCGGTGAGTGCCGCCATTGTGGCAACCAACGGGGTGGCCGCGTGGTCCCAACCGTGGAACGGCAATTCCGCCGCGAGCTATTTTCGGATTCAAAAATCGGGGAACTGAGCCATGCACTTGACTGAGATGAACCATTCCCGCCGGTCGGCTGCCGCCTTCATCCCGACCGCTCTCGCCCGTTTCGCCTCCGCACTTCCCGCGCTGGCCACAGCCTTCCTGCTGGCCGCGCCGGGCCACGCCTCCGCTCAACCCACCTTCCTGTGGGAACCCCTGAGCCAGTCCGTCAGCGCCGGGGTCAACGTGTATTTCACCGCCACGGCCTACGGAGACTTGCCGGTGAGCTACCAGTGGCAGAAAGGCGGCGTGGACCTGCCGGATGAGATGATGGACATCCTGTTCTTCGCCCCGGCCCAACCGGGCGATTCCGGCGATTACACAGTCGTCGCCAGCGACGCCTCGGGATCCATCACCAGCCGCGTGGCGACGCTGACGGTGGACAGCTCGTTCGCCAAAATCACCACCGGCCCGCTCGTCGCCGACCCTGATTTTTCCTACGGCGCGTCGTGGGCGGACTACGACAACGACGGCGACCTCGACATGTTTGTGACCAAGGGCGGCTCGCGGCCCAACGCGCTTTATCGCAACGATGGCGGCGGCGTTTTCACCCCCATCACCACCGGCAGCATCGTGACGGACCTGGGCACCTCGGTTTCTGCCTCGTGGGGCGACTATGATAACAATGGTCATCTCGACCTGTTCGTGGCCAACCAGGGCCAGGGCTGCTTTCTGTATCGCAACAACGGCAACGGCGCCTTCACACGCGTTACGACCGGCCCGGTGGTCACCAACGTCGCCGACTCGATCAGCGGGACCTGGGGCGATTATGACGGCGACGGATTCATTGACCTCTACGTCACCAATCCGGGATTCGGTGTCCTCAATTTCCTCTACCACAACAACGGCAACGGCACGTTCACGCGCCTGACCAACGGTGCGGTGGGCGGCGACGCGGAATTCAAGAACACCATCGCGGCGGCCTGGGGCGATTACGACAACGACGGCGACCCCGACCTTTACGTCGCCAACTCCGGTTTCAACGGCAGCTTCTTCGCGAACGAACTGCTCTACCGCAACGATGGCAACGGTGCCTTCACGAAAATCCTCACCGACCCCGCCGTGACCGCCGGCGGCGGCTCGTTCTCCTGCGCGTTTGTGGATTACGACAACGATCTCGACCTCGACCTCTACGTGAGCAACGCCAACGCAGGCAGCACGGTCAACCCGAATGAGTTCCTGTTTCAGAACAACGGCAATGGCACCTTCACGCGCGTGACCAACAGCATCATCGCCGCCGACGGCGGGAACTCGCAGGGCGTCGCCTGGGGTGATTACGACAACGACGGGTGGATCGACCTGTTCGTCGCCAACTTCGGCCAGAACAATTCCCTCTACCGCAACAACGGCGACGGCACCTTCACCAAAACCAGCGCCGGCAGCCTCGGCAACGACGGCGGCAGCTCCATCAGTTGCATCTGGGGAGACTACGACAACGACGGTTTCCTGGACCTGTTCGTGACCAATCTCGGCGAGAACAATTTCCTCTACCGCAACAACGGCAACAGCAACGCTTGGCTCCATGTGAAGTGCGTCGGCGGCCCGTCCAATCGCGCGGCCATCGGTGCGAAGGTCAAAGTGCTCGCGGCCATCGGCGGGACCAATCGGTGGCAGATGCGCGAGATCGCCTCGCGCGAAGGCTTCGGCAGCCCCGGCACGCTCTACGGCGAGTTCGGACTGGGCGACGCGACCAACGCGAGCCTTCTGCGAATCGAATGGCCCTCGCGTCTGATCACCGAGATGGACAACGTCCCCGCCCGCCAGCTCCTGACCGTGACGGAGCGGACTTACTCCATCCTGCCGAAAAATCCCGGCGCGGCGATTGGCTCGGACTTCACCTTTACCCTCGGCGGCGTCGCGGGCGAAACGCTCCTGTTCCAATGGCGTTTCAACGGGACGAACCTGCCCGCCGAAACCAACGCCAGCCTGCTGCTCACCAACGTGCAAACCGCCAGCGTCGGAACTTACACCGTGGCGATCACCGACCCGGCCAGCGGCCACCGTTTCATCACGGCTCCGAACACGTTGCGCGCGGCGGTGCGGCCCGCCATCGCCGTGCAGCCGGTGCCGGTCAGCCAGTCGGTGAGCCTGGGCGTCAACATCAACTACCAGCCGGTCGTCACCGGCACCGAGCCGCTCGCCTACCAATGGCGCTTGAATGGCGCGGATGTGCCAGGTGCGACCAACGTCACGCTCGCGCTGACCAACATTCAAGCGAACCAATCGGGCGCTTACGTGCTGGTCGCCACCAACCTCGGCGGTGCGGCCACCAGTCAGGTGGTGACGCTCATTGTAGATTCGTCCTTCACGAAAATTATCGCCGGCAATCTGGTGAGCGACGGCGGCGCGTCCTTCGGCGCGGCCTGGCTGGACTTGTGCGGCAACGGGCTGCCCGGTCTGTTCGTGGCGAACGATTTCAACGAAAACAATTTTCTCTACCAGAACAACGGCGACCGCACCTTCACGCGGCTGCAAGCGCCCAACCCCGGCACCATTGTCTCCGACGGCGGCGCGTCCATCGGCGTGGCGGTCGGTGATTACGACAACGATGGACGGGCCGATGTGTTCGTGGCGAATTTCAATCAGAGCAATTTCCTCTATCGCGGCCTGTGTGATGGTGATTTCACCAAAATTACCAGCGGGAGCATCGTCACCGATCGCGTCCGTTCGTGGGGCTGCGCCTGGGCCGACTACGACAACGACGGCTGGCTGGATCTTTACGTGGGGGTCAACGGCGCGGACTTGCTCTATCACAACAACCAGGACGGCACGTTCACCCGCATCACCAACAGCCTGCTCGCCGCCGACGCCGTCAATTCGCGCGGTTGCGCCTGGGCCGACTACGACAATGACGGCGACGCGGACCTCTATGTGGCGAACACCGGCAACGATTTTCTCTATCGTAACAACGGCGACGGCACGTTCACAAAGATCACCACGGGCAACATCGTCACCGACGGCGGCACTTCCAACGGCGCAGCCTGGGGCGATTACGACAACGACGGCGACCTCGACCTGTTCGTCGCGAACAACGGCAATGAATTTCTCTATCGCAACGAAGGCGGCGGCGCGTTCACGAAGATTACGAACAGCATCGTGGTGACCGTCGGCGGCAATTCCTGGACCGGCGCCTGGGCAGATTACGATTGCGACGGGTGGCTCGACCTGTTCGTCGCCAACAACGGGATCGACTTCCTGTTCCGCAACAATGGCGACGGCACGTTCGCGCGCGTGCTCACCGGCAGCGTCGTCAACGACGGCGGTGATTCGCGCGGCTGCGCCTGGGGGGATTTCGACAATGACGGTTATCCCGACCTCTACGTGTCCAATTACGGCACGAACAATTTCCTCTACCGCGCCACGCCCGGCACGAACCGCTGGCTGAAAGTGAAATGCGTGGGCACCGCCTCGAACCGGTCGGGCATCGGCGCGAAAGTGCGCGTGCTGGCGACCATCGGCGGCGTGGCCCGGTGGCAGATGCGCGAGATCACCAGCGGCGACGGCCTGGCCAACCAGCAACTCATCGCCATGTTTGGCCTGGGCGACGCGACGGTCATCAACACCATCCGCGTCGAGTGGCCTTCCGGTCGCGTGCAGGAAGCCCACAACATCCCCGCCGGCCGGAGCCTCACCGTGACGGAAGACTTCGACCTCGGCGCGCTGCGCATGGTCAATGGCGCGTTCCAGATGCGCGTCAACGGCGGCACCGGCATCCCCTACGCGATTGAAACCTCCTCCAACCTGACCGACTGGCTGCCGTGGATGACCGTGACGAACACCATTCCGCCGACCCCGGTAATCGACTGGTCGGCCACCAATGCCCCGCAACGCTTCTACCGCGCGAAAAAAGTCGAGTAAGCGAGCGCCGCTCAATCGCACTAATCGCCTTCGAGCTTTTTGATCAACTCCTGCAAACCGCCCTCCACCGGTTCGATCTCGATTGGTCCCGCTGCCTTCGCGCCCGCGGCACCGGTTGGAGTCTCCACCTTCCTTTCCGCCGTTCGCGGCCGCGCGGTTGCCAGGGGCAGCGACGCGGTGCTGACGGGCGGCGGCGCGTCGGCGGGTTCGCTGTCGGCGGATTCACCGGCGGAGGGGACATGCCAGGTCTTTTTGTTTTCCAGCCAGCCCTGGTAGCGTTGGAACGTCCACATGCCGTGCTCCGCGCCGGTTTCCATCGCGGTGTTGATCTTGAAGAACTCCCCGTTCCGGATGTGACTCTTCACCGGGATGCTCGGCACCAGAATCTCGCACTCCGGCACGCGCATCTTCAGGTCGGCCCGGTAGCGCAGCCGCTGGGAAATCACGGCCGCCAGGCAGTCGGCCAGTTGCGCGCGGACGCCGTTCTGGATTTCCGACGGGAACGCCGAGACGATGCGCTGCAACGCCTCCACGCACGTCGCCGAATGCGTCGTGACGAGCACGAGGTGACCGGTCTCGGAAGCGTTGAGGGTAAGCCGCATCGTCTCCGGGTCGCGCATCTCGCCGACCATCAACACGTCCGGATCTTCGCGCAACGCATCAAGCATCGCCTGCTCGAACGACGGCGTGTCGCGCCCCACTTCGCGCTGCCGGATGTAGGCCCGGCGCGGGCGAAAGGTGTATTCGATCGGGTTCTCAATGGTCACGATGTGTCGCGCCTCGGTGAGATTTATCTCCTGAATGAGTGCCGCCATCGTGGAGGACTTGCCGCAGCCGGTCGGGCCGCTGAGGATGATCAATCCGGTTTCCCGAGCCACGAACCGCTTGAGGTCGGGCAGCAGGTTCAACTTCTCGACCGTCGCCTGGAACGAGGCGAGCAGCCGCACGCACAAACCGACGCCGCGCGACGTTTGCAGCACGTTGATGCGGCAGCGGACACCCGCGATGGTTTTCGAGAGATCGAACGAGCGCCGCTCCTGAAAGCGCGGCCATTGCTCGTGCCCCACGGCTGCGCGTGCCATTTCGAGCACCATCTTGGGCGGAAGCGATTCGCCGAAGGTGCGGAGCGCGCCGCGGACGCGCAACGCGGCGGGCAAGCCCGGTTCCAGGTGCAGGTCGCTCGCACCCTGATCGCGCGCTGCGACGATTAGGTCTTCCAGTTGCATCATTCTGACAAACGAATCTATCCAACCCCGAGGCTAGGCCGAAGTTCCTTCCGACGGGAGAAGATTCTTTATCCGCAGCGGGCGTCGGAGATTGAGTTGAATTCAATCAATGCTTCCGACACTGTCGGAATGTATGAATCAAGTGGATCAACTGGATGAATTGCTGACGTGTCGGCTGGACTTCGCCCGCAAGACGGTCGAGCCCTGCACCATCGTCATTTTCGGCGCAAGCGGCGATCTCACGGCGCGCAAACTGGTGCCGGCGCTTTATCATCTGTTCGTCGGCAAACAGTTACCGACGCCCTTCCGCATCGTCGGATTCGCGCGGCGCGAGAAGTCCGACGCGATGTTCCGCGATGAACTCAAGCTCGCGCTGGAACAGTATTCGCGGACCAAGCAGGTGGACGCCGCGCAGTGGACCGCGTTCGCGGAGAATTTGTCCTACTGCCAGGGCGAATTCTCGGACCTCGCGGCTTACAAGAAGCTGGGCGCGCAGCTTCAAAGTTTCGGGCACGAGGGGCTGCGGCAGAATCTCCTGTTTTATCTGTCCATCTCGCCGAGCCAGTTCGCCGAAGTGGTCGAGCACCTGCACGTGGCGGGACTGTTGCGACGCGATGGCGGGGGCAAGGACTGGCAGCGCGTCGTGGTGGAAAAACCTTTCGGACACGATCTGGCGAGCGCGCAGAAGTTGAACGGCGAGTTGACGCGCTTCGCCCACGAAAAACAGATTTACCGCATTGACCATTATCTGGGCAAGGAGACGGTGCAGAACATTTTGATGTTCCGCTTCTCGAACGCGATCTTTGAGCAACTGTGGAATCGCGGCGCGGTGGATCATGTGCAGATCACGGTGAGCGAAAAGCACAGCGTGGGGTCGCGGGGCGGTTACTACGAAGAGGCGGGTGCGCTGCGCGACATGGTGCAGAATCACCTATTGCAGGTGCTCGCACTGGTGGCGATGGAACCGCCGGTGTCGCTCGAAGCAGAGGCCATCCGCGATGAAAAGGTGAAGCTGCTCAAGTCCATCCGCGTGCTCGATCCCAGTCAGGTGGAGACCTGCATCGTGCGTGGGCAATACACCGCCGGCCAATTGGATGGCCAATCACGGCCCGCGTATCGCACCGAGCCAAAGGTGCGGCCCGACTCGAACGTGGAGACGTTTGTGGCCGCGCGAATTTTCGTGGACAACTGGCGCTGGTCGGGCGTGCCGTTTTATTTGCGCACCGGCAAGAACCTGCCCCTGAGCGCGAGCGAGGTGCGTGTCCAGTTTCGTCCGACGCCCAACGTTTTGTTCGCGGCGCAATGCGGACCGAAGCTGGACGCCAACGCGATCACGCTGCGGTTGCAACCCAACGAAGGCATCACGCTGCGATTCAATGGAAAAATTCCCGGCACCAGCCTGCAACTGCGCCCCGTGCGGATGCATTTCAGTTACGACGCCGAGTTCGGCGCTTACACGCCGGAAGCCTACGAGCGACTGCTGCTGGAGGCGCTGGCGGGAGATGCGACTTTGTTCATCCGCCGCGACGAGGTGGAGACGGCGTGGAACATCGTGGACCCCATCCGTGCCGGCTGGAGCAAGGCGCCGCTGATGGAGAAGGAGTTTTACCCCGCTGGCACCTGGGGGCCGGTGGCGGCGGATGAATTGCTCGCGGGCCGAGGACACGCCTGGCGAAACCCGCAGCCAGTGACGTAGTAAATCACAAGCCGGGGGAATGACGGTTTTCGGTTACACGCTTGTGCATCACTTAAGACGATGAAGAAGTTTACCCTGATCACCTTCGCCAGCGATGTGCTACTGGCCCGCGCGGTGGCCCGTGAGTGGCTGGATGTGGTGGAAAAATCCAGTCACGACAGGCACACTCAATGCGTCGCGCTATCCGGAGGGCGGATTGCGCGGGAATTCTTTAACGCGGTGGCTGAGGGCGCGCGGGTGCGAAGTATCAGCCTGGCCCAAGTGCATTTTTTTTGGGCAGACGAGCGATGCGTCCCACCCACCGATCCGGAAAGCAACTTCGCGGTGGCCGACAAACTCCTGTTTCAACCGCTGTCAATACCCCGCAAAAACATCCATCGCATTCACGGAGAAGGTTCTCCGGACAAATCGGCCTTGGCCGCGAGCAACGAGTTGCAGCGCATGGTTGCCGCCGACAAAGAAGGCTTGCCCAAGCTGGACTTGGTGTTCCTCGGAATGGGCGAAGACGGCCACATCGCATCACTGTTTCCCGGAGACACGATTTCCCCCGGCGACTCGCGGGAAATTTATCGAGCGGTAATTGCGTCGAAGCCACCGCCGCACAGGATTACGTTGTCGTATGGCGTCATTGCAGCCGCGCGGGCGGTGTGGGTCCTAGCCTCCGGAGCCGGGAAAGAGCAGGCCTTGTATCAGTCACTGTCGGGTGTGGACGGCCCGCCATTGGGGCGGTTGCTGGCGATGCGCCAGGGAACGCGGATTTTTACGGACGTAAATGCCAACCCGGGATCTGAGTGTGATGGCAGTGGATCGAATTCTGCGCGTTGCTGATGTTTGCAAACCGCCTTTGGTAAACAGCTTAGGTAAAGTCTGAAAAAACTTTGAACATTTGAACGTCGGAGTTATCTAACCTATGTATTTCGCTGCTCGTTTAGGGTTGGCAGAAAGGTCTTGCTCGTAGTGAGGTTCGAGCAGCGATGGAAAGTTGGCCTCGCTACCCTTCTGAGCGCCTAGGTGAAGGCGTATATGACCTTATCACTATTTGAGCCGGCGAAAGCCGGCTCATTTTTTTCCCCACAGCGAATTACACTTCTTTAAGCTTCAAATGGGGAAGGCTGGCCGGGCCGGTGTCCTTTCGACGCAGACACGAAACTGAGCGTGAGTGCGCACGGCTCGCCATCAGGCATCGCATAGACAACAATTTTATCCAGCGTGAGGTTGGGCTGTGTTTCGGAGCAAATCTTCACCATCTCTTCGAGGGTCTTGAAGGCGATGGTCTCCTCGGCATAATCCGGCGTGTCCGTGCGGATGAACACCGCCTGACCGATGGCATAAGCCGGATTATCCATACTCGTTTCAGGATTCAAGACTCTGTCGGTTAACTTTCAAGCTCACCCGGACATGCGACATTCCGAGGCGACCATACGCCCCGGCCTACCAACGGGCAACAGTGGATTTCGCGCGATAATCGCTGGGTTCAAGCGCTCAAATAAGGGACCGTCAACGGCCCCTGCGGCAGAACGGCCACGCGCGAATCAGGTCCGCATTGGCTCAGACATTCCTGCGCTGCGCTGCCGATGTTGGAACAGGGAATGAGATGGCAGGCTCGAACAACCTCCTCCGGCAGCGAACTGTAAAGAAGCACCGTGGCTTTTCTTTGGACTAGCGCCTGTATCTGCGCTTGCCACTGCTCCGGGCGTACAAAACCCGGCGTGACCAACTGCGTCAGAATTTCCTCCGGTCCGGATGCGCTGCGGAGGAGCTTGTCGAACGGGCTGCCGCCGGGGACGCCTTCACTGCATTCGCACGCGAGGATGATCGTGCCGCCCGGCTTGACGATGCGGGCCGCGGCGCTGATGCCCTTCACGCCTTGATACAAATTCATGTCGAGCGGGTAACCGCTATTGGTGGTCACCACCACGTCGAACGGAGCGGACACCCGTTGCATGGCGGATTGGCGCACAAACTCGCAACCCGCCCGGTGGGCCTTGATGATGTCACCGGCGAAAACGTTTGTGATCTGCTTCTGCTCGTTGAGCGTCACATTGAGCACGAAACTGGGGCCGACGCGCACTGCGATGTCACGCAATTCCTCCCACAACGGATTGCCGTCGGCGATTCCAAACGCCGCGTTCGGATCACCGATATTCTTCACGCCGTGGTTGCTCATCACCGTTTCCAATGCCGCCGTGCCGGGCACGATGCCTTTGATCCCACCGCTGAAGCCCGCGAAAAAATGCGGCTCGATGAACCCCGTGATGATGCGTACATCAGCCTCGACGACGTGGCGGTTCACCAGCGCCGGAGTGCCGTCGCGCGTTGTACCGAGTTGAACGTGGGCGCCGCGATTTTCCGGCTCGTGGTTCAAGACGCGATAGTCCCGCACCACTTCCGGAGTAAGCAACTTCTCCAACTCAGCGCGCGTGTTGGGCCGGTGCGTGCCCAGTTGGTTGAGCAACGTGATATTTTCGCGCGGAACATGGGCCAGGTATTGCAGCAGCCAGGGGATGATTCGCTCGTTGGGCGTGGCGCGGGTAATGTCGCTAAAACTAATGCACACACGGTTTCCCGGCTTGATCCACTCCCGGAGTGGGAGTGCGCCGGTGGGCTGCTCCAGCGCTCTGATGACCGCGGCACGCTCGTCCTTCAAGCCGGACGTACGCGACGGGATGATGACGGTCGTGCGGTCGTTGGGGAACTCCACAGGCAAGTGCCCCTGGCCGTAGGCGAGATTTACTTTCATTCGGATTTGCCGGCAACCAAACAGCCGTGAAAACGGTCGCTCATTCCGCCTGGCGTGGTTTGCACCCCATCAAGCCTGGTCAACCGGTTTTACCATTGCCCTGCTTGTAATCGAAACCGGCGCACCCGCCAATCCAAAAACCACCGCGCACTAAATCTTGAACTCCCGTACCGTTGTATGGTTCTGTTTGCCGCGTCCGACCAACATGAGCGAACCCGAACATTTCAAGTGCTCCTGTAAAAACTGCGGAGGACACATTGAATTCCCCGCGTCCGCCGCTGGAATGAGTGTGCCTTGCCCGCACTGCCAGTTTTCTACGGAGTTGCTCCCGCCGAAAACCGGCCGCGCGCCTGCGGCACCCGAGCGGCGCGGGCGGGCCACCATGTTCGTCAGTCTCGCACTCGTGTTGCTGGCCGGAGCGGGAGGTTTCGCTTTCTGGAAACAAAGGCAATCGGCCCGACCGCTTGAGTCAGTGGCGACCAACGCAACCAAACTCAAGCCAGTCTCGAAGCCCGCCAAGTCCTTGGCCGATCTGAAACTCGCCACGGTCACCATCGAGAGAACCAAAGGCAGCGGCCTGATTTACGCCGTCGGCACCATGAAGAACGACTCTGACCACCAGCGCTTCGGCGTGCGGGTCGAGTTGGATTTGCTCGACGCCGGTGGCGCGAAACTGGGCACGGCCACGGATTACACGCAACTCATCGAACCGCGCGCCGAATGGACGTTCCGCGCGCTGGTGTTGGACGCCAAGGCGGTCACCGCGAAACCGGCGAAGATCAAAGAGGATTAGTCATCCCAGGGCTTCGCACAGACGTCGCTCAGAACGCCAGTTGCGTCACCCGCTCCCGTGCCTGCTCCGTCCAGCGCGCAAAGTAGCTGGCGAGCCGATACACCTGCTCCAAACGGTCCAACGGCAAGGCGCAAATGCGCGCTGGAGTATCAATAGCAGGAGCGTGTTCCCAAGCTGCGTTCATCCCCTTCAATACTTCATCCAGTTCGGACTGCGCGGCCTTGATCCTCAGCAGCAACTCCCTCACCCGGTCCGCCCACTCCTCCCCGCGCTCGAACATCCGCACCTTCAACAGAGGCGATGTGACGCCTCCTCGCTCCGCCAGAAAATCATCCACCCTCCGGCAAAGCTGGCCGACCTCAATCGCCAGATCCATCATGGCGGAGGGAATTGTCTGAACGTCCTTCGGCTTGGTTCCCGACTCCAATTCCAGCAAGTGAAGCAACCGGCACTTGTGCTCGCGCAGGCAGTTGTAGGCCGCGTTCAGTGCGAGGAAACGCTGACTGGCGGCCTGCCGCTCGCTGTCCGGCGCGTTGTGCGAACGGTCCGGATGAACCTCCGCCGAGAGAGCCAGAAACTTTGCCTTCAACGAATCGGCGTCCAACCACGGACGGCGCTGTTCGTCGAAAAAGCTGAAGTAATCGGTCACGGTCGGCGAATGTTCGGGATTTCAATTCCCCGACTTGATGCAGCAATCAACGCCGCTGCCTAGGCGCTGAAACTTTCGCCACACGAGCAACTGGTCGCCGCGTTCGGATTCTTCACTTTGAACCCGCCGTCTTGCAGCGCGTCCACGAAATCCAACTCGCTCCCGGTGACGTAAAGCGCGCTCTTGGGATCGACCACGACCCGGATGCCGCCGGTCTCGACGAGGATGTCGCGGCTGGCGGGGCCATCCTGCAAATCCATCTTGTATTGCAACCCGGAGCAGCCGCCGCCCACCACCGCCACGCGCAATACCCCTTGGGCCCGGCCCTGCTTGGCGAGCAGTGCGCCCACCTTGCGGGCAGCGTTGGGCGTCACTTTGATCAACCGTTCGTCACCAAGACGGAAACCCGGCACGGCGTTGGTCTGGTTGGTTGTGTTGGCAATCATCATTCGTGTTGGAGCGTACCGCTTGAGAATGGCAGCGTCAATGGACGTATCACCCGTATCCGCGGAGCCGTCCCCGTGCCCTGCCTGGTCAAAGACAGAAACGCGCTTCCTACGGTTGCCGACTCCCAATTAACCTGCTATATCCAGTGCATGCCCAAATCAACCGCGCGCGTGCTGCCGTCATCCCGACGCCTCGCCGTCATCGTGACGATTGCTGTCACCATGGTCGGATCGGCATTCGCGCAGAACGGCGCGTTCCAGGAAATCTTCTCCGGCATCAGCGGTTCCACCGTGGCCAGCCTCACCAACGCCACGGCCTTCCCCAACAGTCCCTCGTCCACCAACGTTCTGACCTCCTTCGAGGCGGCGCAGAACTCCGCGGACAATTACGGCCAGCGGGTGCGCGCGTTGATGGTGGCACCGACCACCGGTGCCTACGTGTTTTGGATCGCCAGCGATGATAACAGCGTCCTCTACCTGAGCACGGACGAAAGCGCGTTCAACAAGGTGCCCATCGCCACCGTGAACAGTTCCACCACTTCGCGCCAGTGGACCAAGGAGGCCAACCAGCAATCCACGAACATCAACCTCGAGGCCAACCGCCGCTATTATGTGGAAGCCCTCCAGAAGGACGGCTCCGGCAACGACAACCTCGCCGTGCGCTGGCGGCTGCCCAACGGCACCATTGAGGAACCCATCGGCTCATCCCGCCTGCGCGTGTTCGGCATGCCCGCGACCATCGCCCCCACCATCAACCTCCAACCGGCCAGCACGAGCGTCGTGGAAAACACGACGGTCAAGTTCCGCGTCGGTGTCACGAACGTGGACGCCGTCAGCTACCAGTGGCAGCGCGCCGGCACCAACCTCCCCAACGCTCGGGGCGCCACCTACACGCTGGCCGCCGCGCTGGCCGACCACGGCGCGGCCTTCCAGTGTCTCATCACCAACACGCTCGGCGCCAGCACCAGCGCCAGCGCCACCCTGAGCGTCACGGCGGATACGACGCGCCCCGCACTCGCCAGCGCGGCCAACGTGAATACCAACACGCTCGTGGTCGTTTTCAGCGAGCCGCTCGAAACCGCCACCGCGACGAACAAAACCAACTACGTCCTCTCTGGCGGTGCCACCATCGCCACCGCCGCTTTCGGCGCGACGCCCAACACCATCACGCTCGGCACTTCGCCACTCACCTTCGGAACGGATTACACGCTCACGGTGAACAACGTCCGTGACCGCGCGGCCACGCCGAACGCCATCACCGCCGGTTCCGCCATCACCTTCCCCGCCCTGTTCAAGGGCATCTATCGTGAAATCTGGACGAACCTCGGCGGCAACCACGTCTTTGACCTGACCAACCACGCCGCCTACCCAGCCAGTCCGAACTCGGCGGAGTTGATGACCAACTTCGTCGAGACCACGAGCAACTCCGCCGACTCCTTCGGCCAGCGATTGCGCGCGATGATTCTCCCACCCGTCACGGGTAGCTACACATTTTGGATCGCCGCCGACGAGGAGGGTGTGCTACTGCTCGGCACTAACGCCTCGCCCACCAGCGCCCGTGTCATCGCCACCTCACTCGCCGCGCCGCCGCGCTCATGGGATTCCGCGACGAGCCAGCGATCCGCCGCCATCACGCTCACGGGGGGCCAGGCCTATCACTTCGAAGTGCTGGCGAAGGAGGGCGTCAACACGGACAACCTCGCCCTGCGCTGGCAACTGCCCGACGGCTCCATCGAGGAACCCATCTCCGCCCTCCGCCTCACGCCCGTCGGCATGTTTCCGCCGCTCATCACGCAAGCGCCCGCGAGCGTGGTTGTCGTCGAGGGCGCGGCGGCGGGTTTTACCGTCGCCGAAGGCAACTCCGATCCGATCGCTTTCCAGTGGCAGCGCAACGGAGCAAACCTCAGCGGTGCGACCAACGCGGCCTACACTCTCGCTGTCGCCACCCTGGCGGACCACGCCGCCACCTTCCGCTGCGTCTTGTGGAATCCGCTCGGCGCCGTCACCTCCACCATCGCCACCCTCACCGTCAATGCTGACGCGACCCGGCCCATGTTGGCTGGCGCGCTGAACCAGGGAGCCACAAATGTGGTCGTCTTCTTTTCTGAGTTGGTGGAAGCCGCCACAGCCACCAACCATCTGAACTACAGCTTGAGCAGCGGCGTCATCGTCAGCGCCGCCACGTTGCGCACGGACAACCGATCCGTGCTGCTGGTTTCCACTCCGCTGGTCATCGGCAGTAATTACGCCGTCACGGTGAACAACGTCCGCGACCGCGCCGCGACGCCGAACACCATCCTGCCCGGATCACTGACCGCGTTCACCGCCATCGAGTTTTTCCCGCAGGACATCGGTGGGCTGCCTACGGTGAGTGTCGTCACGCCGGTGCCGGGCGGCGTGAACGTGACTGCCGGGGGCCTCGACATCGGCGGCACCAACGATCAGTTCAGCTTCAGCTTCCAACTGCGCACCGGCGACTTCGACGTGAAGGCGCGCGTGGCCCGACTCGATTTCGCGGACACCTGGAGCGAGGCGTCCTTGATGGCACGGGAAGACCTCACGCCCGGCAGCCGCTTCGTCGGCGCCGTCGCCACGCCGACGCTCGCCGGCAGTTTTATGACTTGGCGCACGAACGTCGCGGGCACCGCCGTGAATGCCGGGGCGTTCCCGGTGAATCCCGGCAACGCCTGGCTGCGCCTCGCCCGCGCCGGCAGCGTCTTCACCGGTTTCGCCAGCCTGGACGGCGCGCTCTGGACGCAACTGGGCGTGGTCACCTCGGCGTTGCCGGCCACGGTTCACCTGGGCTTCGGCGTGGCCAGTCACAGCACGTCACTGACGACGGTGTGGATTCGCGACTTCATGGAGGTGACGAACGCCACGCTGGAAACGCCAACGCCCGTCACGGAACCGCCCGGTCCCTGCTCGCGCCGCACCGCCCTGGCGATCACGGAGATCATGTATCACCCGGCGGAACGCGCCGACGGACGCAGCGGTGAGTTCGTGGAGTTGTTCAATTCCAATCCTTTCCCCGAAGACATCAGCGGCTACCGAGTGAGCGGCGACATCAGTTACACGTTTCCACCCGGCACCACGATTCGCGGTGGCGAACATCTGGTCGTCGCGCGGAACGTGGCCGACTTCCAGGCCATCTACCCGGGCACGTCCATCGTAGTGTTCGGCCCCTACTCGAACAATCTGCCGAACACCGCCGGCACGCTGCGACTGCGCAACAACCGCGACGCGGTGCTGCTGGAAATCAACTACGACTCACGCACCGCCTGGCCGGCTGCGGCGGATGGCGCCGGGCACTCGCTGGTGCTCGCGCGCCCCTCGTGGGGCGAGGGCAGCGCACAGGCGTGGGCGCCGAGCGACGTCATCGGCGGTTCGCCCGGCACGGCGGAAGGCACCCCCTTCGAGCCGCAGCGCCATGTGCTCATCAACGAGTTTCTGGCGCACACCGACCTGCCGGACCTGGATTACGTGGAGCTTTACAACCATAGCGCCGTGCCCGTGGATTTGAGCGGCTGCTGGTTGAGCGACGACCCGGCGACGAACAAGTTCCGCATCCCCGACGGCACGACGCTCGGCGCGACGGGTTTCGTGGCTTTCACCCAAACCACCCTGGGTTTCTCACTGAGTGCCGCGGGCGAAACCATTTACCTCGTGAACTCCAACCGGACGCGAGTGCTGAACGCCGTGCGTTTCGACGGGCAGGAGAACGGAGTGGCGTCCGGCCGCGTGCCCGACGGCGCGGCGGGCTTCCTGCGGCTGGCGAACAAAACTCCCGGAGCGCCCAACGGCCCGCCCCGTGCCGACGCCGTCGTGATCAACGAGATCATGTTCAGCCCGGTGAGCGGACGCGATGAGGACGAGTTTGTGGAACTTCACAATCGCAGTGCAGCACCCGTGGACTTGAGCGGATGGCGTTTCACCGACGGTGTGGACTTCACGTTCGGCACGAACGTCATTCTCTCCGCTGGCGGCTACCTGGTCGTGGCCCGCAGCGTCACGAACCTGCTGGCGAAGTATCCGAACCTCACAACGGCGAACTGCCTCGGCGACTTTGACGGCTCGTTGCGCAATTCCGGCGAACGCCTCGCGCTGGCGAAACCGGACGCGAACGTCACCACCAACGGCCTCGGCCAGGCACAGACGAATATCTTCTCCATCGTGATGGATGAGGTCGCTTACGCCTCCGGTGGACGCTGGGGGCAGTGGAGCAGCGCGGGCGGATCAAGTCTCGAATTGATCGATCCGCGCGCCGACAACCGGCTGCCATCCAACTGGGCTAACAGCGACGACACCGCGCACAACCTGTGGACCACCGTCAGCGCCACCGGCACGCTCGACAACAGCGCCTATACGAACTGGAACTCGCTCCAACTCTGGATGCAGGACGCCGGCGAGGCGCTGGTGGATGACGTGTTCGTCAGTGTGGCCGGCAGCGCGAACATGGTCACCAACCCGGGCTTCGAGAGCGGGTTGGCGGACTGGTTCGCGCAGGGCAGCCAGCTTCGCTCCAGCCTGGCCAGCACCGGTTACAACAGTTCTGCGGCGCTGCATCTGCGTGCCAGCAGTCGCGGCGACACCGGCGCCAACCGCGTTCGCACCACTCTCAGCGGTTTCTACAGCAACAACGTCACCGGCACGATCTCCGCGAAGGTGAAGTGGCTGCACGGGCGGCCGGAAATTCTCTTCCGGCTGCGCGGCAATCATCTTGAAGCGCCCGGCCAGTTGCTCGTCCCGCCGGACCTCGGCACGCCCGGCGCGCGGAATAGCCGTTACCAGACCAACGCCGGCCCGGCCATCGCCGAAGTCGCGCACGCGCCGGTGCTGCCGTGGGCCGGCAAGGACGTGACGGTGACGGCGCGCGTCTCCGATCCCGACGGACTGGCCGCCGTGCAACTGACCTGGCGCGTGGACCCCGGCGGCTCCACGAACGTCGCGTCCATGCGTGACGACGGCGCCGGCGGCGACGCGGTGGCGGGCGACGGCGTGTTCACCGCCACCATCGCGGGCCAGACCAACGGCGCGGTCGTGGCGTTCGCGGTCAGCGCGGAGGACAATTTCACGCCGCCCGCCGCGGCGCGTTTCCCGGAAGCGGCGGCGCGCGAGTGTCTGGTGCGTTTCGGTGAGACGCAGCCCGTGATGACGATCGGCGCCTTCCGCTTCTGGATGACCCTGCAAACGTTCATGACCTGGACCAATCGCCTGGAGCGGTTGAGCAACGAGCCCTTCGACGGCACGTTCGTGCTGGGCAACTTCCGCGTCATCTACGGCGCGGGCGCGCGTTACGCGGGCAGCCCATTTCACAGTCCTGCTTATACCTCGCCCATCGGAGGCAACTGCGATTACCAGATTTCCCTGCCGGCGGACGACGCGCATCTGGCGGAGACGGAGTTCACGCTCCAGTTGCCCGGCAATGGCGGCGGCGACGGCACGGGCCAGGGCCAGCAGACGGCCTATTGGATCGCGCGCGAACTGGGCATCCCGTTCAACCATCATCGCTACGTGAACATGTTCATGCACGGCGTGCGCCGCGGTGTGGTGATGGAGGACGTGCAGCAACCCAGCGGTGATCACGAACAACAATGGTGGCCGGAGGTGGACGATGGTTCACTGCACAAAGTCCAGCTGTGGTTCGAGCACAACGACACGTCCTTCAGTCCGTTCGGTTCCACCGGCGCGAGCCTGAGCCGCTTCACCACCACCGGCGGATCAAAGAAACTGGCGCGCTATCGTCAGAACTGGGGCAAGCGCGCCGTGCGCACCGGCGAATCGGTGAGCGACTACACCGCATTGCTGCAACTGGTGGACGCGCTGGCGACGACCAACTCGCCCGTGGACGGCTACCTCGCGGTGGTGGAACCGGTGGTGGATTTCGATGTGTGCTCGCGCGTGTTCGCGGTCCAGCGAATCATCGGCAACGGCGATTCCTACGGCAACGGCGGCGGGCAGAACATGTACATCTTCAAGGCGGGCGCGACGGGGCGGTGGAACCTGCTGCTGTGGGATATTGACTTCGCGTTCAGCAGCGGCGCGCCCACCGCCAACCTGTTCAACTTCACCGACTCACCCATCACCACGCTCTTCAACATCCCCGTGGTCCGGCGCACCTACTGGCAGGCGCTGGAAGACGCGGCCAACGGCCCGCTCCTCCCCGCCAAGGCCTACCCGCTGATTGACGCGAAGTATGACGCCCTGCGCGCCAGCGGTCTCAACGCCTCCGCGCCCACCACCATCAAGAGCTACATCGCCACGCGTCGCGATCACATCCTTGCGCTCCTCTCGACCGTGCGGAGCGAGCTGGCGATCACCAACAACGGCGGCGCCAGTTTCACCAACGCCAGCACCGTGCTGACGCTGGGCGGCCTCGCGCCCATCTCCGCGCGCAGCCTCACCGCCAACGGCATCGCCTACCCGGTTTCGTGGAGCACCATCAGCAACTGGTCCATCACGCTCACGCTCGCCGGCCCGACCAACGAGTTCACGCTCGAAGCCCGCGACGCCGCCGGCATTGTCCTGCCGGGTGCCACCCGCAGCGTGACCGTCTATTTCAACGGTCCGGTGGCGACGCCCGAGGACGCGCTGGTCATCAACGAAATCAAGTTCAACTCCGCCGCGAGCAACACCGCCTATGTGGAAATTTTCAACCGCTCCACCAACACCAGCTTCAGCCTGGGTGGCTACCGGTTGCGGGGCCTGGACTTCGACTTCAACTCCGGAACCATCATCGCGCCGCGCGGGTTCGTGGTGGTGGCGCAGGACACGGCGGCGTTCCAGGCCGCCTATGGCACAAACCTGCCACTGGCCGGGGAGTTCGGCGGCACGCTCGACCGCGATGGTGAAACGCTGACGCTCGTCCGCACCGTCGGCACGAACGAGTTTCTGGTGAACAAGGTGAAGTATGAAATCACCCCGCCCTGGCCGGTCATGACGGACGCAACCGACGGCTTCGCGCTCCAACTCGTGGACGCCGCGCAGGACAACGCCCGCGCTGGCAACTGGTCCGACGGAACGGGCTGGCGCCTCCTCAGCGCGACCGCGACCAATCTTTCCAACGGTCGCATCCGCGTGTTGCTTGATGGCGCAGGCGATGTGCATGTGGACGACGTGTCGCTCGTGGCGGGCACGGTCGCCGGCAGTGGCCCGAACCTCATCGCCAACGGCGGCTTTGAGTCACCGCTGGCCGGCGGCGCGTGGTTGTTCGGCACGAACGTCTCCAACTCCGTCATCAGCGCCACCGTGAAACGATCCGGCACCGGCAGCCTGCGACTTGTCTCCACGACGCCCGGCAATCCCAACGTGCCCGCCGCCACCCCCAACTGCCTTTACCAGAATCTCAACATCACCACCGGGGGCACTTACACGGTCAGCCTTTGGTATCTGCCGAGCACCAACGCGAACAAGCTGACAGCTTACTTCGCCACCGTGTTCCGCCCGGATGCCATCGTCAAGCCGGCGGCCGCTTCGCCCGGGGCGTCCAACATTGTCGCCGGCAAGGTCGCCACCTACCCGCACTTGTGGATCAACGAAGTGCTGCCCGACAATCCCGACGGCTTGCGCGACAACACCGGCACGCCGCAGCCGTGGATCGAGCTGTTCAACTCCGGCTCCAACTTGATAACGCTCGATGGATTTTTCCTGGCGAATGATTATTCCAACCTGAACCAGTGGCCTTTCCCCGCCGACGCGCTCATCGGCCCCGGTGAATTCCTCACCGTCTTCGCCGATGGCCAGCCGCAACTCTCGACCGGCGCCGTGCTGCACACGAGTTTCCGTCTCGACCCAGTCAACGGCACGGTCGCGCTCGCCCGCGGCGACCAGCTATTGGACTACATCAACTACGGCGGATTGTCCCCCGGCCTCTCCGTCGGCGCGTGGCCGGATGGGCAGCTTTTTGACCGGCAGCGTTTCCACTACGTCACGCCCGGCGCGAGCAACAACCCGGCACCCGTGCCCGTGGCGATCAACGAGTGGATGGCCAGCAACACGCGCACGCTCGCCAATCCCGGCAACGCCAATCGCTACGACGATTGGTTCGAGCTGTTCAACTTCGGCACCACCGCCATCAATCTCTCCGGCTATTTCCTCACCGACGATCTGGGCGGGAACGACCGGTGGCGCATCCCCGACGGCACCACCATCCCGGCGCGGGGCTTCCTGCTGGTGTGGGCGGACAACAACGCGCCCGGCACCAACGGCATGGACGCCGCGCTCCACGCCGGCTTCCAACTGCGCCGGAGTGGCGACGAAATCGGTCTCTACGATCCCGCCGGGTTACTCGTGGACGCCGTCACCTTCCCCACTCAAACCAGCGACGTGAGCCAGGGCCGCTACGCGGACGGCAACTTCGCCGGCGTCTTCCATTTCATGACCAACGCGACCCCCGGCACGACCAATCTCATCGGCGGCAACCTCCACACGCCCGCCCTCGCCACCATCACGAACTTCACCCTGGACGAAGGCACATTGCTCACCTTCACCAACACGGCGACCGACGCCGACACGCCGGCACAGATGCTCACCTTTTCGCTGGCGGCGGGCGCGCCCTTCGGGGCCTCCGTACATCCGACCACGGGTGTCTTCACCTGGGTGCCCGTCGAATTGCAAGGCGGCATCACCCACTCAATCACCGTCCAGGTTTCCGACAACGGCCAACCCGCGCGCGCCGACACCAGAACCTTCACCGTGACCGTGAACAAGGTGAACTCGCCGCCCGCCATCGCCGCATTGGAAACACAGACGGTTGACGAAGAAACTGCGCTGGCCGTGCAACTCACCGCGACGGACACCGACCTCCCCGCGCAAAGCCTGTCCCTCACCCTCCTGTCCGCGCCAATGGGTGCGAGTCTCGACGCTTCCGGGCTTTTCACCTGGACGCCCGGAGAGGCGGATGGCCCCGGCACGAACACCATCGTCGTCGCTGTCTCGGACAACGCTTCCCCCGCCCTGTCCTTCACGCAAAGTTTCGTCGTGGTGGTCAGCGAGGTGAACCGGGCACCAGAGCTCCCGCCCATCGCCGGATGGACGCTTCATCAAGGCACGACCCTCCGGTTCACCAACACCGCCACCGATGCCGACCTGCCCGCGAACCAAATCCACTACACGCTCAACGATGCGCCCGCCGGCGCGAGCATCGCCGCAGACACCGGCGTGTTCGCCTGGACACCCTCGGAAGCGCAAGCCGACACGACGAAAACGCTCACCATCACGGCGACGGACAACGGATCTCCCGTGTTGACCGCCGCACATAATTTCACGGTCCTGGTCGTGGCACGCCCCCGCCTCACGGCCAGCCTGTCCGGAGCCGGCGTCACACTCGCGTGGACCGCCGTGCCTGGGGTGAAGTATCGCGTGCAATTCGCCGCGGCACCGGACGCGCTGGAGTGGGCCGATCTCACGGAGGATCTGACCGCCACCGGCCCGACGGCGACCGTGATGGATTCGCCGCTCATACCGACCCAGCGTTTTTATCGCGTGGCCGTCCAGTGAGCGGCGGCGGCGCGGGAGAACTGCGATGCGCCCCTCATCTGCTGCCACCGGTTTTCCTGCTTGGTCACTCCGTGATCCGCTCGAAACTGAGAATCAAATCTTCAAGAACACTTTCCGTCGGTACATCCAGAACAGAATGAGCCAAAGCACGAGCAGCACGAGCGCACCGCGCAGAAATGGATCATACGGTGCGAACAGTTTGAAGAAGCCCGGGCCAAGGTGCGTATTGAGCGCGCCAGCAATGAAGCCATCGAACAAGTGGGCAATGCAGTAGGCGGCGATGGAGTTGGCGCCAATCACCAGCAGCGGGAAACTCCAGCCCTTCCAAAACTTCGCCTCCAGGATGGCATGGAAGGCGGCCAGGAAGAGAAAACACCAACCACCACTGAACAGCACCCAGGCCGACGTCCAGATGCGCTTCACAATCGGACACACGCCGAGCAGGTGCAACGCGAGGCCGAGCGTCAGACCGGCGACGCCCGCGATGGCGAACCGGCTGAGTTTCTGGCGATGCGAAAGGCCAGCCTTCAGCCAGCCACCGGCGATCAAACCGAGAATCATCGTGCCCAGCGTAGGGATGAAACTGAGCGTCGCGTAACCGCCGCCGTTGTTCAGGAAGGGTTTTCCACGCGGAAACAAATTTAGGAACCACTGGTCGAAGGCCCAGGCCAGGTTCGTGTTTTTGTTCCAGTGCGCCGCGAAACCAGGCAGATGATGCGGCCAGTCAGGCGCGACGCCAGCCGCCGCCCAGTCAAAGTTTGCGCCCGGCAGGGGATGCCAGGCGAATGCCGCCCAATAGCCAACGACGATCACAACGAACGCCGCCCACTGCACCGACCGGGAGCGCAACCCGAGCAGAAAGAGCAGCGGGTAGCCCAGGCCGATTTGCGACAACGTGTCCTCGAAGGTGTAGTTCGTCTGCTTGTGCCCGACGGAGCGGAGGAAAACGCCGAGCGCGATTAACAGCACCGAACGCCACAGGGTGTGTCCGAACATTTTTCCAAATGACTGCCCGCGCGCCAGGCGGGCCGCGATGGAGAAGGGCAAGGCCACACCGACGAGAAAAGAGAAGGAGGGTTGAATCAAATCGTGGAGCACACACCCGACCCACTCGACGTGCGACTGTTGCCAATGGAGGAATTTCCACACCGCACTGTCGGGCAATGCCGCAGCCATCCGGCCCACGGCCAGCACCTCGGCCATCATGAGGAACATCACCAGCCCGCGATAGGCGTCAATGGACGCGAGCCGCTGGGGCGGAACCCCGGACGGTTCGCTGCGACCGGTTGAAATCACGCCGGTCATTGATCAATCGTTCATGCAATTTCCACGGCCCGCGTGCCGGCAACCGTCAGTTGCCCGTCTCGCGCGCCACCTGATCCGCGAGTTGCTCAAGATCGATCTGCTCGCCGGTCGCCGGGAACTTGTGCGGCAGCAGATACCAGTGCTCGGTGAAACTCGCGCTCGCGCCCGGCTGGATGTCGTTGCGCGGGCCGTGCGGCTCCAGTTCGCAGGCGGGGATCATGCTCGCCTGCGGATACCAGAAACACAGCGTCAGACTGGCAATCTCGGGATAGACGCGGTCGGCATACGCGCCGTAGCGCTTCACGAAGGCCTGATCGTGCGGCATCACGTAGGCGAACCACCCGGCGTGCGAGTCGAAGCCGAGCTTCGGGAACCGGGGCGGGCCGAGCACTTCGAGGAATTTCCCCCGCACGCGAATATTTGGATCCGCCGGATGGAGCAGGAGCGAGTGGTCCTTGCCTTGCTGATACATCACGAAGTGGTTCGGATATTTGGTGCTCTCCGGTGTGAGCGGCACCACGCCGATGCCGCCATGCACGGCGAAGGTCCGGCTCCAATGCGCCCAATGCTTCGTCTCTTTCGAGATGTTCCGGATGATCTGCTCGCACACGAGGTGCGTGGACTTCGCATCGAGACGGAACTCGCGGATCAGCTGAACCCCGGTCGCGTCGTCGGGCTGGCTCGTGAGTCGCACCGCGCGCGGGCCGATGGCTTCAGCCTGCCACTCGCCCGCCCAGAGCTTGTCACGCTTCGGTATGAGATACTCCGGCCCGATGTCGAATCGGCCCGCGCTGGACGGCGCTTTCGGTCCGCCGGGCGTGCCCCACTTCTCTTCCTTCGGGTCCAGGTACAGGGCGTTCCGGCCCTTGAACGAATACTCCAGCACGCGCCCGCCGACGTGGTGGCAGAGCGTGACTTTGGTGTCCGCGTTGGCAAGTTCGAAGCAGTCCGGATAATTCAACACCTTCACCCGGCGGATGCCCTCGGGCAGATCAGCGGCAAAAGCGGTGACGAGGAAACCCATCCAGGTGGCGGCGGCAAGACAAGTGGAACGCATGACGGATTCTGAGCGGAACCAGCGCGAGAAAAGCAACGATGAATTCCGCGCTCATGACCGCCCAGGCACATCGCAGTTTATTGCAAGTGTGATCCAGTGGCGGGCAACGTGAGTGGGTCAGGCTTCCAGCCTGACGGTTCCCGGGGCATCCGTGCCCCGTGTTGTAATAGGCGCGGGCTTGAAACTGGCAGCAGGATGCTGCCAGAACCGGCAGACCGGATGTCCGCCCCACACCCCGGGCTGCAATCAACGGCGATGCGCCCATGCCCCCCAAAACGGGCGGGCCGCCTGCCACACCGCGAAAAAGAAAAGGGCCGCGCCAGGCGCGGCCCAGTGAAAGATCGGAAACGGCGATTTACGCCGACGCCGCCAGGGTCAGCATCACGGACGCCGGCTCGCTTGGGGCGCTTTCGCCAGCGATGTTCACGGTCACCACTTCGAACTTCACCACGTCGCCCGGCGCGAACGTGGTCAGGTCCGCCTGTTCCTCGTACACCTCTGCCACTGCTTGAAACTCATTGGCCTTGCCCACGACCAGCGTGCGCACCTTGTAATACCAACTACGTTAATAGAGTAGTATAACGGCTCTGGAAGAAGTGTTTGCTTGAAGCAGCAGCCAATCGAAGACAAGGGAGTGGACGCGGCGGGCGTCCTGCCAGAAGCGTTGCAGTTCGGTCTGCAAAACGGTTTCGAGTTCGACCAGGGTATCGAACACCCGGTTGCAGAGACCGTCTTTGATCTGGTCCCACAAGCCCTCGATCGGGTTGAGCTCCGGGCTGTAGGCGGGCAG
This sequence comes from Verrucomicrobiota bacterium, assembly GCA_031378375.1. Classification (GTDB taxonomy): domain Bacteria; phylum Verrucomicrobiota; class Verrucomicrobiia; order Limisphaerales; family JANNEF01; genus JANNEF01. The sequence continues at coordinate 908 of JANNEF010000285.1, read as the reverse complement.
CGTCACCACGCGCACGTTGTCGGGCAGGCCGGGGTCGCCGTCCCGCAGATGGAAACCGGCTCCGTCCTGGATGAGCACGTGCAGCGCCGCCGGATCGCCCCGGCTGATCTGCCGGTAGAACTCCACGCTATGGGCCTGGTCCATGGTTTCGGTGAGGAGGAACTCGGTGCGGCTCAAGCCCACGCCCACGGCCCCATAGACAAAGCCCCACTGATACTTTTGCTGGGTGGGCACGACGGGCCGGTGGCCGGGCAGGCCCCAGACGCGCCGGGTGAAGCCGTGCAAGCCGTAACGCATTTCGTCCAGCACCCACAGGCGCACCGGCCGGCCCGGCGGCAAGGCCAGGGCCGTGAGTTTGGCGGCCAGTTCCGTGCGGAACTCAAGGGCGGCGGCGGGGTCTTTTTTGACGTGGCTTTTGCGCGGGACCCGCAGCCGCGCGCACGCTTTTCCCAGGCGGTCATAGAGGCTGCTCAAGGCCAGTTTCACGCCGTGGGTTTGGGCCAGCCAGCGCTGCAGTTGCGGCACGCTGCGCCAGCGACCGGCTTCCAGATCCTTCTGCAATTCGGCCAGGGCCATCCCGGAAAGTTCGCTGGGCCGGCCGGGATTGTCGCTCCGGGCGTCGTAGAGCAGCGCGTCCACGCCGCCTTGGCGATAAGTGTCAAACCAGGTCTGGATGGTGGCGCGGGAACGGCCCACCGCCTGCGCGATCCGGTCCAGTCCCAGTTCGCCTTGGAGGCCCATCTGCACGGCGAGCAGACGCTCGCGCCGGGCTCCAGGCGGTTCCGTGTTCAGGCGGCGGGTGACGAGGTCAGCCTCACCGCAACGGTCTAGTTTTGCTCGGGGTCTGGCCATGCCCAAAGGCTATCCCCGCCGCTTAACTTCTACCAGACAATTAACGTAGTTGGTAT
>JANNEF010000153.1:0-3115 GCA_031378375.1 Verrucomicrobiota bacterium | reverse complement strand
GCCGGTCTTGAACGCCGCGGCGCGCAGCGTGGTGGTGCCGCTGATCGTGAGCGTGACGGCGGGCGCGCTGTTTGAATCCTGCGGGTTCACCGGCGTGCCATTGGTCAGCGTCGGAACGGTGCCATCGAGGGTATAGACCAGCGTCGCGCCGGGAGTCGCGCACGTGACCGTGGTTGGAAAGGCGGCGTTGAACCAGCCGCGCGTGACGCTGAACTGCGTATCGGCGACGAAGCCCTCGGTGCCCGCGGAGTTTGGCGTGCCGGGGGTGGGCGCAAGCATGTAGCGCCCGGCCGTCGTCTGCACTGTCGCCAGCTCGGGCAGGACCAACAGTTCGGTGCTCGCCACCGTTTCGTTCAACGCCTGGATCGCCAGCACATTCGCGCCCGGCACGAGCTGCGAGGCGCCGCCAGAAATCTCCAGCGACTCCCACGCAAGCGCGGCGTTGCGTGAGCGGTCGCTCGTGGCCGTTGAATTCCACTGCACCGTCACGGGCGCATTGCGGCGGACGATCTCGAGGCCGTTGAGATAAGCGACGAACCCGTCGTCAAACTTGACGCGAAGCTGGAGCGCGTCCCCGGCGGGCGGGCCGCTCACCGTGAACGGGAAACGCAGATACGCGGAGGCGTTCACATTTCGCATCGCGCCGAGCGGAGTGCCGATCAGGTTGATGAAACTGAAGGGACCGAGCGGCGATGCGCCGGCGGCGAGTTGCGCGATTTCCTCCGGCGTGAGCGCGCGGCTCCACAAGGCGAAGTCATCCATTTTCCCGCCGTAGCCGCCCTGCGGCGCGGAGCCGAGAAAGAAGGAGCGAATCAGCCCGAACGCCGCCGTGTTGGTGCCCTCCGTGAGGAGCGCGCCGTTCTGCCAGATCTGTTTCGTGCTGCCGTTCTTGATGAAGACGTAGTGGTTCCATTGCCCGCGCCACTTCGTGCTGTCCGGCACCGCGACGGAGATGCGATTGCCCGATCCGCAGCAGCCCGCGGTGTCCCAGTAAAACGTCGAGTCGCTGTACGGTGTGTGGGCGTTGAGCTGCCGCGTGCCCGCGCCCGTCGTCGTGTCGTCGCCGTAGAAAAGCGAGTCGGGCTGCGGCTGCGAGGCATCGCCATACATCCACACGCTGACGGTCACCTGATTTGACGCGGTGATGGCATCGAGCCCGCCGGTGGCCGCAGCCGCGACCCGGACGCGGTTCCCGGCGGTGTTCGGGAAATTCATCGCGCGATCTCCGGGCAGGCCCGTGCGTCCCAGCGCGTCGCCCGTGAGTGCCGCGCCATTCTCGATGACGCCATGACGCGCGTTCCCGCTCAAGTCCACGGCCTGAGTCGGGGATGTGCCGTTGAAATTGTAGAAAAAAAGCAGCCCACTGGTGTTGTTGCTGCCCAGGTCGTAGCCCGCGCCAGCAGTGCCACTCTGCCAGCCGCCATCGCCGAAGGCCGCCGCCGTCCACGTCGCGCCGAGCGTGTCATTCGCGGGCACCAGCGCGCGGGTGACGCTGCCTTGCTGCACCAGATTGCCCGCGAGCACGATGCGCGCGGTTCCATAACTCGCATCCTCGCGCTGCGGCGGGAAATTCAGAAACTGCGACACCACCGCGCCATCGGGCTGCGTGAGCAGCACGGACTCACCCGCGTTGCTGAGCTGGAAATTCGTGTGGAGTGTCACCGCCGGATTCGTGCGATTTTTTCCCGAGGCAAAGACGACGAGATATCCGCGCCCCGCCAGCGTCACCGCCGGAAAGCGCCATTTCATTGGCACCGCCGGGTCATCGCTCAACCACCATCCCTCGAGATTCACCTCGGCCGCCGTCGTATTCACCAGCTCGATCCAGTCGGGATTCGCGCCATCCTCATCCGTGGCGGACGCGGCATTCTCTGCGACGAATTCATTGATCACCACCTGCGCCTGCGCGCTCCCACCGAGCGCGATGACGAACAGGAGCGCGAAGAGCCGGGGGATTACTCCTGACAATCTGAAACGGTTCTGAGCAATCACAAGGTCGATGCCCGTTCCCCGGTTGCGCGACGGCGCTGACGCCGCTCTTCGCCAGACACCGGACAATCCAAGCACGCGTCACCGGCGTTTCCCGGCGCCAGTGAACGGCCTGTTCGACCTTGGTTTTGCATGTTTGTGTATTAACTGATTTGCCCGCTCTTCGCAAGCCGGTCCGCACCTCCGCGTCCCGTAGCGGCGCATCCCGTAGCAGACGACGTGAGGAGGCTCTAATCAAACCGGATGCCCACGGTGGACGATCAGTTTGAGTCTCTGGGCGCGATCAATTATGTGATGAGTCCAGGCTCCCATCTGACCCTTTTCGCTGACCTGACCGAAGTGCCAGCATCCCGTGGAGGTGATGGCGGCGCTTAACCAGCGCGCCGTGATCGAAAAAGTCCTGCGCCACCTTTGAGTCAAGGCAGCGGCACCCCGCCGCTGGCCCCCGGCCCGCGCCCCTTCCGGACGCGGATGCCGGAGCGCAGTTGTTGACCGTATCCTGGCTCCAGGCTGCGGTCGGTCGCAAAAACTCACGGCCTATTCAGCCCGCCAAAACCCGCCAAAACGATGGTTGCCAACCGCCCGCGTCGGCGCAAAATTATACCCATGAACCCGGTGCAAGAGCGATTCTCCCTGGAACCGCGGAGCGTCTGGAAAGCAAATTCCTACCCGCCGCCGGGTTAACTGAATCACAACCCACCCTCCTTGAAGGCAAGTTTGAAACCTGTTCTCGTGCTGCTGCTGGCTCTCCTGATCGCGGCGGTTGCCCTTGCGCAGTTTCAAGGCCAGGAGCGGGGGCGCGGGAGCGGGTTTGGCGGCGGACGCGGCGGTGGTGGGCGCAATGAGGAGTCCAGTTATCGCGCCACGGAGATCACGACCGACCGCGGCAACACGCCGAACTGGCCGCTGGATGCAGCCTTTCCACACGATGTCTTTACCTTTACGCGAATCAAATACCGCTCCTCCGGATATGAGCGGACGAGCTTCGCATGGTTCACTGACTACCGGGATGCCGACCTGAACTTCTCCTTTCGCTTGCAGCAGATGACGTCGCTGAAGGTCAACCCGGAACCGCAGGTGGTGGAGTTGACGGACCCGCGACTGTTCAATTATCCGTGGGTCTTCA
>JANNEF010000138.1:0-2507 GCA_031378375.1 Verrucomicrobiota bacterium | reverse complement strand
CGAACTCGACAATGTGCCGCCCCACGCCCCAGCAAGTCCGCACCTGCACCACATCCACCGCCCGCAACACCTGCCGCCGACTCTCAGTGATGAACTCGCGCAACTCCCGCAACAGCCCATCGAAGCAGGGCTTCGCGGGCTGGAGGCCTTTGGATTTGGTCGGGCGTTTGGGTTTCATGCCGTGCAAGAGTGCCGCGCAGTTCGCGGCTGGCAATCCTGATGTGCGTCATGCTGGGGGAAACGGTGTCCCGGATAACTTCTCCCGACGCAATGTGTGACGCAACGCGTCACACATTTGGAACGCACTGCGTTCCGAATTCTGGACGCACTGCGTCCAAAATCGTGAGCGCAGGACAGAACCAGTTTACCCTGCCAGCCCGGCGGGCTGACGGAAATTGGCCGAGGGTTGAGCGAGGCACGAGCGACCACCCCCGGAACCCTTTCACTAATCCATGCACCGCCGGAGGCGGTGCGGGAAAATTGGCGAATGAATCGCTTCGCAAATTCTAAATGCGCTCCATAGAGTCGTGCGAAGTAACATGGCCATCACACTCAAACGCCAGCTCACCACCGAGGAAAAGGACATCATCATCCAGCGCCACGGTCGCGTCTGCTTCGCAACCGGGCACGCGATTGCCGACGAGGAAAAGCTCCACTTCGACCACATCCTCGCGTTCGCCCTCGGTGGGCGCAGTGAATTGGACAACATCGCCCCGATGTGTGAGCACCATAACAAGGCGAAGGGAATGCTCCCGCTCGAAGATTTCCGGGTTCGCCTTGAGCTAAAGGAATTCTTCGACACAGGCGACCGGCTCACGCTCAAGCACCTGCTGGAATTCCTTAAATCGAAGGGCCAAGTCGCCAGCTTTGGCGCACATTGCAGCGCCAAGGAGAGCGATGGAACGGTGCGAGTGGAGTCCGCACACGGAACCTTCACGTTCGACCTGCTTGAATGCCCAACGACCGGCTGGAAATACTTCTACGCGACGTTGCCGGTGGAGTTGATAGACAGCGATGACGACGAGGACCATCAGTTTGGCCTTCAGCCTCGCTTCTTGATTTTTGACAAGGTGTTCGAGCTATTCCGGCACTTCCAGAATCACCCGGTTCTCCAGCCTTCGATTGGTCGCATCGCCAACGGCAAGATTGTGTTCTTCGACGGGCAGCACAAAGCCGCCGCCTTGCTTTGGGCAGGACGGAGAAAGTTCGAGTGCAAAATCTACATCGCGCCCGACCTCCGCATTCTGAACCAGACGAACATCTCGGCCCACGACAAGTTCGCACAGACGCGCTTTTTCGCCTCGGTGATGGTGCTGAAACTTGGCGGACAGTTCGGGAAAGATTTTGAGGACTACAAGAACCGCGAAGACCAAGAGACGAAGACTGAGGTGGGATTTCTTGCCTACCTTGAACGAGTCCAAGACCCCGGCATGACACGCGGCGAACGCAATAAGCGGTTTCGAGCGTGGCTTCACAACGCCATCATCGAAGACCCCGACAACCGCATGGCGAAACTGGTTTCCACGGGCAATCGCGGCTCCAACGAGCATCCGCTGACGCTTGATATGGTTTCCAAATCGTTCTTCGCAAACTTCCTCAACGACGAGCCGGTGTCGGACAACCTCGCATCCCCGGCTTACCAGCGGGACTTTGAAATAGCGAACAACGTGCGGTTGATGAATCACATTTTTGAGCTGTCGCTCGTGAACTGGAATCCGAAGGCTGCTGCAAACGACCAAACGCGCATTCGGCTTGAGCGCATCTTCTCATCCAAGTCGGTGATGGCTTGGGCAGAGATTTTGAAAGATGCCGTGTGTGCCAGACTCAAAATCCGGGATGAGGAAGAGCGTGTTCGTCCCTTCTACCGGGAGTTGAGCGAGGCTGAGTGGGCAGAAGTCAAAGATACCGTCTCGCGGCTGCTGACGTGGACTTTCTGGGCTGCACCGGCTGATTCTGAAATTGATAGTCAACTTGCGAACAACAAGACGGCGCTCAAGGCGTGGTTCAAAGACAAGGGGCTTACCACCGGCTACCTCATGGGCGCGTCGGAATAGAACGCAACACCTTGACCATTCCACAGCCCTTTCAATACCAAGCCAGCAAGTGGGCGCTGGCTCCGCTGATTTTGCCGTAACATGTGGACTGCGAAGCAGCAGTTACTTCTTCCCTACCCGCTCCAACCGCTTCCGCGTCGCGGCGAGTTCGGCTTCGAGCTTTTTTACGGCGGGGAGGGCGAGCTGATATTCTCTCGCCATGACTTTGTTCGGGAGCGTGTCGAGGGTGTAGCGGGCGAGGGCGGCGTCGGCGGAGGAGCAGAGGATGATGCCGACGGGCGGGTTTTCGCCTTCGTGGGTCCAGTGCTCGCTGGCGTAGCTGAGGTAGAGGTGCATTTGGCCGGCGTCGGCGTGGTCGAGGGTGCCGAGCTTGAGGTCGATGATGACGAGGCAGCGCAGGCGGCGGTGGAAGAAGATGAGGTCCACGCGATACCATGCGCCGCCGACGCGCAG
>JANNEF010000119.1:0-39149 GCA_031378375.1 Verrucomicrobiota bacterium | reverse complement strand
AGCCTGGCTGGCCGAACGCAACCGCCAACCGCAGCGCTACGTCTGGCGTGCCGAAGGTGCCGCCATCCTGGAAAAAATCACCCGCGCACGCGCTAAACTCGAAGAAATAATGGCAGACACTTCAAGGACAGCAGACTAGTTGTAGTCCTCCCATGGAAGGATGCGCCCGCACCGGGACGGCCTGTGCGGCAATTCAAAACACCAACGGGCGCTGTCTAGTTTAGCGAAGGCAACCAGTATGCAAAAAATTAAAACTCATCTCTCGGGTTGGTATTCAGTGATTTTGATCGTGCTACTCTGCACAAGCGCAGCGGAGCGAATCCACGCCGGCGCACTCGACCGTTGGAACGATCGCTCCATCACCAACATGGGACCGGTGTATTTCAATTTTCGCGGAGTGGCCTACGGCAACCAGACCTTTGTGGCCGTGGTCGGTGGAGCCCCTGGAGGCGGCGGATCGGCCGACGTGTGGACTTCGACCGATGGCGGCCAGTGGTCGCCTCGTGCGTCCGGCCTGATTCTGAGCCTTGAGGGAATAACGTTCGCCAATGGGAACTTTATTGCCGTCGGCAACGGGGTGGTGCAGCGCTCTGCGGATGGCGTTTCGTGGACCCGCTTTCTCGCGCCAACCGGTCTCCGGGCCGTCGCGTCGGGGGTTGGAACACAGACTGGGACACACGTCACCGTGGGTGACTTCGGGGCGATCTACACGCTGAACGGCAGCTTTGTTGGAACCACTGTTACTCCGCTATCGAGTGATACTCTCACTGGCGTGACCTACGGTGCAGGACGTTTTGTAGCCGTCGGGGAGTTTGGTCGCACTCTCTCCTCCATCAATGGCTACAACTGGACGACCAACCCGCCCGTGGGCATGTTCAATCCGTCGTTCCGCGCCGTGGGTTATGGAAACGGGGCGTTCGTGGCGGTGGGCGACTTTGGCGCGATTTATCGTTCCACCAACGGCATGGCCTGGACGGACGTGTCACCCGGCGCCTTCGCCACCTTCAGGGGAATCACCCATGCGGAAGGCATGTTCGTGGCCGTGGGTGATTCAGAAACCATTTATTCGTCGCCGGATGGGATGATCTGGACGCAACGCCACTCCTCATTTTTCAACCCGCTACACGGCGTCGCTTACGGCAATGGTACCTTCGTGACCGTGGGCGATTCATCCACCATTTTGCAATCCGGCGTGCTCAATGGCCGGCCGGAGATTGTGCAGGAACCGCAAAGCCTGACCGCGTCGCCGGGAGATTACGCGAGTTTCGGCGTGGCGGCGGTGGGCGTGCCCACGTTGCAGTATCAGTGGTTCAAGTATGGCGTGGCCGTGACTGGCGCGACCAATTCCATCTTCACCCTTGCCAAGGTTACGACCAACGACGCTGCGGTTTACACGGTTCGCGTCGGCAACGGCATCGGTTTCGCCACCAGCCTGCCCGCCACCCTGACCTTGCAGACCGGAGCGCCGTTGGATTACTGGCGCTGGCGCAATCCGTTGCCGCAGGGCAACGACATTCTGGACATCATCTACGCCAACGGCACCTTTGCCGGCCTCACGCTTGACGGCACGGTGGGTTTCTCGCCCGACGGCAATGAACTGACGGGCATTTCCTTTCCACCAGGATCACAATTCCTCAATCTGAGTTATGCCAACGGGCTGTATTTCGTCGCAAGCTACACCAACGAAGGATTCCAAAGCCCGAGCACTATCATCCTCTCGGCAACGTCCGCAAATGGCGTGGACTGGAAATTAAGTAGCATTAGCAACGCATTTCCCTACTACTTCAATCCACCGTCATCTGGTGTTGCCTACGGGAACGGCGTGTATGTGCGTTCTGGCCAGGTGTCTCTCGATGGCATGACCTGGCAGAACAACTCTTCCCAATTCTCCAGTGTCGTTTTTGCCCAAGGCACCTTTGTTGCCGCAAGCTCTTTTTATGGCCAGTCGTTAATTTCCTTGGATGGTCTAAACTGGACCGCCATTAACACCCCATCTTTGGCTTTGATGTCGGTGACTTTTGGCAACGGTATCTTTACCGGCGTGGGCTACGGTGGTGTGGCGACCTCGCCCGACGGACTGCATTGGACGAGGAGAAATTCAGGCACGGATGGCAGCCTGACCAAAGTGACGTGGGCCAATGGAAGGTTCGTGGCCGTGGGCGAAAGCGGTGCCATCATCACTTCCGTCAATGGCATCAACTGGGTGCCTGCCGACACCGCAGCCTTCAGCGACGCCACCCTGGTCAGCGTGGCCGGAGGCGGCGGACGGTTCATCGCGGTGGGAAAGGACGGCATCATCCTGATTTCCACCAACGGTCTGAACTGGACACGGCGGGATCAAACCGCCTCCCGCCAACCCCTCTACTCCGCAGCCTCCGGCAACAACACCTGCGTGGCCGTCGGCTTTTACGGCACCATCCTCACTTCCTCCGACGGCACCAACTGGGCGGCGCAAAATTCCGGCACCACCCTGCCGCTGATCAAAGTCATCTTCGCCCAGGGCCAGTTCGTGGCCGTGGGCAGCAGCGGCACCATCCTGACTTCGCCCAACGGCACCAACTGGACGGCGCGCAACTCGCACACGCTCGCGGGTTTGAACGGCATCGCCTGCGCCAACGGAACCTTCGTGGTGGTCGGCAACGGCACCATGCTCACCTCCCCGGACGCCGCCTCCTGGAGCATCCTGCGCGAGGGGGATCTTCTGAACGACATCACCTGCGTCAGCAACACCTTCGTGGCCGTCGGCAACAACGGCTTGATCCTGAACTCGACGAACCTGAGCCGATGGGTAACCAACTTCGCCAACACCACGGCTTCGCTTTACGCCGTCACTTATGGTAACGGCCGTCTGGTGGCCGTCGGGGCCGGGCGGACGATTTTGTATTCCTACTCCAGCGATTGTTGCTGGAACCTGGCGCAGTTTGATTTCAACAGCAACTTTGGTGGCGACCTCTTTGACGTCACCTACGCCAACGGAGAATTCGTGGCCGTGGGCGGCGTTCCGTATGGAGGCGTTCCGGCCAGCGTCTTCACCTCCAGGGACGGCTACTTCTGGACAGGGCGCGCCACCCGCTGCTATCAAATCCTCAATGGCATCACCTACGCCCGCAACCGCTTCATCGCCGTGGGCGGCAATGGTGCCATTCTTCAATCGGGCCTGTTCACGGACCTTGCGCTGAAGATTCAAATAGTGCCCGACCCGTTTTTTCCCGAATCCAAATCGGTGGAATTGACGGTCGAGGGCACGCCCGGCCGCAATTACGAAATCCAGTCCCGCAGCGATCTCGATTTCTCCGGTCCCTTCGGCTTCTGGAACTTTGAGCGCTCGCTCCAACTCACGAACAGCCCGCAAAAGGTTTATCTCCCATTCTTTCCGTCAGCCTTTCCGCCCTTCGATCAAAAGCGATTTTATCGCGCAAGGGAAATGACTTTTCCTTGAATGGGCAAGGGTGTCACCCCGTGGCCCTGCGCCGGCAGTGACACCGCCGGGCGCTTCCGCGCCTCGCACCGCACGGGAAGCAACCTCCCCGGATGCTTTTTGGAATCCCAATCCACAGGCGGTGACCTCTGCAGACGCATCTGCGGAACCCCCATCGCGGGCAGTGACATCCGCCAATTCGTTTTGGGAACCCGAACCACTGGCCGTGGCCTCTCCAAAGATCTTTTGGGAACCGAAATCGTGGCAGTGACTGAAGTTGCGGGTGGTGGCGGCCAACGCGGCGGGTCCGGCTCCCGCCAGCAACGCGGTGGCGGCGTAGGCGCGGGCGGGGCGGCGGGGATTCAGTCCCCGCCGGTCACGGGGTGTAGCAGGAACGCGACGCGCAACATTCCGCGCCGCTCACGGGCTGGCCGTCGGGGCCGAAGGTCTCCTGGGATTTGGCGCACCAAAACTGGCCGCTGGCGAATTCGTCATCCGGCTGGCCGGTGGCCTGGTGATACATTTCCTTGCTTCGAAGATGTTTGCACCGGGCTTGAAATTGCGGAGAGGTGTCGGGGTTGTTCATAGTCGTTCTCCTTTCACGCGCCTGCCGCCGCCAGGAGGGCGCGCTTCACGGCGGCTTTCACCAACTGCACCTTGTAGGCGTTGCCGCTGAGCGGGCGGGCACCCTGCGCGGCGAGTTCGCCGCTCTTCGCCGCCGAGGCCGCGTCCACCCGCGCGCCGCTCAAGGCTTTCACCGCGCTGGCGGAAACCCACGGCACCGGGGCGACATGGCCGAGCACGACGCGGGGGTCGGTGGCCGCGCCGTTCTTCAACTGGAACGCCACGCTGGCTGTCACATAGGGCCAGTCCAGGCCACCGCGATGGCGCACTTCGTAGGTGGCGTTCTTGAGACCCTTGAGCGGCACTTCGATGGCGGTGAGAATTTCACCGGGCTGCAAGGCGGTCTCCCGCTCGGTGTCGGTCCTGGGGGTTTGGAAGAATTTCGCGGCGGGAATCTCACGTTTCTTTTCCTTCGGCCCCACCACCGTGATGGTCGCGCCGAGCGCGATGAGCGCCGGGCCAAGGCTCGACGCGCTGACAAACTGCGCCGGGCCGTCGTTGCCGAAGATGGCGTGGTAACGGTTCTCGCCGCCCGGCACGAGCGGCGTGCCGCCGTCCCGGCCGAACAGGCCGAAGCCGTTGCGGAAATACCAGCAGCGCGGGCGCTGGCACAGGTCGCCGCCGACGGTGCCGACGGAGAGAATCTGCGGGCTGCCGATGCCGTTGACGGCGGTGACGAGCGCGGGGAAATGCGCCTGGATCGCCGCGTCGCCGGCCAGTTCCCCGAGCGTGGTCATCGCTCCGATGCGAACGGCGGATTTGTCGGCCTTGACGCCTTTCAGCTCGGCGAGGTTTTTCAAACTCACGACGCGGTCGGGCGCGGTGATGTGTTGTTTGAGGCAGGTGACGAGGTCGGAGCCGCCGGCGAGGATTTCGGTTTTGCCCCAGCTTTGGCCGAGCAGGTCGAGGGCTTCCTTCAGGGTGTTGGGGGCGGCATAGTCGAATGGTTTCATCAGACGATTCCTCCTTTCTGGAGCGCGGTGAGCACGCGGTCCGGGGTGAGCGGCAGGTTCGGCACGCGCACGCCGAGCGCGTTGGCCACGGCGTTGGCGATGGCGGCCCCGGGCGAGATGGCCGGCGGTTCGCCAATGCCGATGACGCCACGATCGTCGTAGGCCGCGCCGGTCATCATGTGAACTTTCAGCGTGCCGACGTCGGCGATGCCCGCGAGCCGGTAGAATTCCATGTCGGCGTTGAGCATCCGGCCGGTCTTCGCGTCATAGACCGCCTCTTCGAACAGCGACGAGGTGATGCCCATGATCAGCGCGCCATAGACCTGGCTCTCCGCCAGTTTCAAATCCACGATCAAGCCGCAGTCCTGCACGGCGACCATCTCGTTGATCGTGACGATGCCGGTTTCGATGTCCACGGACACGTCGGCCATCTGCGCGCCGCCGACGCCCTGGCTGATGAGGCCGGCTTTTTCGCTGTCGCCGGGAACGCTGACGCCGCGCTTGGTGATGGAATTGACGCCGAGCGCCGAGCACGCGTCCTTCCACGCGACTTTGTTTTCCACCTTGCCGGTCTGGCGAATTGCGCCGTCACCCGCTTCGAGTGCATCCGCGGCGACGCCGAGTTTGGGCGCGACCAGCTCGCACAGCGCGTTGAGCGCGTCGGTCGCCGCTTTGCGCGACGAAACCGAAATACCACCGATGGTGGTGCTGCCGCCGGAACCGCCGGAGGTGGGGAACTCGTTCTTGCCGATCTGCACCTTCACCGCGTCGAGCGGCAGGCCCAGCGTCTCGGCCACGACTATGCCGATGCAGGTACGCGTGCCGACGCCAAGGTCTTGCGTGCCGCAACGCGCCTCGACGGAACCGTCGGCGTTGATGGTGACGTCGCATTCGGACGGATGCCCGCGCCCGCCCCAGGTGTGGATGGACATGCCGAGGCCGCGTTTGATCGCGCCGGGGGCTTTGTCCCCGCGCGCGTGGGCCTTCTGTTTGTAGCCGATAAGGTCGGCGGCGATCTTGAGTTCCTCTTCGTAAACCTGCGGCCGGTCGGTGAGCGCGACGTTCTTCAGGAAGAACTCCAGTTCGTCCATCTGGAGCGCGGCGGCGGTGTCGGCCAGCGCGGACATGGTGAGGAAGCAGCCTTGCGGATGGTTGGGTGCGCGCCAGGCGCGGGCGCCGCCACGATTGGTGATGATGCGGATGCCGCTGAACCGCTGGTTGGCGATTTTGTTGAAGACGTAGGGCATCACGTTCTGGTTGGGGATACCGCCGCCGCCGCCCGCCGTGCCCCACAGTTCTGACTCGAACGCCGTGATCGTGCCGTCCTTCTGCGCGCCGACTTTGATCCTGGCGAAGGCCGAGGGGCGGTTGCCGGCGATGGCCAGTTCCAAGTCGCGGTCGAGCATCAGCTTCACCGGGCGTCCGCTCTGCTTGGAAAGGACCGCGCCGATGGTGCCCCACTTGTCGAAGTTGAACTTCGAGCCGAAGCCGCCGCCCATGTGCTGGGTGTCCACATGAATCTTGTTCTGCGGAATGCCCACGGCGTCGCCCAGTCCGTTCGCGTAACTGGAGACGGCCTGCGTCGAAGGCCACACCCACATCTCGCCGTCGCGCACTTCCGTCACCTGCCCGTGCGGCTCGAGGCAGCAATGCGTGATCACTGGAATGCCATACTGGCCAGTGATGACCACGTCGGCCTTGGTGAAGGCGTCGTCCACGTTGCCGGCGTCCTTCTTGTTCGGTTTATCTTTCGAGAGCGCGGGATTGGTGTCCACCACCTGATGTTCGAGCGCGTCGAATTTCGCTTTGACGCGGCGCGCGGCTTCCTCGGCGATTTCCTCCGTCTCAGCGGCGACGGCGGCGACGATCTGGCCGGCGTAAAGGACTTCCTTGCCGATGAGCGTGTCGTCCTTCCATGTCGCCTTGACGCCCGCCATCGCGGCAGCGGCGGCAAGGTCCACGTCCACGAGCGTGGCGCGGGCGTGCGGGGAGACCACCACTTTGGCCCAGAGCATGGCAGGGCGGTTGATGTCGTAGGAATATTTCGCCGCGCCGGTGGACTTGAGGGCGCCGTCGGTGCGGCTGATGCGTTTGCCGAGCAGGGTCCGTTTGTCGGCGGCGGGCCATTTCACGGTAGCCATATTAAACGCCTCCTTTCGCTTTGGCCGCGTCGGCGATGGCGAGCAACATGCCCGCGTAGGTGCCGCAACGACAGAGGTTGCCGCCCAAGCCGCGGCGGATTTCGTCGGGGCCGGCGTTGGGATGCTGGCGCACGAACGCGGTGGCCGCCGTGACGAAGCCCGGCGTGCAGAAACCGCATTGCTGCGCGTCGTGTTGCACGAAGGCTTTCTGCACCGCGTTCATCCGGTCCGGCGTGCCGATGCCTTCGACGGTGGTGATGTCGCGGCCTTCGGCTTCGACGGCGAGCAGCGAGCAGGAATAGACGGGCTTGCCGTCCAACAGCACCGTGCAGGCGCCGCAGGTGCCGCGGTCGCAAACTTTCTTCGGGCCGGTGATGTCGAGCCGGTTGCGGAGCGCGTCGAGCAGCGTGACGCGCGGCTCGACCTTGAGCGATTTGCCCTGGCCGTTGACTTTGAGGGTGAGGGCAAATTCGCCGGGGCCGCGCAGCCGGGAGTCCTTCTCGGCGGCGTGGGGTGCGACGACGGAGATGAGGCTCGTGGCCACGGTGCCCACGCCGATGCCCTTGAGGAAGCCGCGCCGGGAGAGGCCGCCATCCTTCGGGTCATTCGCGTTCGTTGTGTCAGACATGATCGCCTTTCGTTGAAAACTCCGAACCGGGAGGCTGGCAACTCAAACACATCTCAAACCAGCGCGCGCGGCCCGCGAGATTTTGTTGGCTTAACTGAAAGGCGTTGTAAAACCGGCCGATGGAGGGCGCAAGCTTTTTTCCGGTGAAATTTTCCGAAGGCGCGTCAGGGGGTGACTTCCAAGCGTGCCAGGGCTTCCCGTAGCTGCTCCGCGCCGAGCTGGCAGCCCAGGTAGGCGGCGGACGCCTTCAAGTTGTATTTCGGCCGGACCGACTTGTCCAGGCGCGGCCGGTGGAGTTCGGCGGCGCGACCGAGGTAAGCCACGCCTCGCCGGAGAATTTGCCGCGCCCGCTCCGGCTGCTTCTGCATCACCAGCAGTTCCGCCACCGTCAGGTAGGCTTCCGGCACCATCGGGTCAACCTCGATGAAGGCTTCGAACTGTCGCAGCGCGTCGTCGTAACGCTTGTCCAGATAAGAACACTCGGCCAGCCAGTACAGCGCCTCGCTCGTTGGGTCGATCGCCAGGGATTTTTCCAGCATCGCGCGGGCAACCACCAGGTTGGTGCCTTCCTGGATCATCCCGGCCGCGCCAACGCACAGCAATCGCTCCGGAGTGGATTTGATATTGCCGGCCAGGTATCCGGGAAGCTCCCGCGCGGCCCAAAGCAGCTCGCGCCAGTAGAGAAAGCCCACGCAGGCAATCAACGCGTAGAGGACGACGTTGACCCGCCCCAGACTAATAGCGCGCGACAATCGTCTCTCCGGCATAAACGTAATCTCCCACCTTCACCGTGACCGCCGTCGCGGGCGTGGCCTCGAACAACAGGTCCGTTTGCGAGCCCCAGGTGATCATCCCCAACCGCTGCCCTCGCGTCACCCGCGTCCCCTCCGGCACCCACGTCAGTATCTTCCCCACATAATAATCCGCGATGCGGATGACGTACAAGCGCATCCCCTGCTCGCCCTCCAACACGAGCGTCTCACGCGCGCTTTTCAAAATGTAATCCGTCTCCTGCTCGATGGCGTGCGGCGGGTATTTCAGCGCCTTTCGCAATGTGACCAGCCCCGGCACCAGTTGCGTGAGAATGATTTTCTTTTCGGCGGACGTCATGTTCAGGTGCGGGCCGTTGAAAACGATCTGGGTCCGGACGATGCCGTTGTCCGGCGCGCGGTTGATATGCACGCCCTGCGCGTTCATGTAGATGCCGATGAGGTAACCGTTCGAGATCGGGCGCAGCGGTTCGCCCTTCAGGTGATCCACCACGGGCACGGCCACTCCCCGCTTGATGACTTCCGGAATGATGCCCCCGGTGATCTTCCGCACGTAAAGCACGGTGCCATCCGCCGGGGCGACGATGACCCGGCCTGGAGGCGGAGTGCGCTCCGGGTCCTTGACCGACGCGTGGTAGAGATAATCCGTGACGGCGGCGAAGCGCAGCAGCACACCCATGACCACGAGCACCCCGACTCCGACGACGAAAACCGCAATGCCCAGGCGACGGCGCGGATTTTTAGGTGGCGGTCGGTTTGGTATGTTCCCCGGAACCTGATTTTCTGACGACGGATCGAGAGAGGAAGAGTCATCGGATTCTGCGTCAGCCATGAGCAATGTTACTAACCCGGCTCCAACGCGCCATCAAGCGGGAACTTCCCCGCCAGCCACGCAGAATAGGTCAAGGTCGTGGGGCCGGCATACTTCCCCTTCGGCTCCGCATCCCAGCGCAGCGTCACGGTGAGTTGCCGCTGTGTCTTGGTGACGGTTGGCTAAAGCGATTTCAAGAACTTGATGAGCGCGGCGCGATCCGCTGCTGACATGGTGCGGAAGGATTCCTTCGACTGCTCGCCTTCGCCGCCGTGCCAGAGAATCGCTTCCTCCAAGGTCTGGGCGCGACCGTCGTGGAGATACGCTTCGCCGCCGCTCACGCCCGCGGTGAGGCCGATGCTCCAGAGTGGCGGGGTGCGCCATTCGGAACCGGTGGCGCCGAGTTCGCCCATGTTGTCGGCCAGGCCCGATCCCATGTCGTGCAGAAGCAGATCACTGTAGGGATGCATGGTCTGACTGCGCAGTTCCGCCATGGGATGAAACGCGCTGGTGGCGAGCGTGGGCGTGTGGCACTTCACACAGCCCGCGCTGGCGAAAAGTTGTTCGCCCTGGAGCGCTTCCGCATTGGTCAGGTCGCGACGGGCGCTGACGCCAAGCAACGAAACGTAGCGCGTCATCTCGTCGAGTTCGGTGGCGTCGAGTTCGGGCGCGCCGCCGGTGTTTTCGCCGTCGAGCAGAGGGAACACCGCGGTGGTCACGCCCATGTCGGTGTTGAGGGCGCCGGCGATTTGGTGGCTGAGACGGGCCTTGCCGCCTTTGCTGGTGAAACGCCCGAGACGCAGATCGCCGGTCTCGGGATCGAGCACGGTCTGGATGCGGCCGGAGATGCCGTCGGCGTTCGCGTCATCCGGATCGGCGAGCGCGAGGATGGTGCTTTCGCTGACAGCTTCCATGAGGCCCAGTCCCACGAGCGGTGGCGCGAGTCGCGCGGAGAAGTTCGACGGTGCAACGCCGGTGAACGCGTAGTTGGGTTTGCGCAATGAGTACGGCGCGCCGTCGCCGTATTGCAAGACGTTGGTCGTGTAGCTGGCGATCGTTGCGCTGCCCTCGGCTGGTCCGCTCGTGGACTGCCCCTGGAGGACGGACCCAAGCGTCGGGTGCGGCGAACCGCTCGCATCGCTGCCCACCTTCAGGACGGTTCGGGGCATCGGCGCACCAATGGCGGGAGGCAGCGCGCGGCCGTTGTTGATGTGGCACTCGACGCAACTCCGCGCGATGAACTTCGGCCCGAGCTTGCCGATCTGTTTGGCATAGATCGGGTTGCCCGATTCCGAATGAACGCCATTGCCGAAGTCTGTGTGATGCAGCCGCCGCCCGAGCATGAACGGCTGCGCGTTCGTCGGCGCGATGTTTCCCGCGGTCTGCTTGAAGCGATGCTCCGGCTCGTTGGAGTATTGATAGGGCAGCGTCGTCAGGCCGCCGAGCCACGCCGTATTGGTGAGGGGGAACGAGTCGAGCAACGGCCCCAATCCCTCCCAAGGCACGATGCCCTGACCGACGATGTAGAGCATGGCGGTGCCGTAGTAATTGTTGCGTCCGTGCATCGGTGCCTGGATGAACTGGCTGATCTCGATCTCCACGCGATCGCCGATCCGCAGCGGGCGGTTCTCGGGCAGCTTCGAGTTGAGTGTCTGCGCGTAGCGATTCGAGCCGACGAGAGGCACGGAGTAATTGCCGTGATACTCGGCCACCGTGTTCATGCCGCGGAAGAAGGCGCGAAATTCCGGCGCGCCCAGCGGAGTGAGCGTGGTGTAGTTGAACGTGATGCCCGTGCCGCCCTTGGCCACGCGATCCACAATCTCGATGGCAATGGTGCGCTCCTCCCAATACCAGCTCAGGTAGTGGTCGTAGGAGTCGTACTCGGCCTCGCGCGCGTGCCGGTCGCGGGCGCGGTCGGCAATATGCGTGATGAGCGCAGTGGGCGTGTCGATGGTCGTCGGAGGTTCGAGCGGCGTGCTGGCGTTGAAGAGCGGAACGACGCCGGGGTTCACATCCGGCTGGGCGGAGAGGGAGGCCGTGGGCTGGCTTTCGCCATCAGCAGTGCGCGAGACGACGGCGAGGAAATAGGTTTGTCCCGGCGTCAGCCCCGAGAGCGTGGCGCTGCTCACATTTCCGACGTCCATGGAATTTGTCAGGCTGTCGCTGGTCACGCCGTAGAGAACTCGGTAGCCGATCACGCTCGGCGTGGAACTCGCCGTCCAGGCGAGGCCAATGGCGTTCGAGGCGCCGGACGGGATCGTGTGAAGGTTCGTTGGCGGCAGCACCACGACTGCCGGGCTTTGCAAGCGGATGAACTCCTCCACACGCGCCATCGGGACCAGGAAACTTTTCGTGCCGCCATCGCCCACAACCGCAGGGAGGAGATTCGTCCACACCACTGACGCGAGGGCGGTGGCTGATTCCGGCTGATACTGCGTGCCGGGGCTGGAGGGCCAACTGATCTTCGCCATCGGCTGGCTGGTGACTGGGAGGATGTTGGTGACGCCGGGGCCGACGGTGCCGCCGCCCGATTTCAGCGCAACATCATCAAGGAACACTTCGCCGTGCCCGCCCGCCACGGCTCCGGTGGCAAAGCGAAACTTTACGCGAACCTCCACCGCATCGACCGGGGCCATGAGACTTGGAATGGATATGTTCGTCCACGCACCGATGACGCCGCTGAAGTTGGCCAGGCTGGTTCCGCCCACGACGGCGCCCGCGCTGTTCAGCCATTGCACCTGACGTTGCTGCACGTAGGTAGGCCCGGAGCTTACCTGCCTCGCCCAGAAGGAGAATTCGTAAGTCTGGCCCCCGACGACAGCCCCGCCCTGAGCCGCGACCAATTGCGTGAGCGTGCCTTCCCCGGCAGAAGCAGTCGTGTTGGTAATCGCGCAGCGCATGCTGAACGCGCCGCTGTGGGCGAAGGCGTTGGTGCGCAGCGGCGGCCGGCCACCGGCGGCGCTCCAGTTCGTCGCGCTCGATCCGCTTCCAGATTCGAATCCGCCATTCACGGGAATAGAAGCAGCCGGAACGACACCCGGAACAATTTCCAAAACGCGGTAGAGTCGCGCATCGGCGGAAGCGGGATCATGCAACGAGTTCGTGGTTCCATCGCCGGGCAACGCCGCGCCGAGATCCGTCCACGATGCGCCGGGAGCGAGCGACCATTGCACCCGGTAGGTATTGCCGGTGGATGTGGGCCAGCGCAGTTCGACGCCGGACTGAATGCTGAGCTGCGGCCCGGCGCTGTCCGCCGGCATCGCGAAGAGAAGGCAAAGCGCAGTCGCTGCCGCATGGACGAGAAGTGTTCGGTTCATTTTAATTCTGAAAGTGTCGCGGGAAATGCGTTTCAATTCTCCCGCCTCACGGTTGCCCCTGCTCGTAAAGTTTCCGCAGCTCATCCGCGCTCAGGGCGCGAGAGAGCACAGCGAATTCATCCATGCTGCCAACGATCTGGCGCACGTCGCGACTGGGAGAATTTCCCAGCTCCGCCGTGCCGAGATGCAAGGAGGGCGGCGTGAACGACGCACCCGCGCCGATGGGGCGACCGTTGCCGTAGTGGCGCATGGTCTGGCCGTCGAAGGTCGTCGCGAGCAGGAGCCATTGGCCGCGCCGCTCCGGCGTGACGAACGGCTCGCTGTTCACCGCCTCCCATTCGAGGCGGCTGCGACCGAGGTCGCGCCTGATGCGCAGGCGCAGTTGCCCGGTGCGCGTCAGTTCCCAACGCAGCGCACCGACGAGCACGTTGGTGTCGCTGGCAAACTTCTTCAGGTTGAGTTCGTAGGCGCTGGCGGCCCGTTGGTTGTTCTGCTCCTGGCCCTGCGGTTTGATTTTGAAAGGCGTGTCGTCCTGCGCCAGCAGAGGCGAGGCGACGAGTAGGAGCGAGGCCACTAGATGAAGCCCGAAGAACCTCTCCGCGAGTTTTCTCATCGAGTTAAGCCGCGTCATGGGTAGCTTCGACCTCCAACCAGTGAAAGCGCATCGGAGCCTTGAATCAGGAGCGGCGGCATCTTTGCCGTCAAGTTCCGGGGCGGCTGGGAAGCCGCCCTTCCTCCGTTTCTTGGATAGTTTCCTGTTCCCTCCTGGTCTGCTGACCGGCCCTGAACACAATAGTTTCATGGGAAATTTCAGCACAGAGGATTGGAGGACACAGCGGTTGGGACTGTCTGCCTTCTCTGTGTCCTCCAAAACTCTGTGCTGAAATCCGCAGTTCATGAGTAGGCCGCCTGTAGCCGGTAGAACCGCGAGCCATTCGTCGCGATGGGCACCATCACACGCCACTGGTTGTTTGTGAGAACGGCGGTACTCGGGTCGGGGGTCCACACGACGGGCGGCGTGAGGTTGGTGGCGGAGTGGAGCGTGAACCAGGTCGCGTCAGCGGGGCCGGCGAGGGTTGCGTGCAAGGTGGGTGCTTGGGGAAAGGCCAGCAGGCCGTTTAGCGCGGCGGCGAAACCGAGGTCGCTGCTGTCCGGTAAAATCTGGTGAACTTCGGCGGCGAGAACGTTGGTGCCGGGAGGAAGCGCGGCGACGGAGAGGGGCGTACTAAACCAGCGGGCTTCGTCTGCGCCGCTCGCGGTCGTCGCGGCGCGGGTGGCGGCGGTGACGGCGCCGGTCGGCATGTTGTTGCGAAACACTTCCGTCCCGTTCAGGTAAAACGCGACGCCATCGTCGCGCAGAAGATTCAGGGTGAGGTTCGCGAAGTCGGCGGGATTGGTGGCGACGAAGCTGCGACGAAAGCAGGTCGTGATGCGCGCGCGGTTGGAGACCACGGTCGTCGCTTCGTCGCCGTCGCCGAAGCCGAGCTCCGCCGGACCGCTGGGCCACGCGCTGTCGTCGAACTCAGGCGCGCGCCACGCGGTGCCGAGGTCGGTCGTCTGGTCGAAGTATTTCCAGACCGAGCCGGTGGCAACGAGCGTGGTCGTGGGGAGCCTGACCGTGACGTGAATGGGCGGCGAGGTGACAGAAAGTCCACTGGCATCCGTGGCGAGGGCCGTCAGCGTGTAGCTGCCAGGAATCGGGCTGGCCCAGGTGGCCGTGTAGGGTGCATTGGTGTCGGTGCCGAGGCGCGAGCCGCCCTGAAAGAAATCCACGCGCGCGAGATTGCCGTCCACGTCGAAGGCGGCGGCGGCGAGCGCGAAGGCTGCCCCGGCGGTCAGCGTCGCGCCGTCGGCAGGACTGGTGATTTCAACAAACTCAGGCGCGTCGTTCACCGCTGTGACCGTGAGAACGAACGTGTCGCTGGCCGCGAGAAAACCGTCGCTGACCGTGGTGCGCGCGCCGGAGCCATCCACACTGACGAGCGTGTATTGACGGCGGTCGGTGGCGCGCAACCGCGAGCCGCTGGGCGAGGAATCGCTGATACCCTTCAAGACCACGCCGCCGGCCGCGATGGTGATGGTGTTGGAAAGCTGGTATTCGCCCGCGTTGAGAAACACCACGCCGCGAAAGCCGTTCGAGTTGAGCGACAGCGCCGAGACCTGGTTGATGACCGCCTGAAGGTTCGTCGTGTCATCGCCGCTGATGGGGCTGACGAACACCCACCGGTTCGACTCGATGAGCTTCGACACATCCGGCAACGGTGCCAGGCCGCTGCGATAGCCGACGTTGGAAAAATCCGCGATGCGCTGCCCGCGCTCATCCAGCTTGTAGATCAGATTTCCCGTGGCCGAAGGATAGACCCACTGGCTTAACGGCGCACCCGCGCACCAACCCGTCGTCCCGAGCGCAAGCCACAGGCCGGCGACCGCGAGAGCGGTCAGCAACCGGAGAGAGAATGCGTCGGATTTCACAGCAGGATTACGACACGTCCTGCCGCCGGCTCCCAGCCGATAGCTCAGCGCAGCAGGCCTCGAGCGATGGCTCATGGCGTTTGGAGACGGTAGAAGCGCTGGCCGTTCGTCCCGACGGGCAAGGTCACGCGCCACTGGTTGTTGGTGAGGACGGACGTGTTCGTGTCGGGGGTCCACACGACAGGCGGCGCGAGGTTGGTGGCGGAGTGGAGCGTGAAGTAGCTCGCGTCGCCGGGCGCGGTGAGGATGAGGCTGGAGCCGGCGAGGGTGGCTTGCAACTCAGGCGGTTGCGCGAAGAGGACGGTGCCGGTCAGTTCGAAATCAAAGCCGAGGTCGCTGCTGGTGAGTGCCGACTGGTGGACTTCGGCGGCGAGGACGTTCCAGCCTGTTTGCAATGCCACGGTGTTGAGGTTGGTGGAAAGCCAGTGGGTTTCATTCGTGCCGCTCAGCGCGCTCAGGGCCGGAGTCTGGTTGGTGATGGTGCCCGCAGGCATGTTGGTGTCGCGCCAGATTTCAGCGCCATTGAGATAAATCACCGCGCCGTCGTCGCGGGTCAGGCGGGCGGTGAGGGTTTGCACGTGCGCGGGGTCGGGCACGTAGAACGCGCGGCGGAAGTAGGTCGTCCATTGGCGGTTGCTGGCGACTTGGGTGACTTCGCCGTCATTGCCGAAGCCGAGGCGCGCGGGGCCGTTGCTCCACATGGCGTCGTTGAACGAGTTGCTGCGCCAGGCGGTGCCGAGGTTGTTGGTCTGATCAAAGTATTTCCACATCGCACCTGGAGGGATGACGGCCACGCTCATGCTGGGGCGGACGCGGATGGTTGGGCTGTTCAGCGAAGCCACGCTCGCGCCCTGGTTGTCGGTGGCGATGGCGCTGAGGGCGTAGTCGCCGATGGGCAGGTTCGACAGCGTGAGGCTGTAGGGCGCGGCGGTGCGTTCGCCGACTTTGGTTTCGTCCACGAAGAACTCCACGAGCGCCACCGCGCCGTCGGGGTCCTGGGCGAAGGCGCTCACGGTGACGCTGGCGGGCGCGGCGAAGGCTTGCCCGTCGGTCGGTTGCGTCAGGAGAAGGTCAGGCGCCTGATTGGCCAGCGCGCCCACGGCGTTGGCGGTCAGGCCGAAGTCGAAGCTGATGTCGGAACTGGTGTTGGTGTTCTGGTGAATCTCCACGGCCAGCACGTTGGTGCCGGAGATGAGCAGCGCGGGGTTGATGTTCGTGGAGAAAAACAACGTGCCGTCATCGGCGCACGCGGCGGAGGCCGGCGTCAGGTGGTTCACCGCGCCCGCGGGCATGTTGTTGCGGAAGAACTCCACGCCGTTGAGATAGGCAATTGCGCCGTCGTCGCGCAGCACGCGGGCGGTCAGGCTGGTGACGAGCGCGGCATCCTCAACGACGAAGGAGCGCCGGAACCAGGTGGTGAGGTGCTTGCTGTTGGCGGACGAGCCGTAGCTGACGACCGTGGCTTCGTCGCCATCGCCGTAGCCGAGTTGCGCCGGGCCGGGCTTCCATGCGGTGTCATCGAACGTCGCGTCGTGCCACGCGGTGCCTGGATCGGAGCCATCATCGAGGTAACGCCAGACCGCGCCCGTCGGCACGAGGGTGTTGCTGGTCACGAACGTGACGTTGGCCACCGCCGAAGTCAGCCGCAGGCCGCCCGCGTCGATGGCGACGGCGAAGAGTGCATGCGCTCCGGCAGTCGCGTTGCTCCAGGTGAAGCTGTAGGGCGCGGTCGTGTCTTCGCCGGCCTTGCTGTCATCGGCGTAGAAACTGACGCGCACCAGGTTGTTGTCCGGATCGGTGGCGGTGGCGGTGAAGGTGGGCGGAAGCAAGAGAGTCTGGCCGTTGCCCGGTGAGGTGAGCACGCACGAGGAGGGCGGATCATTCACCAAACCAAAGTTGATGATGAAGCTGTTGCTCGACGTGAGGGCGCCATCGCTGACGAGCAGCGTGACGGTGACGTAGCCAGTCTGGTTCGTGGCCGGGCGCAGCGTGACGAAGTGATTGGAGCCGCTGCCGCTGAGGACGATGTTCGTCAACGGCAGCAACGTCGCGCTCGAAGACTGCGCCGTGACGGTGAGCGACGTCGCCGCTGATTCCGCATCACCAATGGTGAACGGCAGCGGGCCGATCACGACGTTCTCCGGCACGGCCTGATCGGGAATGTCGCTGATGGCGGGCGCATCGTTCACCGCGTTCACCGTGAGCGTGAAGGTGTCGCTCGTAGTGCTGGTGCCATCGTTCACGTCGAGGGTGATGGTCGCAGTGCCGCTCTTATTCAGCGCCGGCGTGACGGTGACGGTGCGGCTCGCACCGCTGCCGCCGAAGACGATGTTCGCCGTCGGAACAAGGTTGGTGTTGGACGAAGCCTTCGTGAGCGTGAGCGAAGCAGCGGCGGTGAGGTCATCACCGACGATGACCGGAAGCGTCGCGGTGGCGGTGTCCTCGTTCACGGTTTGATTCCCCACGTTGCTGATGGTCGGGGCGTCGTTGATGGCGGAAATGGTCCACGCGTTGAGCGAGGTGACGGCAGGCAAGATCGCGGGGATGGGATCGCCGTTGGCGAGTGGCTTGAGGTAAACGGTGAGCCGCGTGCTCGTGACGCCGGTAAGCTTGATGCTGAGCTTCGTGGCAAAGGAGTTTGTTTTTTGTCCGGAGGGGTCGGGCGACGAGGAGAACGGAGCGGCCTCCCGCAGCGTGAAGACGCCGTCGCCGCTGAGGATTTTGCACCACAGTCGCTCGGTGCCCTGCGTGAGTGTGGCGGAGCTGCCGTCGGTCGCGATGCTCGCGCTAATTTGTTCGGAGTTGAAGTGCATGAACCACCACACGGTGGAGGCCGTGCTGAGGTCTATCTCGTCCTGCACGATGACGTCGTTACGCTCATTCAGCAGCCTGAACCCGCGCCGGATTTCGTTCGCGCCTTCGTAGGCCCGGGTGAGGTTCACGATGCTGATGGAACCGTCGCCATCGGGCGAGCTGCGCCAGAAGTCGATTTGCGTATTGTAGCCGAGCCGCTGGTCCGGGCCGCTGCCGGGATTGATGACCAGCGTGTTGTGGCCCTCGGCGCGTTTGCGATAGTAATCCCAGCGGTCAGTGCCGGAGGAAGACGCGGTGTTGAAAATGCCCGGCATCGAATAACTCTCCGCGCCCATGTCGAGCGCCCAGTTCTTTCCATTGGCCTGAAGAATGAACGAGCCGGCGTCGAGGTCGCTGTGGGCGTGGTCGCCGATATGTCCGCCCTTGAAGGCGAGATACGTGGCGCGGGAATCACTCCATTTTTCACGAAAAACTCCCGCTTCCAGCGGATCGTAAGCGGGCGAAGTCGGCGTGGTCGCTCCGCGAAAATAGACATCGGGCGCCACGTTCTCCACAGCCGGACCGCTGCCGCGCGGGTCATACCACAGCAAATCCAACGCCTCCGGTCCGCCGTTGGCGTCGTTGCAAAAATTGCGCTGAAACCAGGCACACACCGGACGATTATAGCGCCGTGCAAACCAGAACAGCTCGGGACCAGCGCGCTCGTAGTTGGCCGTGTCGCCGAAATTAAACATGCTCTCCGTGGGACCGGTCATGTGCATCGGCACCACGCCGCTTTCCGACAGTCCCTTCTTGCTGCTCAAGTAACCAAAGTCGCTGCCCAGCACGCTCTCCATGCCGGAGAGCATCCGCACGAGATACTGCGCCGAGTAGCCCCAGTAGGCCGAGCCTTCATACCACGCACCATTGTCCGCCGTGTAGTGGCCGAGCACCGGACGAGCCGAGGCGAGTGCCCGCTGCAAAATCTTCTCCGCCTTGGCCTCATCATACGTCCCGTTCGCCAGCACCCCGAGCACCAGACCGCCGTTGCAGACGAGGTTCCAGTTGTTCGCGTCGTTCCGTGTCCACCATTCGTTGCCATCGTAGTCGGCGATGCCCGGATTGAATCCCTTGTTGACGATGGCATTGCGAATCGAGGTCATCCGCGAGGCCGACCAGTAGTGATAGAACCAGTCCATGCCGATGGCGAAGGCGTGCGTCATTTCCGCGACGCAGAGAAACTTCGACGGCTGCCAGCTCGGGAAATTGCGCGCGGCATCCAGTTCCTCCCACGCCCGCTCGGCATACTGGTTGTCGCCGCTCACCTGCCACACCAGTGCCAGCGTGTAGATGCGCTCCAGCACCGAACGGGTTACATCGAGATTGTCGGAGGAATCGTAAACATTCACCGGCTCGGTGAGGATGGCGTTCGCGCGGGTCAGCAGCTTGTTGTTATACCACACCGCCTGATTGCCCGTCGGGTTCGCGGCGATTTGCGCCTTCAGCCAGTCGAACCGCTCCTGCGTCGCCAGCACCCGCGGATGCCCCGTGGCCAGCGTATCCAGCAACGACGACTCCCCCGGCTGCGGCTGGTCAATGCCCGCCTGCACGAGGTAGTCACCGCCAATCACCTCCCACGTCGCGCTGCCCGGCGTCTTCCACGCGACGGAAAAATGATCATCGCCCGACGCTTCCACGTGACGCAGTTCAACGTAGTAGCGATTCCCCGCCGTGAGCGTGCGTGTGCCGGAAATCTGCGCGGGAAATTTCGTCCACTCGCGAAACGCCGTCCACGACGGCACCGACGCGATGAGCGCCTTGTTCCCCTCCGAAGCGCCCGTGCTGAGATACAGTTCCACGATGTCATCGCCCGCCACCGCGAAACTGTAGGTGCCGCTCACCTGCGGCACGATGAAGCCCGTCACGCGCGTGCCGAAGGTGTCCGTCCAGTTGGGGTGAAACGACTCGAAGCTTTGGATGAAATCACGGGCCAGCGGGCGGCTCGGATAATTCGCGTGACCAGTCAACTGGCTGATGGCCGTGCCCGCCACACCATCCCAAACCTCCTTCATCAGCGAGCCCGTCTCGGCGTCCACGTCGTCCGTAAAAAGCCGCGCCTGCGGAACCACCTGTCGCGCCAAGCTCGGGCTCGACCACTCCAACTTTGCCAACGCACTCCCCGTCTTCTCAATCATCTCCAGCCGGATGTTCACCTTGCGTCCCGCCGTCAGCTTCACCGTCCCGCGCATGTTGGCTCCGCCAGAGACGTAATCCACCCGCGCCGCGATGAACTTGTCATCAATCCACAGCCGCGACCCATCGTCCGCCGCGACGTAGAACGTGTAAGTCTCCGAGAACTGCGGCTCAATCTGCCCCGTCCACCGCACGGAAAAGTTGTCCCCGCTCGTCAACGCCGTGCCCGCCGGAATCGAAGTGCCCCAATCAAAATCCACCGTCGCATCCGTGCGGGAAGTCTTCTGCGAAGTGAAGTCGTTTTCGTCGTAATATCTTCCAGTCAGCCCGTTCGCCGCGACGGCGCAGGAAGGGCTGAACATGCCCAGGACGGGCAGCAGCGCGAACATCAAACTCACACCTCGAACCAGTCTCATGGCGATTGCAGTCGGAAAAAGCGTTGTCCATTGGTCGCATTTCCGAGGGACAAAGACCAGACGCCATTTGAGAGCACGCGGGTGCCGACCACCGGTGTCCACATGACGGGCGGCGTCAGGTTCGTGGTGGAGTAAAGGCTGAACAGTCCGGCGTCCGCGGGCCACGAGAGCAGGAGTGAGCCGGCATCTTGCGCGAGGGCCAGCGCCGCGTTGGTGCTCATCAGGGCGGTGCCGGTGAGCTCGAAGTTGAAGCTGAGGTCGCTGCTGTTGGTGCGGTCCTGGTGGATTTCAACGGCGAGAACATTCCAGCCATGGCCGAGCGTGGCGGGGACGAGGACACGCGTGAACCAGTTCGATTCGGCGGTGCCACTCGCCGTGCTCGCGGCGAGCGTGGCGAAGGTCACGGTGCCGGCTGGCATGTTCTCGCGCCACACTTCCGCGCCGTTCAGATACACCACGGCGCCATCGTCACGGATCAGCCGGGCATTCAGGCTCCGGACCAGCGAAGCGTCGGGAACATGGAAGGCCCGACGAAAATACGTGGTGATGAATTTGTTATTCGCGTTCGTGCCGTAGCTCACGACCGTCGCTTCGGGGCGTCCGTCGGCAAGGTCGCCGTAGCCCAGTTCCGCCGGGCCACTGGCCCACGTGCTGTCATCGAACTCGGGCGCGATCCATGCGCTGCCGAGGTTCGTGCCGGTATCGAGGTAATTCCAAACCGCCCCGGCGGCAACCATCGTCACCGCGGTCGGCGTTCGCGTGGTGAACAAGCCGCTGCCCGGGGTCCACGCTTCGCCGTAGGGATTCGCCGCGCGGCAGCGGAAGAAATAGTTCGTGCCGGGCAGCAGTCCGGTGGCCGTGGCGGTGAAAGCGCCGAGGTCGATGTTCGCCAGCGCCGCAGAATCCTCCCAATTGGCCGCGTTCGTGCCGCCGTCGGTGAGTCCCCAAAAGATGGTGACGCTGGCGGGGTCGGCATTGAGAGCGAGGAGGACTCCGCCGAGTTCGGCGGAAATGTCGGTCACGTTCATAGCGGCGCGGTTGGCCACGGCGAGCATCGGCGTGCCGTTCGACGCGAGGCCGGTGAGCGCGAGGTCGAAGCTCACATCCGTGCTGCTGAAGGGCGAGACTTGATGGATTTCCACCGCGAGCAGGTTGGTTCCAGGCACGAGCAATCCCGGCGGAAGGCTGTTCGTGATGAAGACGCCTTCCTGCGCGGTGTTGATGCCCACGCTGGCTCGGGTGTCGAAGAGGATTTCGCCAACGGACAGATTGTCGCGCCAGACTTCCGTGCCGTTGAGATAGACCACCGCGCCGTCGTCGCGCAGGAGCCGACAGACCAGGTTGGTGAAGGTGCCCGGACCACTCGCGACAAATTCCCTGCGGAAGTAGAACGTGGTTTGCTGGCGGTTGCTGATGACCGTGGCTTCGGGCCGCCCCTCTTGCGCGTCGCCAAAACCCAATTCCGCCGGGCCGCTGCTCCACGCGCTGTCGTTGAAAGTGTTGCTGCGCCAGGCCGTGCCGAAGTTGGTCCCGCTGTCGTTGAACTTCCACACGTCGCCCGCGCTGACCAGCGGCACGGTGACGGGCCCGGGTGGCGGCGGCGCGCCGGGCATCTCCAGGCTCACGTAGTCATACATCACATGGTCCGACGCGGTGGTGGAGCGCCCTTGCAGGAGCGTGATGGTGTTCGAGCCGACGCGCAGGCGCGACACGGGAATGGAGATTGAACTCACGCCATACTTCGCGTGAATGCCCTCGCGGATGAGCGCGTTGCCGTCGCCGTTGGGCGGATAATGGTTCGCGCCGAACTGCGTCGTCTCGTCGTTCACGTAGAACTGCATCCGCGCGTGGTCGCTGCCGGCCCACGCGATGACCAGCGTGGCGTTGCCGCTGGCCGGCACGCTGGCGAGGTTGAAGTTCACGCGCCACTTCCATCCGCTCCAGTTCGTGCCCACGAGATAGCCGGGCTGGGCGTAGTTCCAATCCGTGGCCGGGTCGCTCACGCCGATGGTGTATTCGAGCGGGTTGCTGAACTCGCTGGAATAGTCCTCCCAAAGGAAGGCGCGCCAGTAATCCGTGCTGCCGTGGCGGAACTCGCGCGCGGTGCGATCCGGCACGCCAATCTCCCACGCGAGATAGCCGCCAGTGTGGGGCACGGTCCAAGTGATGTTGCCCAGAGCGTTCGTGGCGGCGGCGGTCACGGTCACGTTCGCGCGCGTGAACTCGCCGACCGCGCCGACGGTCCAGGCGTAGAGCGTGTAGTTGCCGGGACGAACGTGCGGGATGGTGAAGTTGCCGTTCGAGTCGGCGTGAACCCAATACTGATAGCGCTTCGACTCGAATTGCCAGTTGCCGCCGACGTCGGGTTGCGCGAGGCCAATCCACGCGTTCGATCCGGTGAGCGTCGGCTTGAAGGAATCGTTCACGAGGAACCTTCCGCTGACCGCGCCGCGCTCGGCGGCCACGGGGTAATTTGTGTTCGTGGTCAGCCACGGGTAAGGCCATGCCGCGATCTCCGCCTGCACCTGAGCCTTCGCGTCAGCCCAGAGCGTGTTGCCGGCGCTGGCGTTCGTGGTCGTGCTGTTGCAGTAGAGCAGATACGGCCCGTAAATCTTCGACCACTCTTCGCCCGCGGCCACGCCTGTGCTCGAGCCGTTGTAATGATTGCGCCCGAAGTGAATCAGGTTGTAGCTCTCGGCCAGCGTGAGATCGGTGTGAACGGGGCCGTCGTTCAAGTAGTCGTAGCCGCCCAGCACCATCCACACGCCCTTCTTGTTCGAGTCGCTGGCGTGACCCCAGCAGCCGATCTGCTGATACTCGGCGGCGTATTGATACTTGCAGTCGTACTGCCCGGCGCGCACGCCGGTGGTGAGCAGCACGACCTCGGCGATGCCCGTCGGATCGGCGTTCACGAAGTCGGAGTAGGTGCCCCAGTTCCAGTTGCGCAGCGCATCTACATACACGCGCTCGAACGTCCATTGCGTGGAACTATGCGGCAGCTTCCACACCATGCGCCACTCGCCCACGCCCGTGGCCGGATAACTCGCGGGATGACTCAGCACCGCGTAGGCGTACAGCCCCGAGTCGCCGCGCCGCAGCACGTAATGAATGTCGACGTCGAAGGCGTGAACGCGGTTCGTGTAGTTCGCCCAGGTGACCTTGCAGGAGATGTCCACCATGTCCGTCGTGTTCACGGTGGCGGAGTAAACGCAGTTGCCCGGCTGTTCGTAGCTGCTCCCGCCATCCATGCTGAAATAAATCAGCCCGCTCGTGTCGAGCATCTGCGTGCCATTGAAGAGATAGGAAGTGACCTTGCCCGTGCTCTTCTCGATGACCGCCGTGACGACGCCATTGGCCAGCGTGACGGTGGAACTTCCGACCGTGAGCGTGACGTTCGCCCCCACGCCGTTGGTGCCGCCGCCGGGATCGTTGGCCAGCGCGGACGCGGTCAGCGCGAACATGGCCGCGAGACAGGCGAAAAGTGATTTCATCTGCATCGAAGGGCGTCAGACCGTGTCGCGGTGGAGATCATCGCTGCGTGACCTTCAACCGCACAAAGCGCTGGCCAGTCGCGCCTTTGGGCAACGTGGCGCGGATGCTGCGGGTGACGCCGTTATCGCTGAGAATCTGTTGCGTCACGCCCGCGTTGCTCCAGGCGGAGCCGATCGTGCCGGTCCATTCGACCTGATAGTTCACCTCGATGACGGCGGCCGGGCGGGTGTAGGTGAAGTAAAGCGAGGCGGCGTCGAGGACGAGAGAGAGCGCGCCTTGGTCAGGAACAGAGGGGTCGAGGCCGACGGAGTACTCGAAGAAATTACTGTAGCCGTCGCCGTCGAGGTCCGCTGTTGGCGAACTGACATTGGAGCGCGCGGCCGCCCAGCGGGCGTAACTGCCCTGGGGCAGTTCCGTCCAGTAATTCACCGTGAGCGTGGCGGGTGAACCGCCGACTTCATCCGCGGCGTCGGCGGTGCGATGGCCGGTGCCGTTGATGAGAAATGCCATGGCGTTGCCGCTCGTCCAGCCGGGGCGCGCCACGACTTCGCGGACCAGCGGGCTGAGGTCGGGCGTGCGCTGGAGCGGCCCGCGCTCGCCGAGGTTGACCCACGCGGCGGGAGCCCACGCGACGGAAGCGGCGGTCAACGAGCGGGAGCCGAGGTTGTTCGCATTCGTGGTGAAGATCCCGGCGCTGTCGGCGGCCTGAGCGCGGAGCGTGAGCGCGGTGGCTTCGCTCTGCGCTTCATCGGCGGTGAACTGGATCTCCGCACTTTCAATGACGGCCCCCGTGGGCAGAACCAGATTCTCAAATCGCACGCCGACAATCTGGTCGCCCAGCGCGCCGTCGTTGACGAGTTCGAGGTCACTGCTGTTGAGCGAGACGGCGCCGGCGGCGGATTGCTCGGCGTCGTTCGCGCTGCTGCTCACGGTCGCAGTCATGGTGAGGAGCGGCGTGGGCGTGATGTAGCCGATGGTCAGGCGCGCGGGATTGCCAGCGGGTTTGTCCGCCGACTCGGCGGTGCGATGTCCGGTGCCGGTGATGACGAAGGCGAGCGCATGGCCGGAATTCCAGCCGGGGCGCGAGATAACTTCCTGCACCAGGCCGGCGAGATTCGGGGTGCGCTGGGGGGCGTTGGATTCGCCAATCACGTTCCACGCGGCCGGGTTCCACGGGACGGTGAGCGGCGCGAGCGAACGTGCGCCAAGATTGTTCGCCACTTCGGCGAAGGAGGCAGCGTGGTCGGCGGCTTCGATGGCGATCGTGAGCGCGGTGGCCGCGCTCTGCGCCTCGTCAGCGGTGAATTGAATCGTGGCGTTCGTGATAATTGCGCCCGCCGGAATGGGCAGTCCATTGAAGCGCAGGCCGATGATTTGGTTGCCGGCACCGGTGGCGTCGTCGTTCACCAACTCGAGGTCGCTGCTGTCGAGGGTCACGGCCCCGGCGGCGGATTGCTCGGCGTCGTCCGCGCCGCCGGTCACGGCTATGGTCACGAGCGGCACGCTGATGATCAACGTCGCGGCGTGGGCCGAGTTGTTCGTGTCGGCGACGCGCACGACGAAGGTGTTCTGCCCGCCGTTCGTCGCGCCGGGCGTGCCGGAGAGCGCGCCGTTCGCGGCGACGTTCAGCCACGCGGGGCCGTCCGCCTTGCTGAAGGTGAGCGGGCCGACGCCGGTCGCGTCTCCCGCCAACGTGGCGTTGTAGGCCGCGCCGACGGCGGCGTCGGGCTTGTAGATCGGCGCGGCCCGGAACAACACCGGCGGCGTGCTGTAAATGGCGGCGACCTGTGCGTCCGTCAGCGCGGAGCTGAAGAAACGAAAATCATCGAAGCGCCCGCTGAACAACGGGTCGGCGGCGACGCGGCCTTTGCCCAAGTAGTTGTATTCCGTGCCGAGGTCGCCGGGATTGAAGGTCATCGAGGTGTTCGTCGCCACGGGCGCGCCGTTGACGAAGAGCTTGCCGGTGTTGCCGCTGAGCGTGACCGCGACGTGCGTCCACACACCGATGGGCAGGGCGGGTGCGTTGAGGCGTTGTTCGCTGTTCCACCCGGCGTCGGTGATGGTGAAGCGCATCGTACTGCTGCCGACGTTCGGGCTGAGGTAGAGATATTTGTTGTTCTCAAGGTCGCCGAGGTCGAAGACGCGCTGCCAGTTGCCGCCGCCGTTCCACAGCACCCAGCCGGTGAAGCTGAAATCCGTGGAGTCGCCGAGACGCGGCGAGGCTTGCAGATAATCCGTCGTGCCGTTCATCGCGATGGACTGGCCGAAACGGCCCACCGTGAAGTTCGGCGCGCCCACGAGCATCGCGTCGAGGCCATTGCTGAAATCGTCATGGCCGTGCCCGTCAAAGCTGTAGCGCGCGGAGGAGCCGATGCCGGTGTCCACGAGTTCCTGCCGGTAGGCGAGCGGCGCGGCGTTGTTGCGATAGGTAACGCCAGCGGCGGTGTTGGAGCCGTCGTCCCACACGAGGCGGCGCACATCCTCGACCCAGTTGTAAGGCGCGTAGCGCTCCACGAAGGGCGTGTTGTCGAGCATGTCGATCATCGCGGCGATGGCGGCCTGCTGCTGCGCGGCGGTGGGATCGCCGCAGCCCGTCCAATTCGCGCCGTTGTTCCACTCGGTGATCCAGAGCGGACGCTTCACCTGATCGTAGGTGGCTTTGAGGAAATTGTACATCTGGTTCGCCGCCGCGGCGGGGTCGGCGGGATTGACGCACTGGTAGTAATGGATCGGCACGAAGTCCACGCGCAGCCCGTCGGCATCCGCCTGCGTCATGAACGGATACAGCCAACCACTGCGCCCGCCGTCGGACAC
The DNA here is from genome assembly GCA_031378375.1 of Verrucomicrobiota bacterium. GTDB lineage: Bacteria > Verrucomicrobiota > Verrucomicrobiia > Limisphaerales > JANNEF01 > JANNEF01. The sequence goes on along the minus strand of JANNEF010000119.1, from coordinate 12,307 downwards.
CGCTGGCGCTCCGACGCGCAATCCGGTGCCGAGCAGGTCGGGCCACGACGAGATGGCTTGGGCGACCGTCATGTTTGCCTGGTCGGGACGATCCGGCTCGTTGTAGCCGAGCAGATGCGTCGAGCCACGCGCCTTCCAGTCCTGATCCATCGGGGGCCAGTAACGCACCTGGCGAATGGGCGTGTATTCCCAATCGAGTGGCGAATTGCGGTCGAGGTTCCAGTTGTAGAGCCAGTCCACGTCGAGGCTGGCCTCGAGGTTGCCGGCCACGCCCTTCTTGCTGACCCAACGCCACGGGAACACGCGCACGAAGCGGATGCTGTTCTCCAGCGACGCGGGCAGACGGCTCACTTCAAGGTCGCCGTCCTGCGCGACGTAGTTGCGGCTGCTGCCCGTGCCGTTGTCGGCGGTGGCGAACGTGACCTGATACCCGCGCTTGAGCTTGAACGAGGCGATGTTCGTGGCCATCGCGCCGAGTTGAGCCGCGTCGTACTTCACGAATTGATCGAGCGGGCGCGACGTGCCGGCGAAGTGGCGCGCGTCGAAAACCTCCAGCGGGGAGAAGTCCGGCGTGTGCGGGATGATCACCGCGCCCTGGGCGTACTGCACCACGCGGACGTTCGAGTTCAGCACCGCGTTCGCACCGTTCACGCGCACGCGGCTGAGGAAGGTGGAATTCACCGTCGAAGGCGAAATAGCCGTGAGCAACAGCCAGGCGTCAGGGGAATTGAGGTGGATGACGCACCCGGGCAGCGGATCGTTCGTGCCAGTGACCCGCAGTTCGGCACGGCCGGACATCGTCACGGTGGTGTTGGTCAACGTGGCGAAAGACTTCACCGCATCGCGGATGTCCAGGGTCTGCCCAGCCGCGAGCAGCGGGAGCAGGAGCAGCACGGCGGCGAATGGAGCCAAGTTTCGGTTCATTGCATGTGCAGAGGGTAAAAGCGTTGTCCATTTGTCGCACTTCCGGCCGACAAAAGCCAGACCCCGTTTGGGAGAAACGGCACCTACGTCGGCGGCGACCAAGCGACGGGCACGCAAGATTGGTTTTTGCTACCGCCAGTCCACCGGCTCATGCGGGCCAGACCAGTTGAAGCTGATTGTCCTGAACTTGTGAAGTGGGAGCGCGGGCGCGACGCGGATGATCCACCGATAGCGGTCGCTCACCACGGCGTCTTCCTCGTTGTTGACGAAGCCGAGATCCAACCGCCCTCAAACTCTGGCGAGCTTGTGGCCACCGTCGCGATATCACCGCATTGCTCCGCCAAGTGGCTCGCGCGCTATGGGACCACGACGCGGTAGAATTGTTGCGCGGGGGTCGCGGGCAGGACATAGCCGGGGGCGGCGCCCATCACAGGGTTCCACGGGCCGGTAACGTCAGGCGCCGATTCCAGGATGCCGAGGCCGTCGCCTTCGTTGTTCCACTGGACCTGGCGCTGGTTGCCCACGGTGACGATGCGGAGCGTCGGCGGCGGGACGAAGGTGTTTTGCACGTCGAACGAGGCGATGGGATCGAACTGACCCAGGCCGTCGAGATCGACTTCCACGACGATGACGAAGACGGTCACGGGATCGGGTTCGAGGAAGCGAATGTCCAAACCGAGATTCATTGAAACCATTCCGCCGCCACCGCCACCGGGCAACGGCGAGGCGAGCGGGGCGGAGAATTCCACCGGCGTTCCCGGCGGCAGGCCGTTGAGGCTCACGGTCGTGGTGTCAGGCATCATGGTGTTCATGTTCACCGCCACCACCCGTCCTTGCTGGCCGGGTGCCAGGCCCGTGAGGGGAACGCTCGTGGTGATGACGCCATTGGTGCCGGCGATGGAGGTGTTCATCGGCGGGGTCGCGGCAATGGAGCCGGTATAGACGACGAGGCCGGTGCAAACGCTCGGGCAGCCGCCCGGTGGGGCCATGGTCAGCATCCAGAAGTGGTATCTCTGCGTGAACGGCGGCGGGCCGACGGTCACGGGAATCATCGCCGTACCGAAGGGCGGGATGGTCACGCTGCCGCTGGTGGGCGTGAGGATGGGCATCGCGGATTGCGGGGCGATGGACCAACTCACCGTGATGGGCGTGGCGTGTGAACTCATGATTTTCGCGGGCGGCAGCGCCAGCGAGACGAGGTTCGACGTGAAGTGCCGGTCCCACGGAAGGCTGCACATGATTTTGCAGCGGCCATTTGCGCGGGCCGCCGCCAGGGCTTGAATCTGGGCCGGGGTTTGCAGGTTGCTGTGCATCACGACCTCATCGAGCCAGCCTTTGAAGAAGCTGTGCGCCGCCGGGCCGCCGGAGCCGACGAACACGTCGCCGGCCACGTCCATGCGGAAGGTGCGCCCGTGCGGGACGGTCGCGCTCAGCGCGCCGTCGAGGTAGAACTGTGCGGAGCCACCCATGCCGAACAGCATCAAGGCGTGGTGCCACTGGCCGTCGGCGGGCATGGTGACAGCCGAGGACAAATCCTGCGTGACTGAGGGCGTGATGACGCGCGCGGCCATCTGGCCGTTGTCGAGGAGGAACTCGAAGCCGTGCAGGCCGGCGTTCGTGCTGTGCTGGCCCTGGCGGCTGACGATGACGCGGCGGCCGTTGTCGCCGGCGGCGCGCTTGACCCACGCTTCGACGGTGAACTGGCCGGCGTTGCGGCCCAACCCGGAATAGTTCGGCACGCGGACGTAATCGTTCGTGCCATCGAAGCCGAGGCTGCCGTGGACGAGCGCGGCGGGATTCGGTGTCGGGTCGTTCGCGTGCGCGCCGTGCGACCCGCCGGCGATAAGATTGTGCGCGACGGTGCCGGTTGGTTCATCAAGCGGCAGCCAGAGGATGGCGCGCGAATGGAGCGCGACGCAGTCGCCGCCCGGCACATGGAACGCGGTGACGCACTCGGCGAGATTCCCCGCCGCGTCGCGCGCGGTCAGTGTGATGGGATGCGCGCCGCCGCCCGCGAGCGTGCCGGCAGCGGGCGTCTGCGACAGGATGAGCGACTCGCCGGGCGTGCAATTGTCGGTGACGGTCAACCCGGCCAGGAAGTCCGGCACGGGCACGGGCGCGCAGGCCGGAGCGTTCGTGCGCGGGGCGGGGCAGACAAGGAGCGGCGGCATCCCGTCGGTCACGGTGACGGTGAACGAACAGAAGTTCGTGTTGCCGCACACGTCGCGTGCGGCGCAGTTCACCGTGGTCACGCCGGCGGGGAAGGCGTGTCCGCTTGGCGGCGCGCAGGTGACGATGGCCTTGCTGCACGCGTCGCTGGCGGCGAGGTCGAACGTCACGTCGCGCGCGCAGGTGTCGGGCGCGGCATTGGTGACGATGTTCGCGGGACAGGCAACCGCCGGCGGCGTCACGTCACGGATGGACGGGTCGAAGAGATTTTTTCCAGCGAGACCCGCTTCGTAGAGCGCGCGACATTCGCAGGCGGTGAGCGGGCGCGACCAAATCGCGACTTCGTCGAGCTTGCCCTGCCAGAAGCCGGGGTTCTCAATCTGGATGGGCGGGACGTTGCCGGCGTTGTCCAGCTTGCCGCCGATGCCGAGCGAGTCCATTGCGGGCGGGTTGATGACGGTGCCGTCGTAGGGCACGGGGCCGGCCACGACGACGCCGTTGCGGCAGAGCCACATGTTCTGGCCGTCGGCGGTGAAGACGATGTGTTCCCAGCGACCGGTCGGCAACGCCGTGCCTTCCTGAATGAGAACCTGGCCGGCATCGCTCTCCTGGAGGAACATGCTGATTTGGCCGGACGAGGCGGTCTGGCCGAGGTGGAACTGGCCGGGCACGGTGCCGCCCCAATTCTTGATGATGGTGCCCCAGGGCGTGTGCGCGTCGGCCCAGACCCACGCGGCGACGGTCATGGTGGAGGAAATGAATTTCGGGTAGTCGGGCACGCGGACGTATTGCTGCGAGATGGGGCCGCCGAAGTTGAGCGCGCCGCCAACGCGGCCGGGCACCCACTGCGCGTCGCCGGTGTAGTTGCTCAGGGAGCCGTGGTTGCCCCAGAACGTCGCGTCGTTCGCCGTCAGGCCGTTGGTTTCATCGAAGGGCCAGTAGCCGAGGAGGCCCCACGACAGGTCCATCTGGCAGGTGGATTCAAAACTCACAACCAGATCGAAGCGACAGGTGCTGGAGTTTCCGTTCAGGTCGGTGGCCGTGATGGTAACGCTGTGAACACCGTTGCTCACCACGGTGCCGGCAGGCGGCGTCTGCGTCTTGATGAGCCGGTCCGGCAGAGTGCAACCGACGTCGAAGATGTTGATGAACAGAAGGAAATCCGGCACCACCGTCGTGCAAGTGAACGGGTCGGCGCTGAGGGTGAAATCCGTCGGGCAACCATTGATGTTCGGCGGCATCACGTCGTTGGTCGAGACGACGGTCACGGTAAAGGTGCAATCGGCCGTGTTGCCGCAAGCATCGGTCGCGATACAATTCACCGGCGCGGTGCCGACGTTGAAGAACGCGCCGCTGGGCGGGACGCAGACCACGGTGGGCTTGCCGCAGGCGTCGAGGGCGAGCAATTGGTAGGTCACGTTGGCGTAGCAGAACAACGGGCCTTCCTCCGGCACCACCATGTTCGTGCAGACGAGCACGGGCGGCGTGGTGTCGCGGATGGTCGGGTCGAGGAGATTTTTTCCAGCGAGACCCGCTTCGTAGAGCGCGCGACATTCGCACGCAGAAAGCGTGCGGTTCCAGAGCGCGACTTCGTCGAGTTTGCCCTGCCAGAAGCCGGGGTTCTCAATCTGGATGGGCGGCACGTTGCCGGCGTTGTCGAGCTTGCCACCGATGCCGAGCGAACCCATCGCGGGCGGGTTGACGACGGTGCCGTCGTAGGGCACGGGGCCGGCCACGACGACGCCGTTGCGGCAGAGCCACATGTTGTTGCCGTCGGCGGTGAAGACGATGTGTTCCCAGCGACCAGTCGGCAGCGCCGTGCCTTCCTGAATGACAACCTGCCCAGCATCGCTCTCCTGGAGGAACATGCTGATTTCACCGGACGAGGCGGTCTGGCCGAGATGGAACTGGCCGGGCGTGGTGCCGCCCCAGTTCTTGATGATGGTGCCCCAGGGCGTGTGCGCATCAGCCCACACCCACGCCGCGACGCTCATGGTGCTGGAAATGGTCTTGGGGTAATCCGGCACGCGGACGTATTGCTGCGAGATGGGGCCGCCGAAGTTGAGCGCGCCGCCAACGCGGCCGGGCACCCACTGGGCGTTGCCGGAGAAATTGTTCAGCGCACCGTTGTTGCCATTGCCGGAAGCATCCGCCGCCGTCAGGCCGCTGGCTTCATCGAACGGCCAGTAGCCGATGAGGCCGGTGGCAAAGTTCATCGTGCAGACGGGCGGCGGGAAGTTCAGCGTCAGTTGCACGGTGCAGGTGTTGGTGTTCCCCGCCGGGTCGCTGGCGTAAATCGTGACGACGGGCGTGAGGCCGACGGCGGGCGTGCCAGCAGCGGGGCTTTGCGTGATGACGAGGGCGCCGGAGCCTGAGCAGTTGTCCATGGCCACGACTTCGCCGACGAGGTTCGGCGTGACGCCGGCGCAGGTGGCCGGGTTGCCGGGAATGTTGCGCGCGGCGGGGCAGGTGGTGATTTGCGGCGGGGTCGTGTCGCGGACCGTGAGGGTGAAGGAGCAGGAGTTGGAATTGCCACATTCGTCGAAGGCCGTGCAGGTCACGTTGGTCGTGCCGACGGGGAAGGCGAAACCCTCCGGCGGGACGCAGATGATCGTCACCGCGTTGCAATCGTCGGTGGCGGTGACGTTGTAAATCGGGAAGCCTTCGCATCCGAAGGCGGTTCCAATCGTGAGGTTCGAGCAGACGAGGGTCGGAGGCGTCGTGTCGGTGATGGTCGGGTCGAGAATATTTTTTCCCGCAAGACCGGCTTGATAGAGCGCCTTGCACTCGCAGGCCGAGAGCGGGCGCGACCAGACCGCGACTTCGTCGAGCTTGCCATCCCAGAAACCGGGATTCTCGATGGGAATCGGCGGCATGTTGCCGGCGTTGTCCAGCTTCCCGCCGATGCCCAGCGCGCCCATGACGGGCGGGTTCGTGATGGTGCCGTCGTAGGGAATCGGGCCGGCCACGACCACGCCGTTGCGGCAGAGCGTCAGGTTCGCGCCGTCGGCGACGAACACGACGTGTTCCCAGCGGCCGAGCGGAAGCGCGACGCCTTCCTGGACGGCGACCTGGCCTCCGTCACGTTCCTGGATGAACATGCTGATTTCGCCGGAGGAAGCGGTCTGGCCGAGATGGAACTGGTCGGGGATGGTGCCGCCCCAGTTCTTGATGATGGTGCCCCACGGCGTGTGCGCGTCGGCCCAGACCCACGCGGCCACGCTCATGGTGCGGGAAATCTGCTTCGGGTAATCGGCCACGCGCACGTATTGCGATACGCCGTCGAAGTTGAGCGCGCCGCCGACGCGGCCGGGCACCCACTGGGCGTTGCCGGAGAAGTTATTCAAGGCACCGGAGTTGCCGTGGCCGGAAAGGTCCGCCGCCGCGAGGCCATTGGTTTCATCGAAGGGCCAGTAGCCAATCAACCGGTCGGCGAAATCGAATTCGCACGGCACGTTCACGCCGACGCCGAAGTTGCAGGCATCGATGAAATTGCCGATGGCCGGGTCGCCTCCTGCGGCTGAGACCGCCTCATACGCGAAGCGCATCGTGTTCCCCAAAGCGGTGATGGCCGGCTCGCCCGAGCTGGTATGAAAGCCCCACGCGTTCGTGCCGTCGGTGTAGGTCTTGGTGAAAAGCACCGTCTCGTTCCCGGTGTTGGGCAGATTGTCCGGCCCCAAATCCGTGATGGTGAGCCGCATCGTGTCGGCGCCAAGCCGGCCCCGGTGGGCGAATTCAAATCCAATCTTTGCGTTGGCCGCGATGCCCGCGACGTCCTGGAACAGCGTGCTGAACTCGGTGGCGTTCAGTTCGGCGTGCTGGAAGCCCTCGTAAGCTTCGACCACCGGCTCCCCGCCCTCGTTGGAGAATCCATCCGACCAAATCTCGATCAAATCGTCCGAGGCCGTCGTCTGCCATCCCGGCACGGCACTGTCCAGCAGGAGGTCGTAATCCGGCACGCCCGGCGTCTGCCGCGGAGACTCGAAGCTGCCGTTGACAAACTGGGCTTGCGCCAGGCCAGACAGGCCCAACAGCGCGAGCACGAGGAGGGAAACAAGGGACAGGAGTTTGGTTTTCATGGTCATAGCAGTAATTGCAGGGGAATTATCCGAACGGCGGGGAAACGTTACAAACTTTCGCCCAACCTCGCGACATCGGGCGAAAGCGGCGTTGACCTGAAGCGTTTTTTTGCTACTCTTGTGCAACTCCTGATGAATGCCTCCGCCAGCGCCAGACAGGTTCCGCCGCCCTCCCCGGCGACCTTCCAGCCCACGCGCTGGACGCTGGTGGTGCGCGCCTGCGGCAACGGCCCCGAAGCCGCCCATGCGCTGGACGAACTCTGCCGGCTCTACTGGCTGCCGCTCTACCACTTCGCCCGCCGTCGCGGCGTGAATGACGCCGATGCGCGCGATGCCGTGCAAGGTTTCTTCGGCAAACTGCTCGCGCATCGCGACGGCTTCGGCGGCGCGGATCAGGGCCGGGGCCGGCTGCGAAATTTCCTGCTCGCGTCGTTCATCAATCATCTCGGCAAGGCCCACCTTCGTCGCAACGCCGACAAGCGCGGCGGCCAGTTCATCATCGAATCGCTCGACGAACACGCTGCCGCCCTCGCCCAGATCCCCGACACTGCCAACCCGGAGACCGCCTTCGACCGCGCCTGGGGCCTGACGCTCCTGCGCTCGGCGATGCGCGCCGTCGAGACCGACTGGCGTGCCCGTGGCAAGGCCGCCGAGTTCGACGCGCTGGCCGGCTTCATCGACCCCGCCAACGGTGGCGACGGCGATTACGCTCCCGCCGCCAAGCGCCTGGGGTGCGAGGCGGGCCGCGCCCGCGTGCTCGTTCATCGTCTGCGCCAAGCCTACCGCGCCGCCGTCCTCAGCGCCGTCGCCGACACACTGGAACTCGCCACGCCGGAAGCCATCGAGGAGGAGCTTGCAGCCTTGGTGGCGGTGTTTGGATGAAGGCTCCCGGCCATCGGCGCGACTGGGGTTCAGTAACGTTCCGCCGGTTTCTGGATAATTCCCTCATGCACGCTCTCCATGCCTGACTCTGTCCCATCTGCCGCCGCCCTGCGCGGCAACAGCCCGCTCGGCCTGCTCCGCGACGCGCTCGCCGCCGCCGCCGGGCAGCGCCGTGCGCTCGACTGGCAGGCGCCCGCGCCCGAGGTTCTCGCGCCGCTGCTGCCCGACTTCGAGGTGCTGCGCCTGGCCGGACGCGGCGGCATGGGCGCGGTCTATGAATGTCGCCAGCGCAGCCTCGACCGACGCGTCGCGCTCAAGCTCCTCCCCATCGAGGTCAGCGGCGACGACACCTTCGCCGAGCGATTCCGCGCCGAGGGCCGGGCGCTCGCGCGGCTGCAGCATCCGAACATCGTCACGCTCTACGAAGCCGGACGCACCAGCGCGGGCCATCTCTGGTTCACGATGGAACTGGTCGAAGGCGAAGACCTCGCCACCCTGCTGGCGCGCCAACGGTTGCCGCAAAAGCAGGCGCTCGATCTCATTGAAGCCGTCGCCACTGCGCTCGTCTTTGCCCACGAACATGGCGTCATCCATCGCGACCTCAAACCGGCGAACATCCTCCTCGGCTCCGATGGGCGTCCACGCGTTGCCGACTTCGGGCTGGCGCGATTGGGCTCCGGCCTTCACGCCGCCCCGGCGTTGACGACCGATTCAGTGCCTGAAGGCGGGCCTCGATCCATCTTCACCGCCGTCAGCCCCGCCTACACCCCGCCTGAGCGGAACAGTGCCCGCGAAGCCGACGCGCCCCGCGCCGACCTCTACAGCCTTGCCGTGCTGGCGTGCGAGCTCCTCTCCGGTCGCACGCCGCCCGACGCGCACACCGGCCCATCGCAGCTCGCTCCGGGTGTGGATGCCCGTCTTGACGCGCCCATCCTCCGCGCGCTGCGTCCGAATCCAGCGGACCGCCAGGCCAGCGTCGCCGAATTCCTCGCGCAACTGCGCTTCGTCCGCGACGAGGTGGATAACGAAGCCCAGCACCTGAGCCGGCGCGCCCGTGTCCGCCGCATCGCCGCGCTGCTGATATTCCTGGCCGCCGTGGCGGTGGCCGGATTGTTCGTGGCCCATCGCCAGTCCGAGCGCGCCCGCCGCAGTGAAGCCGCCGGGCGCGAAGCGGCCGCGCTGACCGCGCGCCACGCCGCCGCCCTCGATTACGATCGGGCAAACGCGCTGCTCGCGAAAGATCCGACGCAGACTTCGCTCGCCGCCGCGCATCTGGCTCGCGCCCTGCGCGCGGACCCGTCGCACCGGCTGGCTGGCGTGCGCCTGGCTTCGCTGCTGATCGCCAACGCGCAATTTCCTCCCCGCGTGATCGCCGCGCCTGCGGACGTGAAGGTTCACACGGCTGATTTCACACCCGACGGACGCAGCGTCGCGCTCGCGTGCAGCGACGGACGCGTGCGCTTCCACAACGTCGTTAGCGGTGCGCTGGAAAAGGAATTCAGTGCCGGCACCAATCCGGTGTATCTCCTGCAATTCAGCCGTGACGGCCAACGCGCCTTCACCGCCGGGCGCGATGCGGGGTTGCCCGAGGATTCCGGCGATGCGAATCCCGGCCGCGGCCTCGTGTGGGACTTGACCCGCGACCCGCCGGCACCCGTCGGACCACCGCTGCGCTTCGATGACCAATGGGCGTTGCTGGCCGATTTCTCGCCCGACGGCACCCGCGTGTTTCCCACGGGCGTCGGAAATTCGGCGCGGCTCTACGATGTCGCCACCGGCCAGCCATTGCCCGTGACCTTCACGCACGAACGCCGCTTGTGGCGCGCGGATTTCAGTCCCGACGGGAAGCGTGTGTTGACCAGCAGCGATGACGGCACCGCGCGCGTGTGGGATGCCGCGACCGGAGCAGAACTGTTTCGCCTGCCGCATCCGCGCACGGCATACCAGTCCAGCTTCAGCCGCGACGGGACGCGCATCCTCACCGGCGGCGGAGATCAGGCGTTGCGCGTCTGGCACGCCGCCACCGGGCAACTTGTCGGTCCCCCCATCCGCCCTGCCACGATGCTTCACATCTGCCACTTCGCGGACGATGCGGATGGCGAACGCCTCGTGGTCACCACGATCAATCGCGAACTGCGCCTGTGGGACGCCGCGAGCGGTCAACCCTTGACCGAGCCATTCCGCGCGCCCATGACGATCCGTTTCGGTCGGCTTGGTCCCGACGGTGCCACGCTGCTGGGCGTGACGCGGGCCGACCGCGTCTTCCTTTACGATGCCGGCCCCGCGCCTGGTCCCGCGCCCGTGTGGTTCGCCGATTTCGCCGAAGCCCGACTCGGCGTGCGCCTCGACGAGGCCGGCCAGTTGGCCACGAATGCCATTTCAAAACTTCTCCCTGCATCGACCGTCACGAACGACGGCACATCCTACTCACGTCTCGCCCAAAGGCTCGCGACCGCCGCCGGTCCGTAATTTTCGACAGAACGAGGAAAGTTATCCCGCGTGAAACACAGAAGGGAAGTGTCGTCGTATCGTCACGGCGATTGCAGCCGGTAAAAGCGCTGGCCGTTCGTCGCGGCGGGCAGCGTCACGCGCCACTGGTTGTTTGTGAGAACGGCGGTGCTCGGGTCGAGAATCCAGTTCGCGGGCGTTACCAGATTGGTAGCCATCTGCAGCGCATAGGCGGCTCCCCAACCAGGCCAGGCGAATGTAATCGCGTGGTTGGAAGCCGAAACTTCAAGACGCGGGAGCGAGTCGGCGGTGTGCGCCAGCAGTTCGAGATCGAAGCTGAGGTCGCTGCTGTTGGTGGCGGCTTGATGGAGTTCGATGGCGACGACGTTGCCGCCGGGGACAAGGAGCGCGGGGTTCAGGCTCGCGGTGAACCAGGTGTTTTCGTCAGCGGCGTTGACGGTCGTGCTGGCAAGGGCCGTGGGCGCGATGACGCCGTTCGTCGGCAGGTTGCTGCGCCAGACTTCGACGCCGTTGAGATGCACGACCGCGCCGTCATCGCGGACCAGGCGCGCCGTCAGATGCCGGATGTCCGCTGGGTCGAGCACGGTGAACGCGCGGCGAAACCAGGTGGTGATGAACTTGTCGGTCGCGAGCGCGCCGTGGCGCACGACGGTGAACTCGTCGTCGTCGCCGTAGCCGAGTTGCGCGGAGCCGGCGGACCACGCGGAGTCGTCGTAGGTGATGCTCGTCCAGTCCGCGGGCGGCGCGATGCCGGTGTCGCGGTAGCGCCAGTCCGAGCCGGCGGCCACGAGCGCGGCCGGCGCGGGGTTCGTGCCGGTGAGCCGGAGGTTGAAGCTCAGGTCGCTGCTGTTCGTGCCGTTCTGATGCACTTCGACGGCGACGATGTTGGTGCCCGGATGGAGTAGCGAGGCGCTCACATTCGCGGCGTAGAACATCGTCGTTTCATCCTCTGGCAGCGCCGTGGCTGCGGCGAAGGTGCCCGCGCCAATCGGTCCCAGCGGCATGTTGCTCCGGAACACTTCCGCACCGTTCAAGTAAACGACCGCGCCATCATCGCGCAGCAATTCGAGACGCAGCCCCGTCCAGAGCGAAGGGTCGGCGACGTTGAAGGCGTGGCGGAAATACGTGGTGATGCGGGCGCGGTTGGAAACGACAAGCGTGGTCTCGTCGCCATCGCCAAAGCCGAGTTGCGCCGCGCCGGCGGGCCAGGTGCTGTCGTTGAAGTTGGTCGCGGTCCAGTTCGCGGGCGGCGCGCTGCTGCTGTCCCAGTAACGCCACGTGGTCGCAGCGGAGATGAGTCGCGCGGGGTCGTTGGTCGCGGCGATGGTCACGGTGAACGTGTTCGTCGTCGTGAGCAGGCCGTCGTTCGCGATGAGCGAGAGGACCGCCGTGCCGCTGCGGTCGGGTGCGGGCGAAAGGGTGAGCGTTCGTTCGCCACCGGTGAGCACGGTGCCGCCAACATCGGTAAAGAGCGTGTTGCAATACGTCGCGTCGTTGTGCGCGGTGACGGCAAGTCCGGAGCGAACGTCGTTGCTCATGGCGATGGCGCGCGCGCCGCCGAGTTGCGACCACGCGCCGGGCGCGCCGCCACTGTCCGCCGCGTGATAGCCGGTGAAACTGTTGCCGCGGCGCACGAGGCGCAGCCAGCGCGGGGCGGCGAGGCCGGCGGCGGTGAAGTTTCCGGCGGCGGCGGCGTCCGTCGCGCTGCGATACTCGAAGCTCACGCCCGCGCCGGGCGTCACGAACACGAAGGCATATTTCGATCCGGCGGTAGTGCTCTCGCG
>JANNEF010000288.1:0-89167 GCA_031378375.1 Verrucomicrobiota bacterium | reverse complement strand
AGTTGTATTCGATGGTGTCCCACAAGTCTTTGATCAGCGCGTCCACTTGGGGGCGCAGGTCGGCCACGTCTTCTTGCGCGATGTCGTAGCCGCTCTTGGCTCCGCTCTGCACATTTTCGGCGGCGGCGCAGGCGACGGCGGCGGCGTTGACTTCACCGATGGCGGGCCAGGCCATCGCGGGGCCGCCGTCGGCGACGCGCGCGGTTTCGCCGGTGGCGAGGTGGCCGGCCCACAGGAGCGCCAGGGGACAGGTGTTCATCAGGGGCACTTCGGCGTGGGTGACGGGCAGTTGATAATAGCTGCGGGTGCTGGCGGGCAGGAGGCCGCGCTCGATGGCGAAGTTGATCACCTGGATGTAATGGCTGTTGACGCGCTGGCAGGCGGTCAAGGCCGTGGCCATGCCGGCGGTGGCATCGGTCTGGGCTTGGAGGGCCGGGCCGAGGCTTGCGCGCCGGGAGCGCCATTGGCTGAGGTTGCCGTTGAGGGTGTTGTTCTGCTCGGGGGTGATGAGGCGGCTGGGCAGAGGGGTGTTCTGGGCTTTGGCGGCGCAGACGGACAGGGCGGTGCTGCGTTCGTCGTCGGTGCGGGGGAGTTTGCGTGTGGGCATAACGTGATTTTGGTTGTTTTGTGTCTTTTTCGGTCTTGAATGACGTTAATCGTTGTAAAACAGAGTGTTGTTATTACTTACATGCTGTGGAAAACTTGTATTTCATGCGTTGTAATAGATAACAGATTTAGTAAAACTTGGTTTCTAATGTCTTAAATACATGACAGATGATTGAAAACTAGTTTTGTATCGCTTGTAAGACATAGCAGATGGCTTACGGCTGGCCGGAGATGCCTTGCAATACCGGGCAGATGGTTGCGCGCTGGCATTGGATGGCTTGTGCGGTGTCGAATGTGGGGCGGCGTCAACGGGGACGTGGGTGCTGGTACCTCCAGTTTTAACGCAGAGGACGCGGAGGTTCTCGCAGAGGAGCGCGGAGGGACGGCGGGTTCTCTGCGGCCCTCGGCGAGAACCTTTGCGCCCTCGGCGTTAAATCCGGACGCCACGCCGTCGGAGCGGACACAGGAATGGAAGGAGCGCGTTGGGTGGAGGTGCGTCTGCATGTTATCGCCGGTCCTGGTTTGATCGTTCGCCCAAGTGTAACCGCCATCCTTGGCCGGGAGCACGGGCAGAGCGTTGGATTACCCAGTGGTGATACCAGAGCGGGGCGGGATTGCAAGGTGATTCTGCACCGGGGCATCGGCCCGGACGCATCTCAGTTGCTGGCAAGGGATCAGGTGAGTGGGTCAGGCTTCCAGCCTGACGGTTGGCGGGGCATCCCTGCCCCGCGTTCCGAAGGGCGCGCGGCCTTGGAACTGGCAGCAGGATGCTGCCAGAACCGGCAGACAGGATGTCTGCCCCACATCACCCCGCCACGCGGCGTACCCCCTGCATTAATGTGAGCTGCGCCCCATCGGCCCGGACGCCGGCGGGCCGTGTGCGGATGCGGCCATCGACGCCGGTCGCCAGCGGTGCGCCCGCCGCCCGCCGGGGCGCGCGTGGCTTGCCTTGCGTGGGGGCACCCGTGTAGGCTGTGCGCGCATGAGTTCCTTGTTGCTCTCCGGTGGCCGCGTCATTGATCCGTCGCAACGCTTCGATGCGGTGGCGGATGTTTTAATCCGCGATGGCCGCGTCGTCGCCGTCGGCGCGGGGCCGGCGGCCGGGAAAGTTTCCGCCGATGAAACGCTGGACTGCGCGGGGCTGGTGGTGTGCCCGGGGTTGATTGATCTGCACGTCCACCTGCGCGAGCCGGGCCAGACGGCCAAGGAGACGATGGCCACCGGCACGGCGGCGGCGGCGCGGGGCGGGTTCACCACGATCGTGTGCATGCCCAACACGTCGCCGGTCATTGACAACCCCGGCACCGTGGCGCTCATCCGCGAGAAGGCCGCGCGCGAAGGCGTCGTCAATGTGTTCGTCACCGGCGCGATCACCAAGGGCATCGCGGGCGAAGAGCTGGCGCCCATCGGCTCGCTCAAACAAGCCGGCGTGGTGGCGATCACCGATGACGGTCATTGCGTGCAGAACAACGAGCTGATGCGGCGCGCGCTGGAATACGCGAAGATGTTCGACCTGCCGGTGATGGATCATTGCCAGGATTACGCGCTGGTGAGCGACGGGGTGATGCACGAGGGCTATTGGAGTGCGGCGCTCGGCTTGCGGGGCTGGCCGGCGGCGGGGGAGGACATGATCGTGGCGCGCAATATCCTGCTGGCGGAATTGACCGGTGGGCATGTTCACTGCCAGCACCTGAGCACGGCGGGGAGCGTGGCGTTGTTGCGCGCGGCGAAAGCGCGCGGGCTGCCGGTCTCCGGCGAGGCGTGCCCGCATCACTTCACGTTGACGGACGCAGCGATCGCGGGCAGCGAGCGGTTCTGGGCGGCGGACGGGCAGGGGATTACTGGTTACGGCGGGTTGAACGGGAAGCGGCCCGCGTGGCCGAACTACGACACGAACTTCAAGATGAACCCGCCGTTGCGTTCGGCCCGCGACCGCGAGGCGATTCTCGAAGGACTGAGCGATGGCACGCTGGAGATCTTGTGCAGCGACCACGCGCCGCATTGTGACTACGAGAAGGAGGTCGAGTTCGACTACGCGCCCTTCGGCATCACGGGCCTGGAGACGGAGCTGGCGCTCTCGCTCATGCAACTGGTCCACCCACGCCGGCTCTCGCTGACGGATCTGCTGGCGAAGTACACCATCAACCCCGCCCGCCTGCTGCGCCTGGCCAAGGGCACGCTGGCCCCCGGCGCCGACGGGGACGTGACGGTGCTCGACCCGGACCGCGAGTGGGTGTTCCGCCGCAGCGAGTCCGCCAGCAAGTCGCGCAACAATCCCTTCGATGGCTGGCCGCTCAAGGGCCGCGCCGTGGTCACGGTGGTTGCTGGAAAAATAGTCTGGCGTGAACAAAACCTGTGCGCTACCGTCCAACCCCAGACCTAAACAGTAACCATTGACTGTCCCAAAAATATGAAAAAGACCGTTCTCTCACTCATCGCCGGCCTGCTCGCCTTCCAGGCGGGTGCCGAAGAACTCAAATGGCTCACCGACCTGCCCGCCGCGCAGGCCCTCGCCAAGAAGGAAAAGAAGCTCGTCTTCGTGGACTTCACTGGTTCCGACTGGTGCGGCTGGTGTGTGAAGCTGAAGAAGGAAGTTTTCGACACCAAGGAGTTCGCCGACTACGCCAAGGACAACCTGATCCTCGTGGAACTGGATTTCCCCCGTCGCAAGGAACAGAGCGCTGCCTTGAAGAAGGCCAATGCCGCGCTACAGGAAAAGCACGGCGTCACCGGCTTCCCCACGCTGCTCGCGCTGAACGCCGATGGCAAGGAAGTCTGGAAGAACCCCGGCTATCACCCCGGCGGTCCCGCGGCCATGATCGCCAAGCTCGACGCCGCCAAGAAGAAATAGCGTCGTCCCCATCCTTTCGCAGGCATCCCGCCTGTCGCGCCGCCGGCCTCAGTGCCGGCGGCTTTTTTTTGCCCGAACCCAGCGCGCGCACGACGGCGCCCCGCCGTCAGTGCGTCCCGCCTTGAGATTTGCGATGGAGCATGGTGCCTTTACTTGAAACCATTCGCCGGGTGCGGCGTTATAGCATTGGTGTCTGGTGGTTGCGTGAACGCGCCGGGGCCGTCGTTTCAGTGTGAGCCGGGGATCAGTTTGCGGTTCAGCCGCCGGTTTAAGTTGAATTCGCTGCGCGACGCGTGAGTCGGTTTCTCTTGGTGTGTCCAACGTTGAACAGAATGATGCGTAAGCTTTGTCCGGCCGTGGTGCCGGTTGGTCTGCTGGCCGTGCTGGCCGCCTTGAGCGGTTGCACGGCGCGGCATTATCGGCAGTCGGCGGACAAGGAGGCGGCGGCGGTCATCGCGCAAAAAACTCCGCGCGTGCCGAACATGGACACCAACTTCACCATCGAGGCGGCGGCGGCGGCTTCGCTCACGAACCTGCCGGTGAGCGGCCGCGTGGAGGAGTTCTTCGGCGCGGATGGTGCGCGGGAGAAGGGCGCGCGGGTGGTGTCCTTGGAGGCGGCGCTGGACCTGGCGGTGAAGCACAACCGCACTTATCAGACGCGCAAAGAAGTGTTGTACCTGGCGGCACTGGACCTGACGCTGGTGCGGTATCAGTTCACGCCGATTTTTTCGGGCGGCGCCGGCGCGACGCACACGACGACGCACGAGGCGCAGGCGGGCGTGGATGCCATCGTCGAGGAGCGCAGCCTCAGCGCGGCGGGCAATGCGCGCATGGACGTGTTGTTGCGCAGCGGCGCGCGGCTGGCCACGGAGTTCAGCGCGACTTTCTTCCGGTTCTTCACGGGTGATTCGCGGCCGGACAAATCCTCGCAACTGGCGGCCACGCTCACGCAGCCGTTGCTGCGCGGCGCGGGCTACAAGGTGACGATGGAGAACCTCACGCAGGCCGAGCGGGATTTGCTCTACGACCTGCGCGACTTCACGCTGTTCCGCAAACAATTCTCGGTGGACATCGCCGCCGCCTTTTACGGCGTGCTGCAAAACCGCGACGCGGTGCGGAACAGTTGGCGGAGCTTGCAGAGCTTCCGGTTGAACGTCGAACGCAGCCGCGCGCTGGCGCAGGAAGGCCGGTTGGCGCAGTCGGAACTGGACCGCATCCTGCAGGCGGAGTTGACCACCGAGACTGCGTGGGTGAACGCGGTGCGCACGTACCGGCAGAACCTGGACCGGTTCAAAATCCAGTTGGGCCTGTCCGGCGACGTAAACTTGGTGCTTGATGACCTGGAGCTGACGCAGTTGAGAATATTGCACCCCGCCCTCTCGGCGGAGGAAGCGGCGCAAGTCGCCGTGGCGACGCGGCTGGACTTGTACACGCGCCGCGAGCAGGTGGAGGACGCCGTGCGGTTCGTCGGAGTCGCCGCCAACGCGCTCAGGCCCGGCCTGGACTTGATCACGTCCGTGAGTGTGCCCGGCAACGCCACGAGAGGATGGCCCGATCCGGATTGGCGGCGGTACCAGTGGAGCGCGGGGCTGGACCTGGAGTTGCCACTGGACCGCAAGGGCGAGCGCAACACATACCGGTTTTCGTTGATCGCCCGCGAGCGCGCGACGCGCGAACTGGACCTCGCCGTGGACAACGTGAAGCTGGACGTTTACAACGACTGGCGCACACTGGACCAGGCGCGGCGCAATTACGACAACAGCGTGATCGGCGTGAAGTTGAGCGAGCGCCGAGTGGAGGAACAGCAGTTGCGCGCGGAACTGGGGCTGGGCAAGGCGCTGGACTTGGTGGACGCACAGAATGCCCTGCTGGCTTCAAAGAATGATCTGACCGCCGCGCTGGTGAGCCACACCATCGCGCGGCTGCGGTTCTGGCAGAACATGGGCATCCTGTTCATCAAGGACAACGGCCAGTGGGAGAACGTGGCCGAAAACAAATGACCAGATTCATCCAATTCATCCGTGGGCAGCCGCGCTGGAAAACGGCCACAGTGGTCGTCGTGCTCGCCGTCGGCGCCTGGTTGTGGCTGCGCGATGGGCGGGCGGTGGTGAACGGCACCACGTTCACCGCGCGGCGCGGGCCGCTCGACATCAACGTGCTCGAAGGCGGGAGCATTGAGGCGCTGGAATCGCAGGAGATCCGCTCCGAGGTGAAAGGGATGCAGGGCACGAAGATTTTGAAGATCGTCGAGGAAGGCTACGCGGTGACCGAGGAGGACGTGAAGAGCGGCAAGGTGCTGGTCGAACTGGACTCGTCGGATTTGAAGCAACGCATCCTCCAGCAAGAAATCCTGTTTCAATCCACGCTCGCCGCGCTCACCGAGGCGCAACAGGCGTACGACATCCAGTTCAACCAAAATAAGACGGACGTGAAGGCTGCGGAGCAGAAGGCGAAGTTCGCCCTGATGGACTTTGAAAAGTACATGAGCGAAAAGGTCGCGGATGAAATCATCAGCAAGCTCGGAATGCGCGAACAGTCGCCGGCCAGCGCCGCCAATTCCACGGCCGCCGAGGTGCCTCTGCTTACGCCGGAGGAGGACAAGAACGGGCGCATCGTCATCCACTCCAGCCACGGCGGGGACGCCGGTGAGGATGCGGACGCGAAGGCTCCACCCACGGGTGGGACCAAAGGCGACGGCGGTTCCACGGTCGCCAGCCCGCCACCGGCCACACCACCGGTACCAGCGCCCACGGTGGACTTCACCCGTTACGCGAAGGCCGAATTGCTCGCCGATGGCGCGGCCAAGCAACTGTTGCGCAAACTCGAAGACGATTTGCTCGTCGGCAAGACGGAATTGGGTTTGGCGCTGACAAAGATCGACGGGACCAAGCGGCTCTTTGCCAAGGGCTTCGTCACCAAGTCCGAGGTGGACAGTGACGTGGTGAACTACGACAAGGCCGCGCTGAAGGTGCGCACGGCGGAAACCGCTCTGGACCTGTTCATCAAGTACGAGTTTGTGAAATCGGCGGAGGAGTTCCTGTCGAAGTATGACGAGGCGTTGCGGGCGTTGGAGCGGGCGCGCAAGGAGGCGGTTTCCAAGCTGGCGCAGGCGCAGGCCAAACTGAAGGCGGCGGAGGGTCGCTACAAAATTGACGTCGCGTTGCGCGATGAACTCCAGGACCAACTGGAGAAATGCATCATCCGCGCCAAGAAGACCGGGCTGGTGATTTATGGCGGAGGCGGCGACGACCGCTACTACGGCGGCTCGGAACAGGTTCGTGAGGGCGCGACGGTGCGCGAGCGTCAGCGCATTGTCACCATCCCGGACATGACGCAGATGGCGGTGAAGGTCAAGATCCACGAGTCGCACATCAAGAAGGTGAAGCGGGGCCTGCCTGCGCGCATCCAGGTGGACGCCTTCCCCGACGAGAAACTGACGGGCGAAGTTACCAAGGTGGGCGTGCTGCCCGATTCGCAAAACCGCTGGATGAACCCCGACCTCAAGGTGTACGTCACCACCGTGGGCATCACCGGGGCGCACGATTGGGTCAAGCCCGG
This sequence comes from Verrucomicrobiota bacterium, assembly GCA_031378375.1. Classification (GTDB taxonomy): domain Bacteria; phylum Verrucomicrobiota; class Verrucomicrobiia; order Limisphaerales; family JANNEF01; genus JANNEF01. The sequence continues at coordinate 82,152 of JANNEF010000288.1, read as the reverse complement.
CATGAGCGCCAAGGTGGAAATCATGGTCCGGCAATTGCCCGACGTCGTCCACGTTCCCATCCAGGCGGTCTCACTCAGTCAGGGCAAACAGATTTGTTACGTCGTCACTGGGCGCAAGGCGGAGGAGCGGGAGGTGGAGGCGGGCGATTTCAACGATGAGTTCATCGAGATCAAAAGCGGGTTGAAGGAAGGTGAAAAAGTTTTGCTGCGTGCGCCCGAAGGCAGCCAGCAGGCCGGCGAAGAGCCGGAGCCGACGGGAGAGCCCCGCGCGAACGGCGATAAGAAAGCCAAGCCTGCCGCCCCGCCGACAGCCGCGCCCGCCGCCCCTGCGCCGCGTGCCCCGCAACCATCATCCAATCGCGGGCCGAGGTAATCCTCAAACTGCCCCCAGAGAACGCGAGTGACTCAATGCCCGCCGCCCCCATCGCCCGACTCGACAACGTCCGCAAGACCTACCAGATGGGCCTCGTCATCGTGGAAGCGTTGCGCGGCTTGACGCTGGATATCCATCAAGGCGAGTACATCAGCATCATGGGACCGTCGGGCTGTGGTAAATCCACGCTGCTGAACTTGCTCGGCTGTCTCGACCGGCCCACGACCGGGCGTTACTGGCTCGGCGAACAGGACGTGTCGCAGATGGATGACGACGCGCTCTCGATGGTGCGCGGGAGCCGGCTGGGTTTCATTTTCCAATCCTACAATCTCATCCAGCAACTCTCCGTGGTGGAGAACATCGAAATCCCGCTTTACTACCTGGGCTGGCCCGAGGCGGAGAGCCGCGCCATGGCGACGAAACTGGCCGCGCGCGTCGGACTGGAAAAGCGTCTCGACCACAAGCCTTACGAACTCTCCGGCGGCCAGCAGCAACGGGTGGCGATCGCCCGCGCGCTGGTGAACGATCCGCTGGTCATCCTCGCCGATGAACCCACCGGCAACCTCGACTCCACCTCCGGCGCGGACATCCTGAAACTCTTCGACGAACTGCACCAGCAGGGCAAGACCATCATCATGGTCACGCATGACGAGCACATCGGTCAGCGCACCCGCCGGGCCATCCGCCTGCGCGACGGCGTCGTGGAAAGCGACGTGAAGCGGAACTAGGATGAACCCTCCTTCCACGCCTCCATCCTCCGGCAGCGGCCTGGCCTTTTCCCGGATCAAGCGATCCTTCCGCCTCGGCGTCAAAAGCCTCTGGCTGCACCGTCTGCGCTCACTGCTCACGGTGCTGGGCATCGTGTTCGGGGTTTGTTCCGTCATCGCGATGCTGGCCATCGGCGAGGGCGCGAGCTTCGAGGCGCAGGAACAGATCAAGAATCTCGGCAGCCAGAACATCATCCTCCGCAGCGTCAAACCACCCGACGACCAGAAAATCTCCGCCAGTCCGGGCGACCGCATCCTCGACTACGGACTGCAATACGCCGACATCAAACGCATCAAGGCCACCATCCCCGGCGTGACCGTCGTCGTGCCGGGCCGCGTCCTGCGCGAATACGTCTGGCACATCAGCCGCCGCGCGGACTGCGAAGTGTTGGCCACCGTGCCGTGGTATCCGCAGATGCGCAACCAGCGCGTGGCCACCGGCCGGTTCTTCACCGAGCGCGAGATGGAGCGCGCCGTCAACGTCTGCGTGCTCGGCGCGGAGATGGCCGCCAAACTTTTCCCGCTCGAAGTGCCGCTGGGCCGCGACGTGCGCGTGGGCAGCGCCTACTACCGCGTCATCGGCGTCATGGAACCGCTGGTGAAAAATTCCAAGACCGACGACACGCAGGGCGTCGCCGCGCCGCCCGCCAACCGCATGTTCATTCCCCTGTCCACCGCGCGCACCCGCTACGGTGAAATTCTCGTCAAGCAACGCAGCGGCAGTTTCGAGGCCGAGAAAGTCGCGCTGCACGAAGTCACCGTCAAAGTCCACGACCCCGCCGCCGTCGTGGACATTTCGCTCGCGATCAAGGACGTGCTCGACCGCAACCACAAGAAACAGGATTTCGACATCATCGTGCCGCTCGAACTGCTCAAGCGCGCCGAACGCACCAAGCAAATCTTCAACATCGTGCTCGGTTCCATCGCCGCCATCTCGCTGCTCGTCGGCGGCATCGGCATCATGAACATCATGCTCGCCAACGTCACCGAGCGCACGCGCGAGATCGGCATCCGCCGCGCGCTGGGCGCCCGTCGCCGCGACATCATCACGCAATTCGTGGTCGAGGCGGTGATGCTCTCCGGCGCGGGCGGCCTCATCGGCGTGGCGCTGGGCGTGGGGATTCCGTTTCTCGTCACGCACTTCGCGGACATGCTGACCATCGTGACCTTCTGGTCGCCCCTGCTGGCGTTCACCATCTCCGGGTTGGTGGGAATCGTGTTCGGACTGTATCCGGCCATCCGCGCGGCGAACATGGACCCCGTGGAGGCACTGCGGCATGAATGAGGATCGCCGAACGGCGGTAGTTCAAACCACTCCCCCGCTCGCTCAATCAGGCTGTTCCCACGACTTGGCCCGCGCGAGCGCCTTCGCCCACCCGGCGCAAATCGTCTTCCGGATCGCCGGCTTCATCGCCGGTGTGAAGCGGCGGTCGGCCCGCCATTGCGCGGCGATTTCGGACCGGTTCTTCCAAAAACCCACCGCGAGTCCCGCGAGATAAGCCGCGCCCAGCGCCGTCGTCTCGGACACCTGCGGGCGCACCACCGGCACGTCCAGCAGGTCGGACTGGAATTGCATCAGCAGATTGTTCGCGCACGCGCCGCCGTCCACGCGCAATTCCTTCAGGCGGATGCCCGCGTCGGCCTCCATCGCGTGCAACACATCCATCACCTGAAGGGCGATGCCTTCGAGTGCGGCGCGGGCGATGTGCGCGGCGGTGGTGCCGCGCGTGATTCCGGCGAGGAGGCCGCGCGCGTATTGATCCCAATGCGGCGCTCCGAGTCCGGCAAACGCGGGCACGAGATACACGCCGCCGGTGTCCGGCACCCGCGCCGCGAGCGTCTCGATGTCGCGGGAATGCTTGATGATGCCCAGTCCGTCGCGCAGCCATTGCACGACCGCGCCCGCGATGAAGATGCTGCCTTCGAGCGCGTACTCCGTGCGGTCGCCGATGCGCCACGCGACCGTGGTGAGCAGATTATTCTTTGACGCAATGGGTTTCGCGCCGGTGTTCATGAGCATGAAACAGCCGGTGCCGTACGTGTTCTTGACCATGCCGGGCCGCGTGCAGACCTGGCCAAACAGCGCGGCCTGCTGGTCGCCCGCGATGCCGGCAATCGGCACCGGCTGGCCGAACAGTGAAGTCTCGCCATAGACCTCGCTGGAGGAACGCACCTCGGGCAGCACCGAACGCGGCACGTCGAAGAGCGCGAGCAACTCATCGTCCCAATCGCCCGTGCGAATGTTGAACAGCATGGTACGCGAGGCGTTGCTCACGTCGGTGACGTGCTGCTTGCCGCCGGTGAGGTTCCAGACGAGCCACGAGTCCACTGTGCCGAAGGCAAGCGCGCCGGTGCGGGCCTTTTCCCGCGCGCCTTTGACGTGTTGAAGAATCCATTGGAGCTTTGTCGCCGAGAAATACGCGTCGAGCACGAGGCCGGTCTTGCGGCGGATGACCTGTTCCAGGCCGCGCGCTTTCAGGCGGTCGCACATCGCGGCGGTGCGGCGGTCCTGCCACACGATGGCGTTGCCGAGCGGCTTTCCGGTGTCGCGATCCCACACGAGCGTGGTCTCGCGCTGGTTGGTGATGCCGATGGCCGCGAGGTCGCGGGCGGTGAGCCGCGCGCGGGCGAGTGCTTGTCTGGCCACCTGCCACTGGCTGTTCCAGATGTCGGCGGGGTGATGTTCGACCCAGCCGGGCTGGGGAAAGAGTTGCGGGAATTCTTTTTGCGCGACGGCTTGGATCGCGCCGGCGTGATCAAAGATGATGGCGCGCGAACTGGTGGTGCCCTGGTCCAGGGCCAGAATATATTTCATGGGATGGTTTTGGTGGTAGAAAGCAGATTTGGCCGCGCCCTGTCCATCTCGAATGCTGCCTGCCGAACGGGAGCACTCCGGCCTTTTGCAAGGTGTGGCCGAATTTCCACCGCGCCCGCGCCCGCGACTGTCGCATTTCGGAACACCACTGCCTGATCGCGGGACACCGCCCGTGTGTCGCCACCGGTTTCCCGCGTGCGATCGCCGTTTCCCCGTGTATAATTTCCGATTCCCCGTGTATTTTCGCCGCGACTGTCTCACCAGTGTCCACTTCCCCGTGATCGGTGGACACTTCCCCGTGTTTTGGCAGTGATTCCCCGTGATCGAAGGGCATTTCCCCGTGATCTAGCGCTGATTCCCCGACAAAACCCGCCGATTCCTCCGGGGAATGGTCCGCACTTGCAGGGGAAACGCGCCCAAATACCGGGGAAGTGTCCAAAAACATGGGGAAGTGTCCATTTACACCGGGGAAACGCCTCCGATCCACACGGAACCGTCCGCGATCCACATGGAAGCGGTGGCGATCCTCGTGGAACCGCCGCCGATCCACGCGGAAGCGGCTCCGATCCACATGGAATCGTCCGCGTGCGGCACGGCGGGAACCGCGAAGACCCGACTCCGCCCGCCCAATGCTCCGCGCGGTATCACGCGTCAATGCATTTGCCGCGCCCGCACCGCGCGGAGCGTACGGAGTGCGCCGACTCGTCGGTGCTTTTGGAAGGACGCGCCGTACACCCAACGAGGCCCGCGCCCGTTCTGCGCCGCGCCGCCGGAAAAGCGGAGACCAGTCTCCGCACTCCAAACGGAGCGCGGGCTTCCAGCCCGCTTTGGGCGTGGAACATCCGCGCACCGCCGGGTATGCTTCCCGCATCGGCTGGCGGACGGTCAAAGCGGGCCGGAGGCCCGCGCTCCCCACGCTCCGCGCGGCACGACCCGCCGAAAGTCCGCGTGATCCTTGACGCGCCTCCACGCGTCCTTACAATGCGCCGCTAATCTAATCCGATGAGCACGAAAACAAAGCAGCCCGCCACCGCCTCAGTGAACATCACCAGCGTGATGCAGGAGCATCGCGTCTTCGCGCCGTCGAAGGAGTTTTCCCGTGGCGCGCACATCAAGACGATGGCCGAGTATCGGAAGCTCTATCGCGAGTCCATCCAGTCGCCGGAAAAATTCTGGGGCCGCATGGCGAAGAACGAACTGGTGTGGTTCAAGCCGTGGAAGAAAGTTTTGCAGTGGAAGACGCCGTTCGCCAAGTGGTTCGTCGGCGGCCAGCTCAACGTCAGTTACAACTGTCTGGACCGGCATCTCGGCACCGCCACGGCCAACCAGGCCGCGTTGATCTGGGAGGGCGAGCCGGCGGGTGACGGCCAGACGGGCGAGGAGCGCGTGCTGACTTACCGGCAGTTGCATCACGAGGTCTGCCGCTTCGCCAATGTGCTCAAGCGAAACGGCATCAAGCGCGGCGACCGCGTCATCATCTATCTGCCGATGGTGCCGGAGGCGGCCATTGCGATGCTCGCCTGCACGCGCATCGGCGCGGTGCATTCGGTGGTGTTCGGCGGCTACAGCGCGCAGTCGGTGGCGGATCGGATCCACGATTGCCAGGCGAAGATGGTCATCACGGCGGATGGCGGGTTTCGCCGCGGCGCGGTGGTGCAGTTGAAGAAGAACGTGGACGACGCGCTCGTGATCAAGGACGCCGGCGGGGAGTTGCTGGCGAAGACCATCGAGAAAGTCGTCGTCCTGCGCCGCGCGTGTAACGAGATTCAGATCACCGCAGGACGCGACGTGTGGTGGCACCGCGAGTTGCAACACGTCACGGCGGATTGTCCGGCGGAGAAGATGGACAGCGAAGCGCCGCTCTTCATCCTCTACACGAGCGGTTCGACCGGCAAACCCAAGGGCATCCTCCACACCACGGGCGGTTACCTGCTCATGGCGACGCTGACGACGAAACACGTCTTCGATTTGCGCCCCACGGATGTTTACTGGTGTACCGCCGACGTCGGTTGGGTCACGGGCCACAGCTACGTGGTGTATGGCCCGCTGGTCAACGGCGCCACCAGCGTGATGTATGAGGGCGCGCCGAACTGGCCGGAGCCGGACCGCTTCTGGCGCATCGTGGCGAAATACGGCGTGACGATTCTTTACACCGCACCGACGGCGATTCGCGCGTTCATGAAGTGGGGCGTGCAATGGCCGGAGAAGCACGACCTGCGCTCGCTGCGCCTGCTGGGCACCGTGGGCGAGCCAATCAATCCGGAGGCGTGGATGTGGTATCACGAAGTTATCGGGGGCAAACACTGTCCCATCGTGGACACCTGGTGGCAGACCGAGACCGGCGCGATGATGATCACGCCGTTGCCCGGCGCGACGCCGACAAAACCCGGCACCGCCACGCTGCCGTTCTTTGGCGTGCTGCCGGAAGTCGTGGACGACAATGGCAAACCCGTGCCGAAGAATTGCGGCGGCAAGCTGGTCATCCGCAAGCCGTGGCCGGGCATGTTGCGCGGCATCTGGGGCGACCCGCAGCGATACAAGGAAGTTTACTGGAGCGAAGTGCCCGGCAGTTACTTCACCGGCGACGGGTGCCGCCAGGACAAGGACGGATACTTCTGGATCGTGGGCCGCATTGACGACGTGCTGAACGTGGCCGGTCACCGCATCGGCACGGCGGAAGTGGAGAGCGCGCTGGTAAGCAATCCGAACGTGGCCGAAGCCGCCGTGGTGGGCCGCCCGGATGAGTTGAAGGGGCAGGCGCTCGTGGCGTTCGTCACGCTCAAGACCGGCATCCAGGCGAGTTCGGAATTGCGCGAAGCGCTGCGCCGCCACGTCGCCAAGGAAATCGGCCCCGTGGCCAAGCCTGATGACATCCGCTTCGCCGAGATGCTGCCCAAGACGCGCTCCGGGAAAATCATGCGCCGCCTGCTCAAACAGGTCGCCGCCGGCACGGAGATCAAAGGCGACACCACGACGCTGGAAGACTTCAGTGTGCTGGCGAAGCTGACCAGCACAGAAGAGTAATACGTTGTAACTGGAAGTAAGCGCCCGACCGGGCCGCTTCCACCCCTACGCTTGGCGAACTGGAATCATTATTTTGTCGGACTGATCATCGCCGCGTGGGTGGTGATCGAATTCCTCATTGGGGGCACGCGGCTGGTTTTCAGTCTCCCCTCCTACGCGCTGCTGTCGGTGGCCGGCATCCTGAGTGCGCTGGCGTTTCGCCAGCCGCAGGCACCGCCCAACGCGCGCTGCCTGCTGGCCACCGGATTATTCTTCGGCTATGTGCTGGCGCGCATTCTCTTTTCGCCGGTCGCCTATCTGGCCCGCCCGGACCTGTTCATGGTGCTGGCGGCGCTGGTGATTTATTTCGTGGTCGCGTTTTATCTCACGGCGCGCAAGTTCCGTTTGTGGCTGGTCGCCGCGCTGCTGGTGTTGGGGCTGGTTCACGTCGTGATTGGCACGTTTCAAATCGCGCGGGGGGAGACGTTCCTGGTGTTTTCCTTCCTGCAACCGGCGAACTATGGGCGGCGCGCGACGGGTCTGTACATCTGCCCGAACCACATGGCCGGCTTCCTGGAAATCGCCACGGTGATGGGCCTGAGCCTGGCGTGCTGGAGCCGGTGGAAGCTGTGGCTCAAACTCATCGTCGGCTATGGCGCGCTGGTGTGCCTGGGCGGCATCATCATCACGGGCAGCCGCGGCGGTTATCTGAGCACGATGGCGGGGTTGTCGGTGTTCGCGGTGTTCAGCCTGATCGCGATTCTCAAGGGAATGCCCGGACGTTCATGGCAGGTGACGCTCGGGGCGGTCATCCTCGCCGCGCATGTCGGCGCGGGGATTTTTTACCTCATCTCGCAGGAACGCACGCTCGAAGCTCGCGCGGGCCGGTTGTTCGATGAAAAGGACGCGCGGATTGAACTGTGGCAGGCGGCGATCCAGCAGTTCAAGACCAGCCCCGTCGTTGGCACTGGCAGCGGCACCTATCTCTACTACGGACGGCAACACCGCGCGCCCCACATCATCGCCGATCCCGTCTATGCCCATAACGATTATCTGCAACTGCTGGCCGAATTCGGCGTCATCGGCGCGGCGGCGTTTCTGTTTTTTCTGGTGAGCCACCTCTGGGCGGGCGGGCGATCCTTCAAATGGTTTGTCTCCGAGCGGCAGGCGGAGTTGGGCCGCATCCGCAGCGACTCGATGGCGTTGAACATCGGCGCGATGAGCGCGGTGGCCGCCTACATGGTCCACTCCATTTTTGATTTCAACCTGCACATCCCCGCCAACACGCTCGTGATGGCGTTTGTCTTCGGCGTGCTCGCCAACCCCGGCGTGGAACGCCCGAATGAGGTGAAGGAGTTCGGCCCGCTGCCGCGCGCGTTTCAATTCGCCCTGCCCGCGCTGGCCCTGTGGCTGCTCGTGGCGTCGGTGCTCAAACTGCCCGGCGAATTCTTCGGCGAACGCGCCCGCGTCGCGCTCCGTGACGAGAAGTTCGCCGAGTCCGTCGCGTTCGCTGAAAAGGCCATCGCGTGGGAGAAGAAAAATCCCTACCTCTATTTCTATCTCGGCGAAGCCCAGTCCATGCTCGCCGAAGCCGGCGGCAACCGCGCGCTGGGCGGCGCGTTGCTGACGGCCGCCGGTGAATCGTTTCAGAAGGGTCTGGAATTATTTCCGCAAGACCGCTACCTGCTTTTGGGCATGGGCTGGATTCTGGACACGCTGGCGCGGTTCAGCGCCGCCGAAGCTTTCTATCTGAAGGCGTTGGAATGGGAGCCGAACTCCGCGCATGTGCGCATGTTGTATGCGGGGCATTTGCAGCGTGCCGGTCGTTACGCCGCCGCCGCCGAGCAATACCGCAAGTCGCTCGACCTGCAATGGACCGTCACTGCCAACGCCGGCCTGCAACGACTCGTCAAGGAAGGCAAGGTCCGCAAGTAACCGCGGCACCGCGCGCTCCATTCACTTCGCCGCCGGTCGTTCGTGCTGGAGAAACCACTCGTACAACTCCGGGTTGTTGTAAGTCTGCGTCCACGAATCGTGGCCCACGCCGGGATACACGGTGAACGTCACGTCGCATCCCTGCTTCTTCAACGCCGCGACCATGCGCTCCGATTCCGCGAGCGCCACCGAGGCATCCTTGTCTCCGTGAAACACCCAGAAGGGCAGCGACTGCAAAGCCGCTTTGCGCTTCTTGTCGAAGCCGTGCGGCCGGAACGGATCGCCGCCGCCGCAAACGGGCGCGACCGCCGCGAACCGCTCCGGCGAACGCAGCGCCAGACTGAACGCGCCGAACCCGCCCATGCTCAGGCCGGTGAGATAGACGCGGCTGGCATCCACGTTGTGTTTGGCGATGGCCTCGTCGAGCAGCGTTTCCAGGACGTCGTCCGACCACCATTCGCCATCGGGGCACTGCGGCGAGACGACGATGAACGGGAAATTGGTCATCTTGCCGGCCACCTTCGGCGGGCCGTGAACCTTCACCTTCCACGGGTCGCTGCCGCGCTCGCCGATGCCATGTAGAAACAGGATCAGCGGCCATCGCTTCGCGGACTTGGCGTCGTAACCCTCGGGCAGCGACAGGAGATACTTCGCCTGGATTCGTTTGGTGATCTGTTTGTCGAGCACCTGCGCGGTCTGGTTGGTTTTGGGCATGGCATCCTGGGAATAGCCCGGCAGGGCCGCGAGGCCGAGCGCGCCGGCGAGGGCGATGAGTTTGGTTCGCATGAGTTTTGATTGGGCGGCGGCCAGCAAGCCGCCGCGGTGGTTCACATCAGTTTCAGTTTCGGCAAGTCCTGCGAGTCCACCAGACCGACCGGCTCGCGCCTGGCGTTGACGACGATCAGGTCGTCAATGTTTCGCTCGTTGAAAATCTTCAGCGCCTCCACCGCCAGCGCCTCGTCGCGCACGCAAACCGGGTTCCGCGTCATTACTTTCGTGAGCGGCAGCGCCAGCACGTCGCTGTTGGCCGCCATGTGCCGCCGCAGGTCGCCGTCGGTGAACACGCCCGCCAGTTTGCCGTGCGCGTTGACGACGCTGACGCTGCCGGACTTCGCACGGGTCATCACCAGCAGTGCCTCCTTCACGGTCAACGTCTCCGCCGCGATGGCGTTGCGGGCGTCCGCGCGCATGATGTCGCGCACCCGCAGCAGCAGCGCCCGGCCTATCGCGCCGGAGGGATGATGCCGCGCGAAGTCCTGCCGCTTGAAGCCGCGCGCCTGCAGGACGGCCATCGCCAGCGCGTCGCCCATCACGAGCATCGCGGTGGTGCTGGCGGTTGGCGCGAGGTTGAATGGGCAGGCTTCCTTCGGCACCTTCACGTCGAGCACGGCGTCGCTGTGCCGGGCCAGAGTGGAGCGGGGAGCGGACGTGAGCGCGACGAGTTTGATCGCAAACCGTTTGAACGCGGGCAGCAGGTTGAGCAACTCGTCCGACTCGCCGGAGTAACTCAGCGCCAGCACCACGTCGCCGTCGCTCACCACGCCGAGGTCGCCGTGCAGCGCGTCCACGCTGTTCAACACCACGGCGGTCGAGCCGGTGCTGGTGAGAGTGGCCGCGATCTTGCCGCCGATGTTGCCCGACTTGCCGATGCCGGTGACGATGATCTTGCCGCGCTGCCGCAAGGACGCGACGAACAAATCCACCGCCCGGTCGAACGCCGCGTCGAGACGGCTGCGCACCGCTTTGAGGGCGGCCAGTTCCACATCGAACACTTCACGGGCGCGGGCAAGATGACTCACGCGCGCCAGCCTGCCATCTGCAGCAAAGCGTTTCAACGGCGAAGCGCAGCCGGGGCTTTGCGTAGCGATGGACTTTTCCTGCTGGCCAGCGGCGGTGGTTTTCGCTACGAACCCCGCAGAATGTTCCGTAACTATTTTCGAGACGGCGCGCGGTTTGGCGTGCTTGTCATGGTGATGGGTTGGCTTGCGGCGGGCGTGGCTGCGCCTGCGGTGCCCGCTGAATCCGTGGCAGCGGACCGCACGGCCCTGGCGGTTGAGGCGCTCAGCCGCCTCCAAGGCGTGGACCTCAACCAGAATGAGAAGCTCAAGGAGACAGTTTTCAAACTCCTGGAGAAAACGCGCGGCACGGAGAACTTTTTGAAGCTGGTGCGGCAGTTCAAACTCACGGGCCAGGGCGCGGGTCTGCTGGAAGTGGCGGTGCGGAATTCTGCCAACGACACCGGCGCGGAGGCGATGCGGCTGTTGCTCGCGAGCCAGGAGAGCGCGTTGTTGCAGGGCGCGTTGGAGGGAACAAACACCGCCGTTGCCATCAAGACGGCCGAGGCGCTGGGCAACTCCGGCGACCGGCGCGCAGTGGCGTTGCTGTTGCCGCTGCTGGCTCATGCGGGTCGTGAGGTGGCTTTGCGCAAGCAGGTCGTGCGTGCCCTGGTGCAAACGGCCGAGGGCGCGACTGCTTTGCTGCAGATCGCCCGCGAAGCCAAGCTGGCGGAGGATTTGAAGTTCACCACCAGTTCGGAGTTGAGCCATGTGCGGTGGCCGGAGATCAAGAGCGAAGCGGCCCGGTTGCTGCCGCTGCCGCAGGGGCAGAACGCGCAGCCGTTGCCACCGCTGTCGGAGTTGTTGAAAATGACGGGTGACCCGGCCAATGGTGCCAAGATTTTTTCCAGCGCGAACACGGCTTGCGCGAATTGTCACCAGGTCAAAGGGCAGGGGACGGACTTCGGCCCGAACTTAACGGAGATCGGGAGCAAGCTGGGCAAGGACGCACTCATCGAGTCAATTTTGGACCCGAGCGCCGGTATTTCTTTCGGCTACGAGGCGTGGCAACTCGTCCTCAAGAACGGCGACGAACCGTATGGCCTCATGGTCAGCGACTCGGCGGAGGAGGTGGCGATCAAATCGTCCAACGGCATCATCGCGCGCTTCAAGAAGAGCGACATCGTCCGGCGCGAGCAGGCGAAGATCTCCATCATGCCGCTGGGGTTGCAGCAGACGATGACGGCGCAGGAACTGGTGGACCTGGTGGAGTATCTGGCGTCGCTGCGGAAGGCGCCGTAGCGGTCGTGAATAAGGAAGTTGGCTGCCCGTCAAAAGCTTTCGTAAGACTTTGTGAAAAGTTTCACAAATCGCTTGCCAGAAAAACGGCGGCTGTTACGCTCCGCCCCATTATTCGTTTCTAACTGAGCTTGAACTTATGAAAATGACTGTAAAAACCCTGACAATGGCGGTTGTGATTGGTGCGTTGCAGACGCTTTCCGCCGCCGAAATCACCGGCAAAGTGAAACTCACCGGCACGGCGCCGGCGGAGAAGGATATTCCCCTCGACGCCAATTGCGGCAAGGTGCAGCCGAAAAAAATCACCACGCGCCATTACGTTGTCGGCGCGGACAGCGGGCTGGCCAATGTGTTCGTGTGGATCAAGGAAGGCGTGACCAAGAAGGGCGACGCGCCTGCCGATGGGCCGTTGCTCGACCAGGCGGGCTGCGAGTATCAACCGTACGTGTTGGGCGTGCAGGTGGGGCAGAAGTTCAAGGTTCGCAACTCAGATCCCCTGATGCACAACGTCAACGCGACGGCCGTCGTAAACAAGGGTTTCAATTTTGCGCAGGTCACCAAGGGACAGGTGAACGAGAAGACGTTCGACAAGCAGGAGGTGCTGGTGCGCTTCAAGTGCGACGTGCATCCATGGATGTTCGCCTACGTCGGCGTGGTGGACCACGGGTTCTTCTCCGTGACCGACAAGGACGGGAATTTCAAAATCGCCGGCCTGCCGGCAGGCAAGTACACGGTCGAGGCCTACCACCTGAAGGCGGGCAAGAGCACTCAGGAAATCACCGTCACCGACAGCGACAAGAAGGAAGCCAACTTCACGTTATCCGTTCCGGCGGCACAATAGACGCCGTTCGTTTTAGATCCCGCCGCTGCGGTCCCAAGCCGCAGCGGCTCTGGTTTTCGTAGATGACCCGAAGCACAGACAATCGCTGGTTGAGCCGCTACGCCACACTGACGGCGGCGGTGACGCTGGTGTTGATCTGTGTGGGCGGCGTGGTCACGAGTCGCGGAGCCGGCATGTCCGTGCCGGACTGGCCGACGACCTACGGCTACAACATGTTCTTCTTCCCGTTCTCCAAGTGGGTGGGCGGGATTTTTTATGAACACTCGCACCGGTTGGTGGCGTCGCTTGTCGGGTTGATGACGGTGGCGCTGGCGGTCTGGCTGTGGATGAAGGAAGCGCGGGCGTGGCTGCGCTGGCTGGGCGTGGCGGCGGTGGTCTTGGTTGTGTTGCAGGGCGTGCTGGGCGGTTTGCGGGTTACGGCGTTGAAGGACGAGTTGGGGATTTTTCACGCGACGCTGGCGCAGATGTTCTTTGTGTTGGTCAGCGCGGTGGCGCTGTTCACGTCGCGGTGGTGGCGGGAGGCAACCCCGGGTCGTGATGGCACCGGGTTGCGGCAGGTCTTCGCGATGGCCACAGCCATGATTGTGACGCAGTTGGTCCTGGGTGCCACGATGCGTCATCAACACGCCGGGTTGGCGATCCCCGATTTCCCGGCGGCTTATGGCAAAGTCTGGCCTGCGATGGATGTGGAGTCGGTGGCGCGTTACAACCAGCTGCGCAGCGAAGTCGTGGCGGCGAATCCCATCACCGCCGCGCAGATCGGCCTGCAAATGGCGCATCGCCTCGGTGCCGTTTTGATTCTGCTCGTGGTATTGTGGGCGGCACGGGCGAGCTGGCGGGCGCTGGGTATGGGTTCACCACTGACGAAACTTTCGCTGGCCTGGCTGGCGTTGATTGTTGCGCAGGCCGCCTTGGGCGCGGCGACAATTTGGACCAATAAATCCGCCGACATCGCCACGGCGCATGTCGGGGTCGGCGCGTTGACCTTGGTCACGGGCGTATTGTTGACGTTGGCGGCGTATCGTTGCCTGGTGGCGGCGCCGTCGGCGGTGAACGCCCTCGCGCAAGCAGGGCGTTCCGAAAGAGAGGCCGAACTTCCGGCATGAAAGCCACCGCGCAATCCCTCACCGCAGGTTCTATCGCGGAGAAATCGTGGTTCGCGGTTTACAGTGAACTGGTCAAGGCGCGGCTTACTTTTCTCGTTCTGTTGACGACGCTGGTGGGTTTCTACGTCGGGGTGCGGGGGCCGGTGGATTATGCGCTGATGACGCACACGCTGCTCGGCACCGCGCTGGTCGCGTGCGGCGCGGCGGCGCTGAATCAATTGTGGGAGCGCGACCTCGATGCGAAGATGCGGCGTACGCAGGATCGCCCGCTGCCGTCAGGGCGCTTGCAGCCGGACACCGTGCTAATTTTTGGCGGCGCGTGTTCGGCGCTGGGGTTGGTGTATCTGGCGCTCGGCGTGAATCTACTGACGAGCCTGCTGGGCGCGATCACGCTCATCAGTTATCTGTTCATCTACACACCGCTCAAACGCGTGACGTGGATGAACACGGCTATCGGTGCAATCCCGGGCGCGTTGCCGCCGCTCATGGGTTGGACCGCCGCGCGCGGCGAACTGAGCGGCGAGGGGTGGTCGCTGTTCGCGATTTTGTTCTGCTGGCAAATCCCGCACTTCCTGGCCATCGCGTGGATGTATCGGGAGGATTACGCGCAGGCCGGCTTCGTGATGTTGCCGTCGGTGGACCCCGACGGCCATCGCACGGGCCATCAAGCGGTGAGCCACACGCTGGGGTTGCTGCCGATCAGTCTGCTGCCGTTTCTCTTTCGGCTGGCCGGGCCGGTGTATCTGGCGGGTGCGTTGGTGCTGGGTTTGGTTTTCCTCGGCGCGGCGATGTTGTTTTCGCGGCAACTGACGCTGCAGCGGGCGCGCCAATTATTTTTCATTTCCATCCTGTATCTGCCGCTGCTGCTGGGCTTGATGGTTTTCGATAAGATCAGGCATTGAACCACGCAAAAAATGATTCTGCCGTTGACATGAATAAACGAGCCTCGATAGTTTTCCGCTTCTCGAAAATTTGACGAAGCTCCGGCAAGCGGCAACAACTTAACGAACCAAACGAAAAATGGACGCAACGACCCACGCTGCACATACGCATGAAGCGCACGAAGCCCACCACGAGGAATTGGGCTTCTGGCGCAAATACATCTTCTCCACCGACCACAAGGTCATCGGCATCCAATACGGCTTCACGGCGCTGTGCTTTTTGATGTTCGGCTTTCTGCTGATGACCATGATGCGCTGGTCCATGGCCTATCCGGACAAGCCGATTCCCATGGTGGGCGGGTTGTTGGAAAAAATCCTCGGCGCGGACGTGGCGTCCGGCGGCGTGATGTCGCCCGACCTCTACAATTCCTTCGGCGCGATGCACGGCACCATCATGGTCTTCCTCGCCATCGTGCCGCTGGCGTTCGCGGCCTTCGGCAACTACGTGGTGCCGCTGCAAATCGGCGCGCCGGACATGGCTTTCCCGCGCATAAACATGGTCAGCTACCAGGCTTATTTCATGGGTGGTGTGGTGATGTTTTTCAGTTTTTTCGCACCCGGCGGCGCGGCCAAGAGCGGGTGGACTTCGTATTCACCACTGGCGACTTTTGCCGACATGGCCCATCGCGTGGATGGGCAAACGCTCTGGCTCCTCGGCATGGTGCTGCTGATCACGTCGTCACTGTTGGGGGCGGTGAACTTCATCGCCACCATCATCCAATTGCGCGCGCCGGGCATGACGTGGATGCGTCTGCCGTTTTTTGTGTGGGCCCAGTTTGTCACGGCGTTCCTGCTGTTGTTGGCGTTCCCGCCGCTGGAAGCCGCCGGCGTGATGCAGTTGATGGACAACCTGCTCGACACGAGCTTTTTCCTGCCGTCCGGCCTCGTTGTGGCGGGCCAACCGGCGACGATCAGCGGCGGCGGCAGTCCGTTGCTGTGGCAGCATCTGTTCTGGTTCCTTGGTCATCCGGAGGTTTACGTGCTGATTCTACCGGCGATGGGCATGGTCGCGGAAATCATCGCCACCAACACTCGCAAGCCGATTTGGGGCTACAAGTCGCTCGTCTATTCGGTGCTCGCGATTGGCTTCCTCTCCTTCATCGTATGGGCGCATCACATGTATCTGACGGGCATGGGCACGAAGATCAGCACGTTCTTTCAGACGACGACGATGATCATTTCGATTCCTTCGGTGATCATTCTGACGTGTCTGTTCCTCTCGTTGTGGGGCGGCTCGATGCGCTTCAACACGGCGATGCTCTTCGCGCTGGCATTCCTGCCGATGTTCGGCATCGGCGGACTGACGGGCCTGCCGCTGGGGTTGAACTTCACCGACCTGCACCTGCACGACACCTACTACGTCATCGCGCATTTCCATTACGTGGTGGCACCGGGGACGATCTTCGCGCTGTTCGCGGGCATCTACCATTGGTATCCGAAGATCACCGGGCGATTCATGAGCGAGCGACTGGGCAAGATTCACTTCTGGCTGTCGTTGATTTTCATGAACCTGGTGTTCCAGCCGATGTTCGTGCAAGGCATGGCCGGCATGATCCGCCGCATGTACAACGGCGGCGCGACCTACGCCGGCACCGACACAGAGGTCGGCCTGCCTGCGGACATCCTCAAGATGAACGTGAACATCACCCACGCGGCCTGGGCGTTGGGGCTGGCGCAGATTCCATTCATTATCAACTTTTTCTGGAGCATTAAGAAGGGCAAGAAGGCTTCCGACAATCCGTGGAACTCCACCACCGTTGAGTGGCAGACGCCCACGCCGCCGCCCCACGGCAATTTCACCAAGCCCATCGAAGTGCATCGCGGCCCCTATGAATACAGCGTGCCCGGACACGCGACGGACTTCACGCCGCAGAACGAACCCGAAAAATCCACCAAGCGCTAATCATTCATGGAAATCCCGTACACAGTCGAAGCCCGCCGGGACACCGGCCTGTTCAACGCCAAGGTCGGCATCTGGCTGTTCCTGGCCTCCGAAGTGATGCTCTTCGGCGCGCTGTTTTCCGCCTACATCCTGCTGCGCGTCGGCGCCCTGCCGGGTGACTGGCCGCACGGCTTGTTGAACATCCCCATCGGCACCTTCAACACCGCCGTACTCATCTCTTCCAGCGTCACCGTGGTGCTCGGCTGGGCGGCGTTGCAAGCCGGGAACTTTGCCCGCTATCGGAAATGTCAGGCGATCACGCTGTTGTGCGCGCTGGGCTTTCTGGGCATCAAGTCGTACGAATATCGTGAGAAGTTCGGTCACTACGAAGTCTGGCTCAACCAGCCCATCACCGTGAAACACGCCGGCAAGGACGTGCAGACCGACCGGTTGCTTGGTCACTTCACGCACAACGGTTCGCACCCGCTCTTTTGGAAAACCGAGACGCTTGCCGAGAAAAAAGTTGAGGCCATCAAGTTCTCTCCCGACCCCATCCATTACTCGATGACGGCCAGGGAAATGGCCCACGCCAAGAAGGAGGCGCACGGCCAGCCGCACGCCGAGATCGAAATCAAGACCGCCGACATCCGCCGCCTCTCGGCGTTCGTTCCGGGGCACGGGCCGTACTTCGCCATTTACTTCACCCTCACGGCGCTGCATGCCCTGCACGTTCTCGGCGGGGCGATTGTCATTTTCTACATTTGGGCGAACACCAAGATGTGGAAGACCGAGCCGGAGCGCTACATCAACCGCGTCGAGGTCTCCGGTCTGTTCTGGCATTTCGTTGACCTCGTCTGGATATTCCTGTTCCCGGTGCTGTATCTGCTGTGACCAATTTATGAGCGAATCCCATTCTCATCACGACCTCGCCAAGCACATCAAAGTTTACTGGGTGGTTTTCTTTGCCTTGCTGGTCGGCACGGCGGTCACGGTAGGATTGAACTACATGCATTTCGACAGTCTGGCGCTGACGATTGGTATTGCCATGTTCGTTGCCACCGTAAAAGCCTTTCTGGTCGCCGGCTATTTCATGCACTTGCTGTCCGAGAAGAAGATGATTTACGCCATTCTGCTGACGACGGTATTTTTCCTCGTCGGCATGATGTTCCTGGTAATCTGGGGCCGCGACCAACTGCCCCGTGGCAGCAGCTTCTTTGGCAGCCACAACAGCTCGTCCACACCGGCCATCTCCTCCCAGTAAACATGTCCCTCAAAGCCTTTCATCTGGTGTTCATCACTGCTTCGACGCTGCTGGCGTTCGGGGTGACCGCTTGGGGGCTGGACAGCTACTTTGGCGGCGGGTCGGTGCGCGAATTGATTTTCGGCCTTGCGTCGGCGGCCTGCGGGGTGGGGCTGATCATCTACGGGAAATACTTCCTGAAGAAACTCAAGCACATCAGCTACCTGTGAAACTCCTCAAATTAACTCAACTGATTGCCGTCCCGCTGGCGCTGTTGCTCATCACGCTGCCGCCACCTGCGCTGGCCTGCGCCGCCTGTTTTGGCCGCTCCGATTCGAGGATGGCCGAGGGCATGAACATGGGAATCTTCAGTCTGCTGGCCGTCATCACCTGCGTTCTTGGCGGGGTGGCGGCGTTTTTCATTTACCTCGCCAAACGATCCGCGATGGCGGTCAACGCGCCGTTGCCCCAACCCACAGAAAAGGTCTGATTCATGGAATCCTTCGATAGCTTCGTCAAACACACTCTGCTCCGGCTGCCGGAACTGGCGTCCGAACACGGGCGCGAGGTGGACAACCTCATCGTCTATCTGCACTGGCTCATGGCGGCGTTGTTCGTCGGCTGGGCGGCGTTTTTCATCTACACGATCTGGCGCTTCCGTGCGTCGAAGAATCCCAAGGCCGATTATGTCGGCGTCACCAGCCACGCCTCCAGCTACGTTGAGGTGGCCATTGCCTTCGTGGAAGGCGTGCTGCTCATCGGCTTCGCCATTCCGCTCTGGGCCAAGTCAGCGGACAAGTTTCCGGCGGAAAAGGACGCCACGGTCATCCGCGTGATCGCGCGCCAGTTCAACTGGATGGCCCGCTACCCCGGCGCCGACGGCCAGTTTGGCAAGCAGGACATCAAACTCGTCACCGCCGCCAACCCCACGGGCGTCATCGCCCGCGACCCGAAATTGAAGGACACCGACGCGCCCGGCAAAGATGACGTGATGGTGGAAAGCTCCGAGATCGCGGTGCCGGTGGACAAACACGTCATCACCTACATCAGTTCGCTGGACGTGATTCATTCCTTCAAAGTGCTCTCGCTGCGCGTCACGCAGGACGCGATCCCGGGCATGGCCATCCCGATTCATTTCAAGCCGACCAAGACCAACACCTACCAGATCAACTGCGCGCAACTTTGCGGCAACGGCCACTCAAACATGAAGGGGCTGTTCAAAGTTTTGCCCCAGGCCGAATTTGACCAGTGGCTCAAGTCCAAGAGCACGGCTGGTCCCGTCAGCTTTGAGTAACGGTGGAACGGCGCGCGGACGAGCCGGCCGCGTTCCTGAGCAACCGCCCTTTGTCAGCCTGTTCTCCGCGCATGGATAAGCCGAAAAAGCAGATCGAGTGGCTGGTCTGGGGCGGGCTGGGTGTGACGATGGCGGTCATCGTCGCGGCGTTCGTCGTGTCACAGCGCGCCGCGTCCACACTGCCGGTGCTCTACCAGGTTCCCGACTTCACGCTTACCAACCAGAACAACCACGCGGTGACGCTGGCGGATTTGCGCGGGCAGGTCTGGCTGGCTGACATCGTCTTTACTCGCTGCGCCGGGCCGTGCCCGGAGATGACGCGCAAGATGAGCGCGTTGCAAGCGGCCTTGCCGGCGGGCAAGCCGCTCAAATTCGTGACCCTGACCACCGACCCGGAGTTCGACACGCCGGCGGTGCTGGCGGCTTACGGCCAGCGGCACGGCGCTTCGCCGGGGCGATGGTGGTTCCTGACCGGGACGAAACCGCACATCGCGCGGCTGGCGGGTGACGGCCTCAAGCTCGCCGCCGTCGAGAAGAAGCCGGAGGAACGCACCAACGACATGGACATGTTCATCCACAGCACGATTTTTGTCCTGGTGGACAAGCAGGCCCGCGTGCGCGGCATCTTCGAGAGCGACCAGCCGGAGGCGCACGAGCGAATTGTGGCGGCGGTGAAACAACTCTTGCGCGAGAAATGACCCTCTCCGATTTGCCCGCCGTCAACGCCAGCCTCAACACCCTGAGCGCGGTGTTCCTCGTGTGCGGCTACATCTTCATCAAGCGGGAGAACAAGATCGCCCACCGCAACTGCATGATCTCGGCGTGCGTCACGACCGTTTTCTTTCTGACCTGCTACGTGACCTACCACATCGGCATGAAGCAGAAATACGGCGAGGCGCACACGCGCTTCCTGGAACCCGCCTGGTTTCGCCCCATCTACCTTACGCTTCTGTTCACTCACCTGGTGGCGGCCATCGTGAACGTGCCGATGGTGCTCATCACCGTGAGCCGAGCGCTGCGGGAGCGGTTCGACGCGCACAAACGCATCGCCCGCTGGACCTGGCCGGTCTGGATGTATGTCTCGGTGACGGGCGTGCTGATTTACTTCCTGCTCTACCACATTTTCCCGCAACGGTAGATCGGTCGTGGTGCGTGAACTCCGAGGGGCGCGTGACATCAGTTCACGCACCCCTGCCTCACGTCCCACTCAACTCTTGCCACAGGTGCGCGCTCATCACCATGCCGCGCGCGAAACAGTCGAGGTCGAACTTTTCATTGGGCGAGTGCGGATTGTCGTCCGGCAGGGCCAGGCCGAGCAGCAGCGTGTCGGCACCGAGGATTTTTTTGAAGTCGGTCACGATGGGAATGGAGCCGCCTTCGCGCATGAGCAGCGGCTTGTGTCCGAACGCGGTTTGCAGCGCGCGCAAGGCCGCTTCGGCGTGGGCGCTCCTGGGCGAGACGAGATACGGTTCGCCGCCGTGGCCGGATTTGATGGTCATGCGCACCGTGGGCGGGCACAGGCGACGCAGGTGGCGCGTCACGAGCCGGCAGATTTTTTCCGGCTTCTGGTCGGGCACGAGGCGGAGGGTCAGTTTCGCCTTGGCCCAGGCGGGGACGATGGTTTTGCTGCCGTCGCCCTGGTAGCCGCTGGTGAGGCCGTTGATTTCGAGCGTGGGCCGGGCGGTGCGCTGTTCGGTGGAAGTGAAGCCGCGCTCGCCAAAAAGTTCCGGCACACCGAGGAACTTTTTATAGGCGGTGTCGTTGTGCGGCAGGCGGGCGAGTTGTTTGCGCTCGTAGGCGGAGAGCGGTGCGACGTCGTCGTAAAGTCCGGGAATGGTGAGGCGTCCGTTTTTGTCGCGGAGTCGGGCTAGAAGCTGGCAGAGGGCCATCGCGGGATTGTCGAGCGAGCCGCCGTAGATGCCGGAATGGAGATCGCGCGAGGGGCCGCGCAGTTCGACTTCGAGTGCCAGGATGCCGCGCAGGGCGTAGGTGAGCGCGGGATGTTTGGGGCCGGGGATGCCGTTGTCCGAGATGACGACGGCGTCGCAGCGAAGGGCGGCGCGGTTTTTTTGAAGAAACTGCGCGAGATGCGAACTGCCGACCTCCTCCTCACCCTCGATGACAAACGTGAGGTCGCAGGGCAGGGGAGTTCCGGTCTTAAGATACGCTTCGACGGCTTTGAGGTGGGCGAAGTTCTGGCCTTTGTTGTCGCTGGCACCACGTCCGAAGAGCGAGCGGCCATCAATGCGCGCCTCGAACGGCGGCGATTTCCACAGTTCAAACGGCTCCGGCGGCTGCACATCGTAGTGCCCGTAAACCACGAAGTGCGGCCGGCGGGCACCACTCTTCCGCGGAGTGGTGGCGACGAGGATCGGATTGCCGGCGGTGGGGTGGAGGCGCGCATTCATTCCAATCTGTCGGCAGTGCTGTTCCAGCCAGCGGGCGCAATCGGCCAGGTCTTTCCGGTGTTTGGGCTGGGCGGAGACGCTGGGGAAGCGCACGTAGGCGCACAGTTCGTGGACGAAACGTGTTTGGTTGCGCTTCAGGTAGTCAAGGACGGCTTGCATGGGATGAGCTATATCAGGACACGGGGAAAGACGCAACTTGCGGAGCGACTCATGGATGGTTCGAGGAATTTGACCTCGAACGTCTCGTGAGAATGGGGAGGCACGGCCGGATGTTTGAGTGAATCCGCATTGGTGTCGAAATTTCCTGTGGCGCCCGATTCTCGCTGGCCCATCACCTGCTTAGAAGTTGTTGACGGTCAAAAAAAACGTATGCCTTCCTTTACTTATGTCGCACGCGAAGCGGGTAGCGGGCGTGAAATTCGCAGCACGTTGGACGCTACGTCCGAGCAGGCTGCGGTTGGTTCCCTGTTGAATCGCAACTTGCTGGTTGTCTCCATTCAGGAGAAAGTCGGCAAGCGTGGAAAAACTTCGGGCGGCAAGGTTAATCTTGCTGATTTGGTGGTGTTTACGCGGCAATTAGCCACCATGGTGGATGCCGGTTTGGCGATGGTGCAGTCGCTTCAGGCACTCGCGGAGCAGACCACGAACAAGATTATGCGCGATGTTATTCGTGACGTTTGCACGCGCGTGGAGGGCGGTGACAGTTTCTCCGAGGCACTCGCCAAGCATCCCAAAGTGTTCAATCGCCTCTACGTTTGCATGGTTGCGGCCGGGGAGCGCGGCGGCTTGCTTGCGGAAATTCTTTCCCGGTTGGCCACCTACTTGGAAAACTCTGCCCGGCTGCGCAAGAAGGTGAAATCCGCGATGATGTATCCCACGGCGGTCACCATTGTTGCCATTGGCATCACGATTTTCCTCCTTCTGAAAGTGGTGCCAGTCTTCGGCGATGTTTACAAAGGGTTCGGTCAGAAACTGCCCGGTCCGACCCTGGCTTTGCTGACCGTCAGCACCTGGGTGCAGGCGTACATCGTCTATCTCATCGCTGGCACGGTGGGGGCGGTTTATGGCTGGCTGGCTTACATCAAGACCGACCGCGGCCGCGAATTCTGGGACAGTGTGCGAATCCGTCTCCCTATCTTCGGCGTCATCGCGCATAAGATTTGCCTGGCTCGATTCACACGGACGCTTAGTTCGCTCATCCGCAGCGGCGTGCCGATTCTTGAAGTGCTTCAAATTGTCTCCAACACCGTGGGCAACGTCGTCATGGAAAAAGCCGTGCGGGTTGCTTCCTCGGACATCGAGCGCGGAGAAGGCATCTCCGTCGCGCTGGGCAAACACCCCGTTTTCCCGTCCATGATTATCCGGATGATCACTGCCGGGGAACAGACGGGCAAAATCGAATCCATGCTCGAACGCATTTCTGATTTTCTGGATGAGGAAATTGAGACGACTCTCTCCGGCCTGACTTCGCTCATTGAACCCCTGCTCATTGTGTTTCTGGGCGTGACGGTTGGCGGCATCGCCATCTGCATGTTCCTGCCGATCTTCAAGATGAGCGACATCATCAACCCGCAGAAATAGCGAGACGGGTTGCGTGTGGCTTCCGACGCAACCGGCGCTATACACGTCGCGCTCTGCGACGGATTGCCGGCGCCCTGGTTATCGGCATTTTGCGATTGCATTAACCTTCGCTTGAGTGCCTTAATGTAGCGGTCTGACTGGCTGGCGCAAAAACCCCCGGCCCACTCGCATTATTTGAATGATATGACACGAATACCATGGCAACGCGTCAACTGGCCCACCAGTGCTTTCCTCATGATCACTGCGTTCCTCACCGTCACTGCGGTGCCGGTTTACCTTTGGCACAACGGTTTGGACTGGTTTCAAGCGGTCTTTTTCCTCGTCTTCTTCGCCGCGTCATCAATGAGCATCACCTTGGGCTACCACCGCTTGTTTTCACATCTGGCGTTGAAGGCCCGGTGGCCGGTGCGCCTGGGGGTGTTGGTGTTCGGTTCGACGGCGTTTGAAGGTTCTGCGCTGGATTGGTGCTCGGACCATCGCCGTCACCACAAGCATGTCGATCAAGACGATGACCCTTACGACATCACCAAGGGTTTCTTTCACGCACACATGGGCTGGCTGCTTTTCAAGCTGCGCCCGTGGCCGCCGATGGACAACGTCAACGACCTCCGCCAGGACCGTCTCCTTGTTTGGCAGCATCGTTACTGGCATATAATCGGCGCGCTCCTCAGCTTCGTCTTTCCTCCACTGCTGGGGTGGCTCTGGGGCGGGCCAAAGGCGGCGCTGGGCAGTTTTTTGCTGGCCGGCGTGGCGCGAGTATTCTGCGTGCAGCACACGACGTTTTTCATCAACTCCATGTGCCACACGCTGGGTAGCCGGCCATATTCCAGCCGGTGCAGCGCGCGCGACAGTTGGCTCATGGCACTGCTGACCTTTGGCGAGGGCTACCATAATTACCACCACGAGTTCCAGCATGACTATCGTAACGGCGTGAAACCCTGGCAATTCGACCCCACCAAATGGGCCATCTGGAGTCTCAGTTGCCTCGGCTTGACCAGCCAGTTGCGCCGGGTTCCGGCCGAGCGAATTCTGCTCAGTGAAATCGCGGAAAAGCAGCGCCGGCTCGACGCTCACCTGGCCAGCAGCCGCCACCAACTTTGCGATCAGACCCAAGTCCTGCTCCGCTCCGCTCAGGAACGACTCCACAAGGCCGCGCAAAACTGGGAATCGCGCAAACAGGAATACGTCAAGGCCACCGAGAAGAAAATCGAAGCTTCGCGGGAACGCCTTCATGAGTTGAAACAAGAACTGGAGCGGGCGGCTGAGCGCCTCATGGCCGAGATTCAGGCGTGGCATGAGGCGCGACAATTGGCCCTGGCTCAGTTGGCCTGAACTGTCTGGCATTCCCTTTTGCACCGGTAAGGTGGTGGGCCCAACAGGATTTGAACCTGTGACCAAGCGATTATGAGTCGCCTGCTCTAACCGCTGAGCTATGGGCCCCGAAGGAGCCACCATAGCGGCATGCCAGACGGATGTCCACACACGAGCGTCATGCGCAATCAGCAGGGAGTTGGATTTCTGAAGACCCGCTCGTGATGGCATGTCTGGCAGCCAGCGCCGGGTGGCATTACTTCGCCTTTGCCAGGTCGAGAAAAACGATGCTCGATGGATTCCCGACCGGGGTATAGTGCCCGGTGAAAGCGAGCTTGCCTGTTCTGCGATCCACGCGGAACACCGCGATGTTGTCGCCCCGCTGGTTGCAGGAATACAGGAACTGGCCGGTGGGATCGAAATTGAAGCTGCGTGGATAGTTTCCTCGGGTCCATTCCTCACCGAGGAAGGTCAACTCCCCGGTCTTGCCAACCGAGAAAATGCCAATGCTGTCATGCAAACGGTTGCCGGCATAGACGAACCGGCCATCGTCAGAAACTAGGATTTCGGAGCAGAAATTACTACCGGCGAATCCGGGCGGCAGGCTGGAGATAGTCTGCCGCGAGACGAGCCGGCCTTTCGCAGAATCGTAGTCGAACAGGACGATGTTGGAGCCTTCCTCCTGGAGGGAGTAGCACCAGCGTCCGTTGGGATGGAAGGAGAAATGCCGTGGCCCATCCCCCGGTGGCAGCGCGACGGTGGGCGGGTCATTCGCGGTCAAAACTCCCGTGTGCTCATCAAACTTCCAGATGAAAATCTGATCCAATCCCAAATCGACGTGCAGTACAAAGCGCCCCGAGGCATCCGCTTGAATCATGTGCGCGTGGGTCCGGTCGTGTCCGCTGAAGGCGAAACTTCCCGGCGGAGCATGGGTCGCCTTCTGCGGTCCCACCGTTCCCTGATCCTGTTTGGTGTCGGTAGCAGCCCCCAGGTGACCGTCCGGCAGAATCGGCAGCACCGCCACGGAGCCGCCAAAATAATTGGCCACCAGCACGAACTTCCCCGACGGATGAATGCTCACGTAGGTGGGACCCGCCCCGCCGGAACGGACGCTGTTGAGCAGGGTCAACTGCCCGTCGGCCCGGTTAATCGCAAAGGCGCTGACCGTGCCTTCGTTGCGTTCGCCTACGCGGTCCGTCTCGTTGGAAGAATAAAGGCGCGTGCCGGCGGCATTCAAAGCGAGGCAGTTCGGGCTGGTGCCCAGTTCATACACACCGCTCGGCGTCATGGCCCCGGTGGTGCGATCCACTTGATACAGGTGGATGCCCCGGCCATTGCCCGGCGGCAGATCCACCTGAGTCGGCAGCACGTTGTGGAGCGGAGAACTGAAGGTGCCCACGTAGGCGATGAGCGGTGCTTTCCTTCCGGCTGACTGCGCCTTGACCACTGCCGCCAGAAGCGGCGTGCTTCCAGCGAGCACGGCGGAGGCTTTCAGAAACGTGCGACGGGAAATATCCGGTGAGATTGCATGGACTGGCGATTGCATGGCTGGGTGAAAGGTAGAAGCAAGCGCCATCAATGGTCGAGTCAAACACCGCGCAAAGTTCGCCCGACCACCGGAGCATACCGCACCGAACCGCTCCCGATCCACCGTGATCGATCCCACCCGGCTGGTTGTGGGTCGTGCGAGGCGATGAGCTGTGCGCAGAACCAGAACGAAGTCCGCTCTATCCGCAATGGCGCAATAAGTTTTCTGCGCTTTCGGTGCTGGAACGGTCACCGCCCGCAAATATCCGGCGGCCGTCACGGGAGTTTCGCCTTTTCCAATTCAACCGACGCTTTACCTTCGGCGCAATGACGCTTCGCTGCGCTGGATATTTGGGTTGGTTATGGTGCCTGCTTTCAGTTGCGACCGTGCGCGCTGAACAGGTGGTGATCAGCGAGATCATGTATCATCCGCCAGCGACCAGGCCGGAGTTCGTCGAGCTTTACAACCAGACGGTCACGCCGCTCGACATCGCCCGTTGGCGGCTGGCTGGCGGGGTGAGTTATGAATTTCCGGATTTTTCCACAAACGCGCCGGGGCTTACATTTCTCAAACCCTTCGAACGCATCGTGCTTTGTGGCGCAAACGCGGCGGCGCTGCGGGCCGCCTACCGGATGCCGGAATCCGTCCGCGTTTACGGACCGTGGACCGGCAAACTGAGCAACAGCGGCGAGCGCATCACGCTCAAGGACAAGAACGGCGTGACAGCCTGCACGGTCAAGTTTGGGACGCGCGGCCATTGGCCCGTGGCGGCAGACGGCGCGGGACACTCGCTGGTGTTGCGCGATTCCAACCGCTCCGTGGACGACTGGCGTAACTGGACGGCGAGCGAACTGCCCGGCGGCACCCCCGGCACCGTGTCGTTACCGGCCAGAGAAACACCCGCCGCCAGTCCTGAAGTGGATTTGAACCTCGGTATCCCGCTGGTGGATTACGGGTCGTCGTGGCGCTACGAAGCCAGCGGAAGGGAACTTGGCGCGTCGTGGCGCGAAACAACTTTTGATGACAGCAAATGGGCGAGCGGACGCGGGCTGCTGGGCTTCGAGGATGCGCCCCTGCCGACGCCGGGCATCCAGACACCGTTGTCACGGCGCGGGCAAATGACCTGCTACTTCCGCACTCGCTTTGTTTTCAACGGGGACTTGAAGAATGCCCGCTTCGCATTGGATCAAATCGTGGACGACGGCGCGGTGTATTACCTCAATGGAAAGGAAATCGGCCGCTCGCGCATGGCGACCGGAGGCGTGTTCAACTACAACACGCCCGCACTCACCAGCGTCCCGGACGCCACGGAGGAATTGAGCGTGTTCCCCATCAGCGGCGCGCTGTTCCTGCCAGGGACCAATGTGCTCGCCGTGGAAGTGCATCAGTCCAGCGCGACCAGTTTGGACTTGGTGTTCGGCGCGAGACTGCGCGTGTCCACGCCATTTCAGGCGGGCATAGTCATCAACGAAATCTTTCCCGACCCGGTAAATTCCGGCTTTGTGGAGTTCTTCAACGCGACCACAAACATGGCGAACCTGCGTGGCTGGTTCCTGACTGATGACGCCGGCCACTTGCGCAAGTTTCCCATCCGGGGGGACGTGTTGCTGCCGCCCGGCGGACTGGGCGCGATTGGTTTCGGCGATGCCGCGTTTGCTGTGACCAATCCAGCGGCGGTCTTCCTGGTCAACCCGGACGGTGCCACGGTGGAGAATGCCGTGATGGTGAATTTCTCCAGCGACCCCCGCGCGCTTGGCCGCAAGCCGGCCGGCGGCAGGTCGTGGTTTCGCTTCCCGGAACCAAGCCGGGGCTTGCCGAATGTGGGGCTTTCCGGCGAGGCCGCGCGCTTGAATGAAGTTCATTTCAAAAAGGACAAGGTGGATTGGGTTGAGTTGTTCAATCCGCTGAGAACCGGCGGCACGACGCAGGGGTTGTTCCTGTCATCGCGGCGGGATTTTTCGGACAAGGAGCCGTTGAACGCGCCGTTGGCGGCCGGAGGTTGCGCCAGTTGGAACGTTTCGTTTCCAGTCCGAGACAGAGAGGTCACGCTCTACGTGGTGAACGCGGCGGGCGTGGTGCTGGATGGCCGGGTCTTCACCCCGCCCGTGTCTGGCGAGTGCTGGCAGGCGTTTCCCGACGGTGGCGGTGAATGGTTTTCGGCGAGCAAGCCCAGTCGCAATGAGACCAACAACCCGCCGCACAATACGGACATCGTGATCAACGAAATTATGTTCGACCCACCATCCGCGCTGACGAATGCCAGTCAGTTCATCGAGCTGTTCAATCGCGGGAAGAAGCCGGTGGACCTCTCCGGCTGGCAGTTCGAGGAAGCCGTGCAGTTCAAGTTTCCGAACGGCGTGAAGCTTGCGGCCGGCAGCTACCTCGTCATCGCGGCGGATACCAATCGCCTGCGCGCGGCCTGCGGCAACCTGCCGCTGGTGGGGAATTTCAAAGGCAAGCTCAGTCATGGCGGTGAATTGATTCGGCTCGTGGACCGCGCGGGCAATCTGGTCAACCAGGTGGAATACCACTCCGGCGGCGACTGGCCGGAGTTGGCCGCCGGCCTGGGCAGCAGCATGGAGCTAATCAATCCAGGGATGGATAACTCGCGCGCCTCGGCCTGGCGTGACAGCGACGAGCGCGGCAAAGCGTCACCGCACGCGTATTCCTGCGAGGGCAAGTACGAGGAACTGCACGTCAAAGGCGCGCCCTCGGATTTCAAGGAACTGCACTTTCATCTCGTGGGCGACGGACATGTCGTGTTGGAGAACATCTGGTTCGGCAAAAAAGGTTCGGACAAGAATTACGTCCTCAACGGGGGGCGGATGTCAGAAGACGGCGCGAGCGTCAAAGGCTGGCTGGCCCAGGGCAATCATGCGCAAAGTTTCATCACCAACGGCCAGTTGCACATCGTTTCCGACGGGCACGGCGACAGTCGGGCCAACCGCGTGGAAATTGACGTGACGGGGATGACCAAGGGCGAGACATGCGAATTGAAGTTCAACGCGCTCTGGGTGTCCGGCAAACCGCGCCTGATCGCGCAGACGTGGGAACACAGCATCGCCGGCTCGTTCCTCGTCCAGGTGCCACAGAACCTCGGCTCGCCGGGCGCGGTGAATTCACGCTTCATCGCCGTGCCTCCGCCCCAAGTGGGCAGCCTGTCGCACAGCCCGGCCGTGCCGCGCTCGACCAATACCGTGGCCGTCACCGCGAAGGTTTTCTCCATCGCACCGCTGACGTCGGTGCAGGTCTTTCACCGGTTGGACAACGACAAGGCCGACGGCGTCTGGACCAACACAGCCATGCGCGATGACGGGTTGGCAGGCGACGCGATGGCGGGCGACGCCATTTTCACGGGCGAGCTTCCGCGCCGGAACAGCGGACAGGTCATCCAGTTCTTCGTCCAAGCCACGGCGACGAACGGCCAGTCCTGCCTGCTGCCCCGCGGCGGCGCGGTGCGGCCCGCGCTGTACGTGGTGGACGACCGCGCCGTGCCGCTCGACTTGCGGACGACGCGGTTCATCGTTTCCGCGCGCGACCTCAACGCCATCGCCGATGGCAACACGCCCCGGCACGGGTTCAAGTACCCGCGCCACTCGAACCATTACTTCAACAGCACGTTCATCACGAACGAGGAGGAGATTTACTACGGTGGCGAAATCCGCAACAGCGGCAGCCCGTGGACGCGCGGCGGCGGATTGGACCGGCCCAAGTTCAAGCTGCCTAACGACCGCCGCTTCCGCTCGCACGAGCATTTTTACTACGACAACGATCCGGCAGGCGGCAACTTCCACAACCGTGTCACCCGCTACTGGCTTTACCTCCTCGGCCATCCCGTCGGCGAAAATGAAATCATCCGCGTCGTCGTCAACAACTTCGGCATTGACCTGCGCGAAGACACCGAGCCGGTCCACAACGATCTGCTCAACCGGAATTTCGCCTACGGCAGCAAGGGCCAGCTTTATCGCATTGATGACGAGTGGTGGTTTACCGACAACTGGGACCGCGATCAGCGCGACGCCGACTTCGGCTACAAGGGCAGCGATAATCCGGGCCGCTACCGCACCGAATGGATGAAGCGCAGCAACGAGACCGAAGACGACTTCACCGACCTCATCGCATTCTTCAAAACGATCTCCGCCGGCAAGTTCACCGACGTGGATCAACTCCTCGACGTGGACGCCGTGCTGAAATACACGGTGGTGCGCGGCTACATCGCCGACTGGGACACCTTCACGATGGGGCGGGGGAAGAACGCGTTCTTCTTCCAGCGCGCGACGGACGGGAAGTTCCAGTTCCTTCAATGGGACAGCGACCTCGCGCTGGGCGATGCCAACTCCGGCTTCTACGGCGGGCGCGTGCAAGGCTGGCTGGAACGGCCGCACATCCGGCGCTTGTTCAACTACTATCTCGCCGAGTTGCACGAGCGTTACACAAAGAACTCCGCGCGCTTCCAGGCGTGGTTACAAGCGGACGAAGACGCGAGCAATTCGTATTCGCCCAACCCGTCCGTTTACCTGAACTGGTGCAACAACCGCGAAGCCGCCGTGCTGCGTGAACTGGGCGCGAGCTACAAAGCCGTGTTCAAAATCAATCCCGTGAACACGGCGAACACGGTCACCAACCACACGGTCACGCTGACGGGCATGGCACCCTGCACCATTTACACACTGGAACTGGCGCCACAGCCCAAGGCGAAACCGGAGTGGAAGGATGTTCAAACGTGGAAATTTGCGGACGTGCCCGTGTCGCCCGGCACGAATGTCTTCGTCGTGCGGGGTGTGGACGAAGGCGGGAGGCTTCTGCAAGAAAGTCGGCTGTCCATTGTCAGGACGAACACTGGCACCAAGGTGCCGTGATCCGCTGCCAGTTTGTGCAGAGTTCCTTTCCGGCGGCTACTGGTAGGGTGTCAGAAATTGATTGCACCCGATGGGTTCGCGCCCTATTTGTGGGGCATGGGTAGTGTACACGCAGCAACTCCGAGCACCGGAGAGCAGGGACTGAAAGTCGATTGGGGTACAATCGACCTTGGGGTCGAAACTCATCGCGCTGTCCATGCGTTTGCGGGTGTTCAGTGGCCGCTTGACTGGTAATGATCCGACGATGAAAACCTTCTTCACAGTAACGGTTGCTTTCGCCCTGCTGGCCGGATGCGCCACGCAGCCCACTCACACCGCTGCCAATCGGCCCGAAGTGATCATCTCCGGCGTTACGACTGAGCAGGTCAAACGCGCGCTCGTCGGTGAAATGCTCAAGCAGGGTTACGTCTCGCGCGGTTCTGACCCGATGGTTTTGGCTTTCGAACGAGATGGCACCACCGGGCTTTATCCGGCGGCCGACGGGGCACCCTTCAAGCGGGTTCATTTCACGATGCTCCAACTGGGCACTGCTGAACGTCCGATCTCGAGTGTCTTCGCGGTGGTCATTGAAACGGCCCACGAAAGCGACGCTTCCGCCAAAGCTTACCGGAGAGTTCAATCCGTGCTGGATGCGGTGAAACATCAGATCGAGTCCGGCAGCGGCAAGTAAGGAAGTCCGCGTGCCGTTGCGCCGGCGGCATCGCATCAATTTCCGCCCAGGCTGGCGGAGTGCCCCGGTTCACCCGGGCTTCGCGTTGGCTTCCAACACCCGCACCAATCCGTCAAGATTATGCATCTTGGCTTCCACCGCCGGGGTCAAACCCAGCGCGACGATGGCCTTGCTCGTCTCCGGCCCGATGGACGCAAGTTGCATTCGGGGGAATTGCTGGATCAGCTTCGGCAGGTCAAAACGTGCATGGAAGTTTTCCACCGTTGAGGCGCTTGTGAACGTGATCCAATCCGCGCCCTCTGCCAGCAGTCGCGCCGCCGCACCGTCGCGATCCTCGGTTTCCGGCACGGTGCGATAGCAGGGGATGTCGTCCACGATTGCGCCCAGCGCTTCCAGTGCGCGGGGCAGTTCCGGGTTGGCCACTTCCGCGCGCGGGAGCATGAGTTTGAGATTTTCCATGCTCTCGAACTTTGCCAGGGCGCTGGCGATCTTGACCGACAGGGATTCCTCCGGCATCACGTCCACCTTCAAGTGCAGCTCCTGTAACTTTGCCGCCGTGCCCGGCCCCACTGCCGCGATGCGCGCCCCGCCGAGGCAACGCATGTCGCCGTAGGCCTTGAAAAAATAATCGAAGAACGCCGTCACGCCGTTGGGACTGGTGAAGATCAGCCACTCATATTCGCCAATCGTCAGCAGCGCGTCCGCCAGCGGCTGCTTCTTTTCCGGCGGCGCGAGCCGGATGGTGGGAATCTCCAGCACGTCCGCACCCAGATCCGACAGCCGGCCTCCCAGTTCACCGGCCTGTTCGCGCGTCCGCGTCACCACGATGCGCTGACCGAACAACGGTCGTCGTTCGAACCAATTCAAGTGTTTCCGCAATGTCACCACTTGGCCAATCACCGCCAGCGTGGGTGCGGAAAAGTTTTTCGCCGCCACGAGATCCGCGATGGTGGTGAGCGTGCCTGCCACCGACTGCTGGCGCCCGGTCGTGCCCCAACTCACCACCGCAATCGGCATGTCCGCCGCCAATCCATGCGCCACGAGTGACGCGGCCATCTCCCGCAGCCGCTTCAATCCCATCAGCACCACTTTCGTGCCCGGAATGTGGGCGATCTGCTCGTAATGCAAAGCCGTCTCCGACGCCTCCGGATCGTCGTGCCCCGTGAACACGGTGAAGCTCGAACAATGCTCCCGATGTGTCAGCGGAATGCCCGCGTAATTTGGTCCCGCCACGATGCTCGACACGCCCGGCACCACCTCGAACGGGATACGCGCCGCCGCCAGTTCCGCCGCCTCTTCGCCGCCGCGTCCGAAGATGTAGGGGTCGCCGCCCTTGAGCCGCACCACGCACTTGCCCGCGCGTGCCCGCGCGATCATCAGCGCATTCAACTCCGCTTGGGACATCACCTCGGCACTGGCGCGTTTGCCGCGGGAGATTAACTCCGCCGTGCGCGGTGCCAGTCGGAGCAGTGCCGGATTGACGAGTGTGTCATAGACCACCACCTCCGCGCGACCGAGCAGCTCCGCGCCGCGCAACGTCAGCAATCCCGCGTCTCCCGGTCCCGCGCCGACGAGATAAACAATGCCTTTCACTTTCATTCCGCAGGACATTATTGACCGAATTCGTTTCCCGCAATCCAAGAGGCTAAACGGGGATTGCGGCTGACTCATCTGCCGCCCGTCCCGGAGACTTTCAAGGTGAGTTGACTCGCTTCGGCAAAAATACAGGGTTGCATTGTCCCGGCAGTCTTGTTTGATGAGGTCGCTTGCAGCCGAAAATTCGAGCCAATTGCCAGCACGCCACCCTCCGCAAGGCCGTGGCCGGACTGATGCTGGGTTTATGGCTGGGCGTCGCGGCCCTTGCGACGTCACCGGCGTTGCATCACTGGCTGCATCAGGACTCCGACGCAGGCGGGCACGAATGCGTGGTCACCCTCATCAGCAAAAGCCATCTGGTCGGTGGCGTGCTGGGTGGCGTGCTGCTCGTCGTGGCGGCGGTCGGTTTGGGCTGGCGGGTGCCGTTTGAATTTGTTGCTCCCGCCGTCGCCGATGTCCGGCTGGCTCCCAGCCGCGCGCCCCCGCTGTTTTTTCTTCACCCGCAGTTGTGAGTTCGGGAGCGGGTCGCAGGACTCTCGATCCCGCTGCCTTCCTGTTCAGGTTCAAGGCAGTCAACTTCCGGCTCACAACCATTTCCTTCCGTGAAAATGAGTAGTGAAGTTTTGCGCCGTTGCCCAGCAGTGGCGCGAGTTGAAGAAAAAATGAAAACCAATAATCTGATTCGGTGGTCGGCTGCCCTGGGTGTGAGCGTAACATTGCTCCAAGCCCAGGCGACCAATGAGGTGGAACTCATCAAGCGGCAACTCCGACAGTCACAGGAAGCATTCGAGAAAGCGGTCGAGCAACACCGACAGGTGATAAACGGACTCTTTCGCCGGCTCGAAGCGGTGCAGGCAAGTCAGGGTGGAGTCGTGACGGCTGCGCCACCGGCCACCGCCAGACTGTCGGGAACTTCCCCGGCGGTCTCCGGCGCGGCGGCTGCCGGAAAGTCGCCTTGGTCAGCCAGCCAGCCGATCACGCTGGCCCGATCCGGCCCCGCCTACATGAACATCAGCTTTGGTGCGCTCGTCAACGCCGGCTGGTCCACCGCATCCGATCCGTCGGCGCAGTTGAACCTGGGCGATCACGATCCCATTCAGCGCGGTTTCTTGCTGCGCAACGCCGAGATTGCGTTCGACGGCGCGGTGGACCCGTACTTCAAGGGCGCGGCGAACATCGTGTTCAAACTCGATAAGGACCAGGGCACCGGAGTCGAGCTGGAGGAAGTGTTCCTGCAATCCACGTCGCTGCCGGCGAACCTGCAACTCAAGGGCGGACAGTTCTACGCCGCCTTCGGACGGCAGAACCCGCAGCACCCGCACGCGTGGGGGTTCGTGGATCAGCCGCTCGTGTTGAACCGCGCTTTCGGGCCGGACGGCTTGCGCAACATCGGCGGCCAGCTTTCGTGGCTCGCGCCGACGCCGTTCTACTCGGAACTTTTCCTCGGGGTGTTCAACGGCCAGAGCGGGCAGGCGTTTAGTTTCCGCAATCCGGGTGAACCGGACGCCGCAGGCGTGGACCGTTTCCACGGACGCATGACGACACACCGCGAATTGCGCGGGCCGGGCGATCTGCTGTTCGTGCCGCGCGCCGCGTCATCGTTTGAGTTGACGGATCAGCAGACGCTCGTGCTGGGCGCTTCCGCCGCGTTCGGGCCGAACGATACCGGGCCGGGCCGCCGGACGCAGATTTACGGCGCGGACGCCTACTGGAAATGGAAGCCGGCGCGGGCGCACGGCGGCTTCCCGTTCGTCTCGTGGCAGACGGAGGCACTGTATCGCCGCTTCGAGGCGGGAGAGGATTTGCCGGCCGTGATGCCGCTGCCCGCCGAGACGCTGCGCGACTACGGGTTTTACTCGCAGGTGATGTGGGGCTTCAAACCGCGCTGGATTGCCGGGTTGCGCGGCGAATACGTCACGGGCAGCACGGGCGCGTTCGATGCGATGGATATTTTTCGCGGCGACCGCTCGCGGGTGTCACCGAATCTGACGTGGCTCATCAGCGAGTTTTCCAAAGTGCGGCTGCAATATAACCATGACCATGGCCAGTACTTTGGCATCGCACATTCGGTGTGGGTGCAATTGGAGTTCTCGCTTGGCGCACACGGGGCACACCCATTTTAATGACATGAAATCACTGTTCACATTTTTGCTCTGCTTGGCGCCGTTTCTGGCCGAAGCAAAACTCAAAGTCGTCGCGACCACGCCGGACCTCGGCGCGCTCGCCCGCGAAATCGGCGGCGACAAAGTTGAAGTGACCACGCTGGCGCGGCCCACGGAGGACCCGCATTTCGTGGACGCCAAACCCAGTTTCATCGTGAAGCTGAATCGCGCGGATGCCCTGATCGAGGGCGGCGCGGAACTTGAGGCTGGCTGGCTGGCGTCGTTGCTCACCGGTGCGCGCAATCCGAAGCTGGACGCCGGCGGGCCCGGGCGCGTTGTGTGCAGCCGGGGCATCCATTTTCTGGACGTGCCGGCCACGCTGGACCGGGCCAAAGGGGACATTCACGCGGCGGGCAACCCGCATTATCTGCTGGATCCGGCGAACGCGAAGATTGTCGCCGGGAACATCGCGGAGGCATTTTGCGCGCTGGACGACGGGTCATGCGAGATCTTCCGCGCGAACTTGAAAAAGTTTTCCAGTCAGTTGGACGTGCGCCTCGCCGAGTGGCTGAAGTTGCTCGCGCCTTTCGCCGGCCAGCGCATCCTGGCTTACCACGACTCCTGGCCCTACTTCGCCCATCGCTTCGGCGTGAAGATTGATTTGTTCCTCGAACCCAAACCGGGCATTCCGCCGTCCCCGGCGCATCTGGCCGAAGTCATCGCCCGGATGAAGGCGGAGAAAGTCCGCGTCATTTTTGTTGAGCCGTATCTGAACCGGAGGAGCGCCGAGACGGTGGCGCGAAACACCGGGGCGACGGTCCTGGACGTGGCGCACTTCCCCGGTGGCGTGAAAGGAACCGAGGGCGGCTATCTGCAATTGTTCGATCATCTGGTTCGTTCGCTGGCCGTTGCGTTCGGGGGGACGACGGCGGCAGCCAGTCAAGTTGTGTCTCCGCGTTGACTTGAACACCACTCGTACCAGAGACTCCGGTTAAACGACCATCGCATGGATATCGCTTTCACAGTCATGAAATGGCCGCTGGTCGCGTGCCTGTTGCTGCCCGGAATTCTGGTTTACTACGGACTCCACATCATCCGGCGCGAAATTATTTTCGTGGATCTGGCGCTCGCGCAGGTGTCGGCGCTGGGGATTTGCCTGTGCCTGATGCTCGGCCACGACGCGCGCGAGGCGCATACTTATTGGTGGTCGGTGGGTTTCACCCTCATCGGCGCGCTCATCTTCACCCTGACCCGCACGCCGAAGCCGCACCGCGTTCCGCAGGAAGCCCTCATCGGCATCGTCTATGTCGTGGCGGCGGCCGCAGCCATCCTGCTGTTGAGCCGCTCGTCGGAAGGCAACGAGGAACTGAAGAAAACCCTCGTCGGCGATGTGCTGACCGTGACGTGGGATCAGATCTGGAAATCGTTCGCGCTCTACGCGGTCGTGGCCGTCGTTCACCTCCTGTTTCGGAAGCAGTTTTTGGCCATCTCATTTGATCCAGACCGGGCTCGGGCCGAGGGGGTGGCAGTGCGCCGGTGGGATTTTCTGTTCTACGCGCTGTTTGGACTGGTGGTGACGAGTTTCGTGCAGATTGGCGGGGTGTTGCTGACATTCTCCTATCTGATCGTGCCGGCGGTATGCGCCACACTCCTCACGCGTTCCCTCGGGGCGGCGCTGGTGGTGGGCTGGATAACCGCCACACTGGGAGGCATCGGCGGCTTGTATGCCTCCTACCAACTGGATCTGCCAACGGGCGCGGCCATCGTCTGCGCGTTAGGCGCGTTGCTGCTCGTGGGCGGCATCGTGGCCAAGATCCGCAGCGCTCGCATGGGCGAACGATGAGGTGTTTTCTGTCGTCGTCGAGCCATAAAAACACGGTTTGCAGGGCGTTACATCGCCGCGCGCCGACCTCGGAAATTATTTGCAAAAAACCCTTGTGAAAAATTTCACGTTCGGTCAATTTCTCGTCCGCTTTTCCGGTCCCACCCAGGCGGGAAAGGTTTTCAGAGCGGGGACTGGCGTTCCTGCGGTTGGTTTGCGGTAGTATCGCGATGCGATTCATAAAAACAATTTTCGTGATGGCGTTGTTGGCTGGCGCGGCTTTTTCCGGCGGGGCGGCTGACATGCCGGCGCTCGGGGCGGACGCCGATAAGGTTGTTGCCGCGCACGCGAGCAGCGGCCTGCCTCCGGCGGCGCCGATCATCAAGGATTTCGGCCTCTTCCAAATCAGCAGTTCGATGGTCGTGACCGTGTCGGTCGCGTTGCTGCTGATCGTGTTTGCGCAGTTGGCGACCCGGAACGTGAAGTTGGTGCCGGACGGCGGGCAGAATTTCTGGGAGTATCTGGTCGAGAGCCTCTACAATTTTCTGGAAGGCTTGCTGGGTCACGGGTTGGTCAAGAAGACGTTCTGGTTCTTCGCGTCGCTGTTCATTTTCATTTTGTTCACGAACTGGTTCGGGCTGATCCCGGGTGTCGGCACGGTGGGTTGGGGGCATTCGGACGCGGCGGGCCATTTCCACCTGACCGAACCGCTGTTGCGCGGCGGCAACGCGGATCTGAACATGACTTCGGCGATGGCGCTGCTGTTCTTCGTGCTGTGGACGGTGTGGGCGTTGCAGGCGCTGGGCGTGGGCGGCTTTCTCAAACACATCTTCGGCGCGCAGGGCGGGGGGAGCGGGTTCATGAAACTGTTCATGATCGCCGTGTTTTTCTTCGTCGGCGTGATCGAGGTCATTTCCATTCTGTTCCGGCCGGTGTCGCTGAGTTTCCGTTTGTTCGGCAATATCTTCGCCGGTGAAAACATCTTGGAAGCGATGGCGCATCTCGGCGGAACTTGGTTTGGCTGGCTGCTGCCGCTGCCCTTCTATTTTTTGGAACTCTTGGTCGGCCTCGTGCAGGCACTGGTTTTCACGCTGTTGACGGCGGTCTTTACCGCGCTCATGTGCCAGCAACACGGCGATGATCATGGCCACGGAGATTGCGCGCACGATCACAAACATTAGAACGATTTCGGCAGCCGGATCGTGGGCAAACCGCGGGGGCTGTCGGGGAAAACAAAACGAAAGGTAAAAATATGTTGGCACCTATGCTCGCTGAAATGTCGGGAAGTCTGCACATCGGTCTGGCCGCCGTCGGCTCGGCCATCGGTGTGGGCATCATCGGCATGAAGGCCGCCGAAGCGACCGGACGCAATCCGGGCGCCGCCGGTGAAATCCGGAACATGGCAATCATCTTCGCCGCCCTGGCGGAAGGCGTTGTGTTCTTCGCCATCTTCCTTGCAAAAGGACAGTAACCTGGAAGGCGGGGTCGTTTCGGCCCCGCCTTCTTCGCTAACGATCGTTTAAGTTTATGACCCAGTTCCTGATGCTCGCCGCCGCCGCCGCTCCTGCTGGTGAAGGCACTGTTCAGCAGATCACCCGTCAATTCGGCTGGACTCCCACCCTGTTCTTCTCGCAGGTGATCACGTTTGTGATCGTCGCCGTGGCGTTGAAAAAATTCGCCTATGGCCCGCTGCTCAAAGTTCTTGACGAGCGCAAGCAGCGCATCGTCGAAGGGTTGGCCAGCGCCGAGAAGGCCCGCCTGGAACTCGCCAGCGCGCAGGTGAAGGTTCAGGAAATTCTCAACCAGGCCAACGCGCAGGCGAATAAAATGATCGAAGACGCCCGCGCCGCCGCCGCCAAGGTGCAGGAGGCCGAAACGCAGAAAGCCGTCGCCCAGGCTGCCGACATCATGGCCAAAGCCCGTCAGGCCGCTGACGCCGAGCACGTCCGCATGTTGGTCGATTTGCGCCGCGAAGTCGGGCGACTCGTCGTTTCCACCACCAGCAAAGTCGCCGGCAAAGTGCTTACCCCCGACGATCAACAGCGTCTTGCCGAGGAAGCCAACCGCCAGGTGGCCGCCTAATCGCCGCGCATCACGTTTCACGCCTCGTGAAGATTTCCAAACAAGCCCGCCGCGACGCCAAGCAGCTTTTTCAGATCTGCCGCGTCAACGGACTGCTCGACGGGGCAAAGGTCAGCCAGACCGTACGGGCCGTCATTGCGCAGAAGCCGCGCGGCTACTTCGGCATCCTGTCGCATTTCCAGCGACTGGTGAAGCTCGACCTCGACCGCCGCACGGCGCGCGTCGAGAGCGCGGTGCAGCTGTCGGCGGCGCAGCAGGCATCAGTCGAGGCGAACCTTGTGGGACGTTACGGAGCCGGATTGATTCTTTCGTATTCGCAGAACGCCGCGCTGCTTGGCGGGATGCGCATCAAGGTTGGAAGCGACGTGTTCGATGGCAGCGTGCAGGCACGCCTCAACGCATTGGCCGAGAGTTTTTAGCACCGCAGTGATTTGATAATTCCAGACAGATTATGAGTTCAATTCTCCAGGAAATCGAAGCCCAGATCGCCGGCGTGAAAACGTCGGTGGCGAAACAGAACGTCGGCACCGTCCGCGAAATCTCCGACGGCGTGGCCAAAATCGAGGGCCTCACCGACGCGATGCTCAATGAGATGCTCGACTTCGGCAACGGGGTCATCGGCATCGCTCTGAACCTCGAAGAAACCGAGGTTGGCGCCATCGTGCTGGGCGATTATCTCGCCATCCGCGAAGGCACCGAGGTCAAGACGACCGGCAAGCTGCTCTCCGTGCCCGTGGGCAAGGGCCTGCTCGGCCGCGTCGTGGACACGCTCGGCCAGCCTGTGGATGGCAAGGGGCCAATCAAGGAAACCGCCTTTTATCCGGTCGAGAAAATCGCGCCGGGCATCATCAAACGCAAATCGGTCAGCCAGCCGATTCAAACCGGCATCATGGCCATTGACGCGATGATTCCGATTGGGCGCGGCCAGCGCGAGTTGATCATCGGCGACCGTTCGACGGGCAAGACGACCATCGGCGTGGACACGATGATCAACCAGGCCCTCATCAACAAACAGAATGCCAACGAACCGGGTTTTCGTCCGGTCTATAACATCTACGTGGCGATCGGTCAGAAGCAGTCGAACATCGCGCGCGTCATCGCCGAGTTGGAGAAAGCTGGGGCGATGGAGTACACGATCGTGGTTGCCGCCGGCGCGGACTCTCCCGCTGCTGCGCAGTATCTCGCTCCGTTCTCCGGGGCTTCGATGGGCGAATGGTTCATGGATAACGGCATGGACGCGCTCATCATCTACGACGATCTTTCCAAGCAGGCGGTCGCCTATCGTCAGGTGTCGCTGGTGCTCAAGCGTCCGTCTGGCCGCGAAGCGTATCCGGGCGACGTGTTTTATTTGCACAGCCGTCTGCTCGAGCGCTCGGCGCGGGTGAACGAGAAGAACGGCAACGGCTCGCTCACCGCGCTGCCCATCATCGAAACGCAGGCCGGCGACGTTTCGGCCTACATTCCGACGAACGTCATCTCGATCACCGACGGGCAGATTTATCTCGAAACCGATTTGTTCTACCAGGGTGTGCGGCCGGCTATTTCCGTCGGTCTCTCCGTCTCTCGTGTCGGTTCCGCCGCGCAGATCAAGGCGATGAAGCAGGTTGCCGGTCGTATCAAGGGTGACCTGGCGCAATACCGTGAGTTGGCGGCGTTCGCGCAGTTCGGATCCGACCTCGACGCGAAGACGCAGTCGATCCTTGAGCGCGGCAAACGCATCGTCGAACTGTTCAAGCAGAACCAATACAAACCGCTGCCGGTCGAGGTGCAGGCCACCGTGCTCTGGGCGATGCAGAACGCTTTCCTCGACGATGTGGCGGTCGAGAAGGTGAAGGATTTTCGGAACAAGCTCACCGAGTTTCTTTCCACCCGCAAGCAGGCGTTGCTCGATCGGGTGCGCAAAGAGGGTGCGATCAACGACGCGCTGGCCGCCGACCTGAAGGCTGCGGTGGGCGAGTTCAAACAGACGTATCGGTAATCGGAGCCACGCCAACGCGTAACCATCCATGGCCAGCACACGCGACATCCGCCGACGCATCAAGTCGGTCAAGAACACGGCGCAAATCACGCGGGCGATGCAGATGGTCGCGTCGTCGAAGATGCGCAAGGCGCAGCTCGCCGCCCTGGCGGGGCGGCCCTATGCGATGTTGATGAATGATGTGCTCGCGGCGGTAAGCGCGGGGGCGGGCGACTTCACCCATCCGCTGATCGAGAAGCGCGAGGGCAAAAAGCGCGCAGTGATTGTCGTCAGCACCGACAAGGGGCTGTGTGGCGCGCTCAACTCGAACTTGCTCCGCGAGGCGGGCCGGTTCGACTTGGACACCACCGTTTACGTCTGCGCGGGCAAGAAGGGCGCTCAGTTTGTTCATCGCACCAAGCGCAACCTGGCTGCGGAATTCAGCTACAAGGACAACCCACAGTTCGCCGAAGCGCGGGCCATTTCGAAATTCGCCCAGGATCTGTTCCTGAAGGGGGAAGTGGATCGCGTGGACGTGCTTTATACCAATTTCATCAACACGCTTTCGCAGAAGCCGGAGGTTCGCCAGATTCTGCCGATTGGCAAGCTTGCGGCGCTGGAGGCGGATTTGACGGGTGAAAGCGCTGGCGGCGAACTCGGCAAGAGTGACGTGGAATATCTCTTTGAGCCGAATGCGGCGGATGTGCTTGGCAACCTGCTCCCGCATTACGTCAACTTCCAGGTCTTCCAGTTCTTGCTCGAAGCCAAGGCCTCCGAGCACAGCTCGCGCATGGTCGCGATGAAGAACGCCACCGACAACGCCAAGCAGCTCATCAAAGACCTGACGCTCGAATACAACAAACTGCGGCAGGCGAACATCACCAAGGAACTTTTGGAAATCACCACCGCCCAGATGGCGATGGGCTAATTCTCAGCACGCATGAACAAAGGCAAAATCGTCCAAATCATCGGCCCGGTCGTGGATGCGGAATTCACGACCCAACTGCCGGCAATCTATAACGCGCTCACCGTCGAGTACGAACTGCCGGGGCAGGGCAAAACCCGTCTGACGCTCGAAGTGCAGCAGCACCTCGGCGACAACTGGGTTCGCGCGGTCGCCATGAGCACCACCGAAGGGCTCAAGCGCGGCATGGAACTCACCGATTCCGGCAAGCCCATCTCCATGCCCGTCGGCGAAGGCGTCATGGGCCGGGTGTTCGACGTGACCGGCACGCCCATTGATGAGCAAGGCCCGGTGAAGGCGGACAAGTATCTGCCCATCCATCGGGCTGCGCCGCTGCTGGTGGACCAGTCCACTTCGCCGCAGGTGCTCACCACCGGCATCAAGGTCATCGATCTCATCTGCCCGTTCTTGAAGGGCGGCAAGGTCGGCGCGTTCGGCGGTGCCGGCGTCGGCAAGACGGTTGTCATCATGGAACTCATCAACAACATCGCCAAGTTGCACGGCGGTGTCTCCATGTTCGCCGGCGTCGGGGAACGCACCCGCGAAGGCAACGACCTCTACTATGAAATGGCGGAGGCCGATGTCATCAAATGCGAGAAGGACGAGAAGGGGCATCTGAAACGCAACGCCGACGGACTGCCCATTTTGAAACCGGGTTCCCGCATTGGTCTGGTTTACGGCCAGATGAACGAGCCGCCCGGCGCCCGCCTTCGCGTTGCGTTGTCGGCGCTGGCCGTGACCGAGTATTTTCGTGACGAAAAGAATCAGGATGTGCTTCTGTTCGTGGACAACATTTTCCGCTTCTCGCAGGCGGGTTCCGAAGTGTCCGCGCTCCTCGGCCGCACGCCGAGCGCTGTCGGATACCAGCCGACGCTCGCCGCCGAGATGGGCAACCTCCAGGAACGCATCACTTCGACGAAGAAAGGTTCCATCACGAGCTTCCAGGCCGTGTATGTGCCAGCGGACGACTTGACCGACCCCGCGCCGGCCACCACGTTCGCGCATCTGGATGCGACCATCGTGCTTGAGCGTTCCATTGCTGAGTTGGGCATTTACCCCGCAGTTGATCCGCTGGCCTCGAATTCGCGCGCGCTCGCACCGGAGTTCGTCGGCCAGGAACACTACGACGTCGCCCGCGGCGTGCAGAAGATTCTCCAGCGTTACAAGGATTTGCAGGACATCATCGCGATTCTCGGCATGGATGAGCTTTCGCCCGATGACAAGCTGACCGTGTTGCGCGCGCGCAAAATCCAACGCTTTCTCAGCCAGCCGTTCTCCGTGGCCGAAGTCTTCACCGGCCGCGCCGGCAAGCAGGTGCCGGTGGCCGAGACCGTGCGCGGCTTCAAGGAAATTCTCGAAGGCAAGCACGACGATGTCGGCGAAGTGAACTTTTACATGAAGGGCGGCATCGAAGAGATCAAGGAAGACTGATCCATCGCTGAACCATGGCCACACTCAAACTAGAAATTGTCACGCCGGAGGCAAAGATTTACTCCGAAGATGTGGACATGGTCACGCTTCCCGGGGTCGAAGGCGAGATGGGTATCTACCCGATGCACGTCCCGCTGATGACCCAAATCAGCTCCGGTGAACTCGTCGCACGCAAGAACGGCCAGGACCACTTTCTCGCCATCGGCGAAGGCTTTGTGGAAATCACCGGCAACCGTGTCGCCGTGCTGACCGACATGGCGATTAAGGCTGATGACATCGACGAGATGAAGGCGGAGGAAGCCCGCAAGCGAGCTGAAGCCCGCCTCCAGGAGAAGTTGTCCGACGAGGAATCCGCGATGGTCAGTGCTGCCCTGGCCCATTCGCTGACGCAACTGAATGTAAAGCGACGCCGGCGCAAGTAGCGCGAGCTGGCGTCGAATCCGGTTCAGTCGCTCGGTTGTGGCAGGCTTCGCCACTCTTTCACCGCGCCGTTTTCAAAGACCACTTCCGCCCGCACGTAGGCGCGCGGCAGATAGTCGTGCTCCAGGTACGGCTGGGAATACCAGCGATCCCCGACGCAGTAACTGCGCTGGCTCCAGTAGCGGTAGGAGACGAGGTGTGTGCCGTGGTAGAGCCAGGTGGTGGTCGCGCCCTTGGAAGATTCGCCGGTGAGAATTTGCGCAGGCTTGCCCCAGGCGAGATAAACCGCGTCCGCCGGCATGCCCACTCTGATCCTGCCGGCGTCCACTGCGCCCTTGAAATCAGCGGCCAGCCCGGCATAGGCATCGGGCCGCTCCTGCTTGCGGGTTTGAACGGTGCTCCTGGTGCAGCCGGTCACCAACAGGCCGGCCAGCAAAAAGAGCAATCCCGTGAAAGGTTTCATAAGGAAATGATTCATACTGTGCGCCACGCAAGTTCGACGCAGGCCGTCCACTTCCACTTCACTGCGCACAGCATGGAGTGAGCGTAGTCTGACAAACCGGTTGAAGTAAAGCCGGCTCGCCGTTAAGGTCGTCGCACTTATGGCTGACAATCCTCATTCACCGGGTTCAACCTGGCTGGCTTTTGCGTTGCTCACCGTCGTGTCGTGGGGCGTCTATGGCGTGTTCCTGCATACGGGGACGATGGGCATGGCCGATCCAGTCAACGGGCGGATCAAGGCGTTTCTGTTCGTGGGGGTCGCCTATTTTCTCACCGCCGTGCTCGCGCCGCTGGCGATTCTCGCGGCGAAGGGCGCGAGTTGGACCTTTCCGGCCAAAGGATTGTGGTGGTCGCTCATCGCCGGCACCGTCGGT
Source organism: Verrucomicrobiota bacterium (assembly GCA_031378375.1). Classification (GTDB taxonomy): domain Bacteria; phylum Verrucomicrobiota; class Verrucomicrobiia; order Limisphaerales; family JANNEF01; genus JANNEF01. The sequence goes on along the minus strand of JANNEF010000288.1, from coordinate 37,275 downwards.
GCGATTGGCGCGCTGGGTGTGCTGCTGGCCTTCGGTGCCAAAGGCACCCCGGCGGTCGTCATGTCCATCGTGTTCGCGGGCGCACCAGTGGTGAACGCGCTGTACGCGATTCTCGCGCATCCGCCCGCCGGCGGGTGGGGCGGGATCAAGCCGCAATTTTTCCTCGGCATCGCGCTGGCGGCGTTGGGGGGGTGCCTGGTGACGTTCTACAAGCCCGCCCCGCCCGCGCCCGCCAAACCCAACGCCGCCGTCGCGCAGACCGTTTCCACCGGGCGCCCCGACGGACGCTGAAGGCTCATGCCCGAAGTCTTGCCGACACGTCCGGCCATCGCGCGCGCACAATTCGGTCGGCTGCGCGCGTTACTGGCGGAGGTGTTGCCGACGAATTCCTTCTACGCTCGAAAAATCCCCGACGGTTTGGCGGGGAAATTCTCCACCCTGGAAGGGTTCGCGGCAGAGATTCCTTTCACGCTCAAATCCGAACTGGTCGCCGACCAATTGTCTAATCCGCCTTATGGTACGAACCTGACTTACCCGCTTGCGTGCTACACGCGCTGCCATCAGACCAGCGGCACCAGCGGTGCGCCGTTGCGCTGGCTCGACACGCCGGAAAGTTGGGACTGGATGGTACGCAACTGGGAGCGGGTTCATCGTCTCGCCGGCACGACGAGTGCAGATCGGATTTTTTTCGCCTTCTCGTTCGGGCCGTTTCTTGGCTTCTGGCTGGCATTCGAAGCGGGGGCGCGATTGGGTTGTCTCTGCCTGCCCGGTGGCGGCATGGGGAGCGTGGCGCGGGTGCGCGCGATTCTTGATCACGGCGCCACCGTGCTTTGCTGCACGCCGACCTACGCCTTACATCTGGCGGAAGTGGCCGTTGCCGAGCAGATCGATTTGTCCGCGTCACGGGTGCGGATTCTCAATGTCGCCGGCGAGCCTGGCGGCAGCATCCCCGCCACCCGCCAGCGGCTTGGCGAAGCCTGGGGCGGCGCGCGCGTCTTTGACCATCACGGCATGACGGAAATCGGGCCGGTGACATACGAATGCCCTGTACGGCCGGGCGTCTTGCACGTGCTCGAAGACGCATTCATCGCCGAGGTGATCGATCCGGTGAATGGGCGGGCCATCGCGCCCGGACACAACGGGGAACTGGTTTTGACCAACCTGGGGCGCACCGGATCGCCGCTGCTCCGCTATCGTACCGGGGATTTGGTGCAATCAGCCGCGCGTGAAGTCTGTGACTGCGGGAGCAGCGAACTGGCGCTCGAAGGCGGCATTCTCGGACGCACCGACGACATGGTGGTGGTGCGCGGTGTGAATGTTTATCCAGCCGCGGTGGAGGAAATCATCCGCGCAGTCGGTGGCGTCGCTGAATATCAGGTCTGTGTCAGCGCCGGACGGGCGTTGACAGAACTGGTTTTGAAAATCGAGCCGGCGGTGAACTGCGGTGACGTGATCGCGTTGGTGCGACAATTGGAGCGTGCTCTGCACCACGCCCTGGCGTTGCGGGTGCCGGTGACCGCCGTTCCTTCCGGCAGCCTGCCGCGTTTTGAGATGAAGGCAAAACGCTGGGTGAAGGATTGAGGGCCGAGCCGCCTTGCGCTGGCTCGAGATCTTTACGCTGGCCGCGTCCAGTCAGGTGGAAGCCAGCGCATGGTTTTCGCAGTTGGCGTTGCTGGCAGGAATTTGAATTTGAGTGGAGGTCGGCGGACCCCGGCGATGATTCCGGGTATGGTCACATTTCCGGCGGACGGCCAGGGATCAATTGTTCACCGCCAGTCCCTCCGTGTGACCGAGGTTTTTCACCGGTTGGAAAATCTCCAGCACTTCGGCAAGCAATTGCGTGTCGAGCGGTTCGGCGGCCCATTGCGCCCACTTGCGGATGTTCTCCGGATTCGCGCTGCCGGCCACAGTGCTCGTGATGGCGGGGTTGGCCAGCGAGAATTGGAGCGCGAGTTTGGCAATGTCCACGCCGCGTTTCGCGCAATGTGCGGCGGCGTGGCGCGCGGCGGCTTTCACGACCTCCGGTTCTTTGAGCCACTGGGGGAGCGGCGCGTTGGTAAGCAGGCGGGCGCTGAAGGGACCGGCGTTGAGGACTCCCACACCTTTGGCTTCGAGATAAGGGACCATTTCGTCAGCGTAGCGCGTGTTTTGCAGCGTGTATTGGTTGTAGCTCAACGCGCAATCCACGGTTGTCTGATCGAGGATGAATTTGAAAACTTTCATCGGGTAGCCGCTAAAGCCGATGAAGCGCACCTTGCCGGCTTGCTGAATCTTCCGCAGCGCGGGGAGCGTTTCGTCAACGATTTGCTGCATGTCCACGAACTCGATGTCGTGGCAGAGGCAGATGTCCAGATGGTCGGTGCCGAGGCGGTGCAGGCTCACGTCCACGCTCTCGGCGACACGTTTGGCGGAGAAGTCGAAGTGCGTCAGGTCGTAGCGGCCGAGTTTGGTGCAGAGCGTGTAGGTCTCGCGGGGCACGTCACGCAGCGCGATGCCCAGCAACACTTCACTCATGCCGCGCCCGTAGAACGGTGAGGTGTCAATGAAGTTCAGCCCGCAGTCCAGCGCCGTGCGCACGCTGCGCAGGGCTTCGTCGAGGGACACGGGGCGGAATTCCTGACCGAGCGACGAGGCGCCAAAACCGAGCACCGGCAGTCGCAGTCCGGTCCTGCCGAGTAAGCGAGTTTGCATAGGGCGCAATTAAACAGCGCCGTGCCGCTTCTGCAAAGCGGGAAGCGCCGGAGCGCGCCATGAAACACGGCTGCGCTAAAGTCCGCGTGACTCTGCGCGGAGGATAAAATCCGAAACCCGAAACCCGAAATCCGAAAGAAGGCCGAAGACCGAAATCCGAAAAGCCCCCCCCCGCCGGCGGATGGAAACTCAAGCGGTCACGGAACGCGTCCCGGAGTTCGGGTTTCGGATTTCTTTCGGAATTCGGATTTCGGCCTTCGGACTTTAGAGCAGCTCTGGCCATGATCTTGCCGGCCGCTAATCCAACCGCAACGCGCGGTAGAACCGTTGGTAGCGCGGTGGCGTGGTCACGAAGTCCGTGATGCTCGCGGTGACATTGGCGGCGACGAAATCACGATGGAGCGGCAGCCACCCCGTCGTGTTGAGATCGTCGTTGTAGAGGACGCGGTAGGTGCGTCCGGGAGTCGTGTCGAATGCGAGCGTGGACTCTGCTTCGCCGCGGGAAATCGTATAGATGACCGGCCCGGTTGAGGGCGGCACGACGACCGGCACGTCATTGGTGGTGACGGTCATGAGAAAGGTTGTGACGTCGCTCCGCGGTGGTGTGCCATTGTCAACGACCCGGAGCGTGACTGGATAATCGCCGACCGGCTGCGCGGCCGGCACGACCCAACGGTAGATACCGCTCGGGTTGATCAGCGAGCCGGTTGGTGCCGAGACAATCGAATGTGTCAAAGACTGTTGTGGGGGCACTGCCTGCGCTTCCGGATCGGAGGCGCGGACGGTGATGGTGCGCGTCTCGCCGGGGAGGACGAATTGTTGCGCAATGAACGGAAATCTGGGCTGGTTGTTGTAGCCAAAAATCCGATTCGCCGTGCGCGGCGTGGAGTTGGTCATGAGGTGCAGCGCCGCCCCGCCGTCGGAGAACCGGCCCTCGCTGATGTTGTCGGATTGCTGGCCGTAGTTCACAAAATCCACCGCGTTGCTGCCATCCGGAGCATAGAGACCGATGAAGCCCGCGCTGCTTCCCAGTTGGAATTTCGCGTGCAGATCGACGCGGGTGCCGGTGTTTTGATTGGTTTCGTTGTCCGCCCACACCAGGAGGTAGCCGCCGGGAGGAATGCGGTATTGCCCGTTGGTGGGGATGCGGGACTTATTTGGGAAGCCCGCATCGTCCGAAACGTAATAGCCCGCCAGGTCCACGGTGCGCGATTCGGCGTTGAAGATTTCAAACCAGTCGTCCTGATCGTTGTCGGCCAGGTCGCGGATGCCGGTGTTGTTCCGGGTCATCCATTCGTTGATGAACACACGCAAGGGCGGTTCGACATTGGTGGCGCCGGGACTGGGCCGGTGCAGAGGGAAGCGGTAAACAGCCTGGCCGTCGGGGGAACTGCCATAACTCAAGTTCACCAACAGCGATGTCCAGGTGAGGTGATCGCTGATCTGCGACTGGCCGCCGACGATGCGCACGAGCGCGAGTTGACCGCTGCTATCCAGGCGGAAACTGGTGTGAATGTTGGTGCCGTCGGTTTCGCCCGACTCGCCGTCAGCCCACACGAGCAGGTGTCCGCCGGGAGCGATCATCGTGCCGGGCGGAAACGGCTCGCTGGTCAGGTTGCTGACGTAATTGTTCGCCAGATAATAGCCATCGAGGCTCATGGGCACCGCGCCGGAGTTGTAGAGTTCCAGCCAGGGTTCCGGTTCGCTCAAGTTATCCAACGGACCGTTGAGACTCTCGATCTGCACTTCGTTCAACCACAGGGGATCGTAAGGCGTCACGGCGCGGGCAACCGAGTTCGATGCGCCCGGCGTTGCCAGCGTGGTGGCGTCCATCGCCCAGTTGCTCGACCGGCTGTTGTCCTGTGTCGCGTCCATCAATTGCAGCGAAGCACCGGTCACGCCGCGCGCCCACGGTGCCGTTGACTCGTACCGCACGCCGTCCACCAGCGCATCGCCGCCGAAGGCCCCGGGAATGACGAGCGCGAGCACCTGCCCTTGAGACGACAGCGTCGCGCCAAAAGTGGCGAACACCGGCGTTGCTCCGTATGCGGCGCGAAACGCCGTGCGGTTCTGCGCGAGCACGATGGTCTGGCCGTTGGTGACGATGGAGCCGGGCGGGAACGTGAGGTTCAAGCCGTCGAGACGCCAGCCCCACAAGTCGAAGCTCGCCGCCGAGCGGTTTACGATCTCGACGAACTGCCCTCCGGAAGCCGTCGGTGCATACATGATTTCGCTGAGGATGAGCGCTCCCGCCGGGGCCACTACTGGGCCGATGTAGTCTGCGGTCACCACATAGTTCGCGGCGCCGATTGCGATGCCGAAGCGGTCCACGCCTTGGAGCGTGATGGTGTTGACGCCCGGGTGCAGCACGAAACGGAAGGTGAAATTCGTCGCGCTCGTCCACGTGATCGGATATGCGACACCATTGATGGTGATGTCCTTCACCTCCACGGGCGCGGTGCCGGTGAGTTCGATGAGGTTCTCGGTGACGCTGAAACTGGCCGGCCCCTCCACAGCGAAGGGCGCATTTACGGTCGCCAGTTGTTCCTGCAAGAACACCCGCCGGTCGGCGATGAAAGCTTTGATGTTGGCAACGGCGTCGAGATCCACGTTGACGGCGTTGGCCGTGAGCGCGCCCACGCGCGAGTCAATGAACGGATCAAGAATCGTGTTGTTGAGCGGCCCGCTCACCACGTCCGAGAAGGCGCGCCAGTAAGCCCGCACGATGGCCGGCGTGTTGAACATCGCGCGCACGCGCGGGTCGTTCGTGTCAAAGAGCGGCTCGTTGGCCGGCCGGCCCAGACCCAGGCTGTAGTCAATGTCCCACGGCATGTGGACGAACCCGTTGGTCGTGCGGTACAAATAGTCGTTCTTGCCGCGCTGCCAGCCGTAGCTGTCCCAGTTGCCGACGGTGCGCTGGATGGCGAAGTGCCGCATCCACGCCTCCCAATCCACCACCGTGCTCAGCGCGGCGAGGTCCATCACCGCGTTGGTTGGGTTGTCCGCCGGGCTGACGGCGTCAATGAGCTGGAAGAGCGTCGAGTAGTCGTTCGCCGAATTGCCGACGCCCACGCTGCGCTTGCGGAACTTGAACCGGTATGGCGCGGGCACCTGCGTGGGCAGGCCGCCAAGCAGGATGGTGTTCCGCGTCAGATCGGCGTCGTTGTTGGCGGTGATGTCGAAGCCGTTGTTGTCGAATTCGAACCAGTCCTCGACCTTGAACAACTGGCCGCCGGCATCGTTGGGAAACCACTGCGCGGACATGTCGCCGTTGGGCTGCTGCGAGTCCTCGAAGATGAAATTGCCCGGCCGCTCATGGGCGGTGCTGCGCTGGCTGCCATTGACGAACATGTGAATGTAGCGCCGGTGATTATGCACCAGGCCCAGACCCTCGAAGATTTTGTAAACCGTCTGTTCCGCCACCGCGCTGAGGTCGCTGATGGTGAGGATGTCCGGGTTGCCCGGATTGTTCAGCACGAAGTCGGTCGAGCCGAGCAGCGCGTCGTCGTCCGGGAAATTCATCTCGAAGTCCACGCGGTTGGGGCCGGCGGGTCCGGTGGTGGCGTTGGTGCGATGCCACGGGCTGCCGGAGTAAAGCGGGAGCGCGTTATACATCACCCGCGTCTGGTTGTACACGAAGGTGGCGTCCATCGAGGTGTTGTTCTGAGTGTCGCGGGTGTGCCAGCGGTTGGAATTGGCGGAGGTGACCCAGAGATGATAGGTGGCGAAATCACCGGGCATCTGCGGCTCGCCCCACCGCACCACGCACTCACGGGCTACGGCGTCGTTGGGCCAGCAGCGTGTCAGCCCCGGGGGCGGGAAAACGTCCTGCGGAAAGGCGCCAATGGCATTGAGGTTGTCGCGTCCTTCCACGTAGAAGGCGACCAGGTTGCCGGTGGCCTGACCGGGAATCGCGGCGCTGTAAATGCCGTCGTTGGCGATCTCGTCAGCACCAGAGCCGTTGTCGGTCATCGTCAGGTTGAGGTAGCCTGGGGTGGGATCCACACGGTAACGAAGCGTCAAGGCCAACGGGACCTGGCGGTCGTCTGCCTGCGCTGTGACCACGACGGCTTGATTGGCGGCCGGGAGTATGGGGGAGTGCTTCACATGGTGAATGGCCGGGCCGGCGTTGGAAACGCGACGGCTGTTGACCACGCCAGGTGTGCCCAGTTTGCGCGGCAGGGACATCCGACCGTAGGCTTCGGTGGCGCTGCCGTGCAGGCGCAACAGGAGTTCCGGGAAACCGCGCAGCCAGCGGACCTTCGCGCGCAGGGAAACGTTTTGCGCGTTCACCGGTACCGGGGTGGTGAGCGGCGCGGAGAGAATGCGGTTGGACTGGTTATCGCCGCGCGATCCAGCGCGCACATGAATACTTTTGCTGCCGGCGAAACCTTCGTTCTCGATGGTGGAGAAATCGTGCGAGCCTTGCAGCGCCCAGTCCGTGAGGCCGGATTCGAATCCGCCATTGACGACGAGGTTCGGCCCGTTGTTCACGCGCACTTCGACTTCATCCACCAGACACTCGCCGATGCCCTGGAGCATGATGATGAGGCGGTCGTTGACGGGCGAGCCGAGCGTTTCTCCGACAGGCCCGTTCCATTCGATGTCCGTCCATAAGCTTTCTCCGGTGTCATTGCTGTCTGCCCAGTTGGACGGAAAGTGGACGTCGCCGTCCGGGTCAATCAGTTCCAGACTGCTGCCGAGTCCGTCGCTCCAGTTGCCCCACTTGCCGCCGTCGCCGTAAACCAAATCGCTGGCCGGAACCTGGAGTTTCTCATCCACCTGCTGGCCATTCGTGCCGGTCACCCGGTCGTAATCCGGCGCCGCCAGGGCAAGGCGTTCGCCGCCGTTGGCCAGCGTGCCGCTGTAAGGGCCGAAGGTGTTGTTTGTGTTCAGGTTTGGGTAGATCGAGAACAGGTTGCTGGGATTGCGCGCGACCACGAAATAGCCGCCGGGGGGAAGGGTCGTCATGCCGTTGGTCGGGAACACATAGGTGATGCCGATGATGAACTCCCAGGCCTCCAGGTTCACCGGTTGGCTGCCGCGATTGTAGATCTCGACGTACTCGTCCTCGATGCTGCCGGAAATCGGGTTGAACATGATCTCGTTGATCACGATGGGATAGCGCACTGGCGGCGCGTTTGGTCCGCCACGCGTGTTGACTGACATGCCGTAAATGTTGGGTCCGCCGTCGGGCCAGCGCCCTTGCGCGACGTTATTGGAGGCTCCGCGGAAATCGATCACGTCAATGACGCGCGTTTGGTTGGAATTCCACAACAGGATGGTTTCGCCTCCGGCAAACAACTCGAAGCCGAGTTGGTTTTGATCCCAACTGCGGAAGCCGCGGGCCGGGATCATTGTTCCATTGGGGATGCGGAACTTGTTCGTCGTCGGGTCATCACTGAGCCAGGCACCGGACAGGTCCACGTCGCTGTTGCTGTGATTGTACAGCTCGATCCAATCCAGCGGGTCGCTGTGGTTCTGCCATTCGTTGATGTACACGGTCGCCATGGGATCGGGCGTGAGCGGGTCCGGCCCGCCTGGCGAGCCGCCGACGCTGTCGCTTTCCGACCAGGCGCGGTCGTTGTCCTCGCCAAACGACGGTCTGGCCAGCGAAAGCGAATGGCCCGTACCGTCAGCCGCCTCCGGCCAGGGCGGGGAATCCGCATAATTCACTTCCAGGAGCACCGCGCCCTGGCGATTGAGCAGGCGCACTATGCCCCGATCCGTCGGCAAGCGATTGGTGGTTGCGCCGTCCCATGGACCGACCACGTTCGTGATGGCGTAATTGGTCTGGATCAACCCCGGCACGCGGGCCACGACAAGGTAAGCGCCGGCACCCAGCACTGTGCCCGGCGGGAAAGCGTAGTGGACGGATCCAGCGATGGCGAAGCCGCTGATGTCCTCAGTCCATGGCTTGGTGTTCAAGAGTTCGACAAATTCGTAAGTGAAGTTGGTGGACAAGCCCGGAACCGGGCGCGGGTTGTACATGATCTCCGTAATCACCAACCCCGTCTTGCGACTCGATGGTCCGGGCGGCTCACGGTCGAGGCTGAACTGGGCCTGGACACCGAAGGCAGCGAACAACGACAACAAAAAAAGAAACTGCGTTCCCAGCCTGGAGGCGGTTTCCCAAACAGAACAATCTTTCATAGGCACTCAAGACAACTCACTGACATGAACGGTTTCAGAAAACCGGGGCGCCATCCGTCGAAGTTCCATGGCAGTCATTGATCCGGCGAATCGAAATCAAAACTGCTCCATTCGCGCGGAGCGAAGGGAACGCACCAGATATCCAGGAGGAACAAGAGACAAATAACGCACATGCGCTTGCAATGCAAGGTGTGGCTTGTCGGTCATTGTGCCGGGAGCCTGCTCCATGTCGGTTCTGTCATCAATTGGGCGGTGTCGGATCGAGCCTGGTCAATCTCTCCCGTTCTGTGCCGGGAACAAGGCCTCCGCACCAGAATCAGTTGCGCGTGAGGCGATGGAAAAACTCGTTGTGGGATTCGATGCGCCGGGTTTAAGGTTCCTGAGCAAGAGAATGTCTGGCCGGAAAATTACTTTTTTGTCATGAAAATTATCCCCTTCTTTTTTGGAACTGTCGGTTTGGGAGCACTGGCACTGTTCGCCGTCGGCTGCGCCTCAAGCGCGGACAGCATGGGTGTCACGAATCCCCGTCAACCCGGGCCGGCCGTGGGGCGCGGAGTCGGCGCGGCAGTCGGCGCTGTTGGCGGGAACGTGGCGGGCGCGGTGGTGGGTGTTGGCGAGGGCGTGGCGGCCGGCGTCAAGGCGCCGTTTGACAACACCACGCACGTGGTCCGGCGCTGGCGCACGGAAACAACTCCCGACGGCAGGACTATCCAGGTGCCCGAAGAAATTATCGTGGACAAGTACGGACGCCCCGTGTCGCCGCCGCCCAAAAAGTAGCCAGGCCAGTGATGGGGGACAGAGCGGAGTGTGTGAACGGAGGACCGACCAACCCCGCAACGTAGCCTCCCGTTTTCAAGATGCCGTGGGGCCTTTGGTCCAGTCGCGCGCCAGCCGGCGGGCGACTGCTTGGAGTACTTGCCGAGGGGGATAACCGGGGTCTTGGATCAAACGCTTGGCGCGGGCGACTTTTTCCCGACGGACTGCGGGCACTGGAGTTGGATCGACGGACAACTGGGAGGCCGTTTCCACTACGGCGGACTTGGCGCCTAGAACCGCCGCCGAGCCTTTGACCCGCAGCGCGCGGTCGGTTCGCTCAAGCTGGTTCGCCGTATTTCGTTTCCGGTTCTGTGGCATAACTTAATTCTGCGGTCGGGCCGCGTGCGGGAAAACCTTTCGCTGTCGCGACGACAACGCGGCAATGCTCCGGCACCGCTTTGAAATTCTTACCGAATCACGAGGAGTGAGGCAACTATTGATCCCGGATGCTATTTGAGGTGGGCACCGCGTCCGGCACTTTCCACCAGACCATCCTTTACGGTGTCGAGTTGTTGATTCAAAAAGTTCAGCCGAGAAAGGTTGGCGGCGACAATGGATCGTTCCACGGCGAGTCGTTGAAGCGCCGTTTGGGCCCGAACCCGGCTTTGCGTCGTGTCCAGAGGTGGCATCGCAGCAGCCAGGTTCCATGGAGCCAGGCTGCCCGTCCGCAGATTGACACCGGCCATGATTAGTTTATTGCCGGTGCCGTCCGCTTCAACGGCCAACGTGGCGCCGTCGAACAAAGGGCGCCCGCCCAACTCGACGGCGGTGAGGTTGCGCAGGTAGTTGACCAAGGTTTGCACTTCGCCGGGAGCGGCGGTGTGATTGCTTCCAATGACGTTCGGGCTGGACGCGGCCAATGCCTGCACTCGTTCCAGCGCCGATTGAAACTTTTGCAACAGCTCGTCTTGCGCCTGCGTGAAAGTGATCGCGTTGCCCAGCGTGGACTCCGCATCTGCCAGGCCGGTGGCGGACAAGGTCGGAACCATGTTCACCTCCCGCCCTGGCGCGGTCAGCCATTCGCCATTCTCCAAAGCGGTGGATTGGGGATTGTTCATCATACGTTCCGTAACATTTGTTTTTTGACAACCATAGTTCTTCCATCGGCTTGGCGACGGATCCACTTGACCAGGGGGACTCTTGCGACCCAACCAGCGAGCACGCTTTGGGAGCTTTAGACATGAGCAGGCTGGGATGTTGAACGAAGTCGCGTTCGTGTCTGAGTCCGAATTTCAAGCTGATACCGCGCACCAGTGCGAAGCGTGGCGCAGGTTGCCGAAAGGCTCGGATGTGGAAAGGTAGTGGCGTGATTTTGTGCTGTTCGGTGGTTCGGAAAGTATGCAGGCTGAAAAAAACGACATGAGACTAATAACTTTTCTTCTCACCTGGCCGTTGACGCTGTTGCTGGTCGTCGCGCAGGACACCGGTCAGTCAACCCCGAATTCAGCCCGGCAGACCAATGCACCCGTGGTGCTGGTCGAAGGGCCGAACGATAACAACATTGTCAAACTCACGGCCGAGATACTGCGACGCCAGCATTACCTCCGACGGGCGATCAACGACGAGACTTCGAGCAAGTTTCTCGACCGCTACCTCGACGCGCTGGACAACCTTCACCTCTACTTCATCCAGGCCGACCTGAACGAGTTCGAGCAGTACCGCACTGTTCTCGACAATCTCCTGATCGAGAAGGGCGACACCGTGCCCGCGCGCGTCATCTTCACCCGCTTCCGCGAGCGGGTGGAGCAGCAGTACCAGTACGTCACGAATTTGCTGCAAGCCGGCAAGTTCGACTTTACCGGTGACGACCGTTTCACTCTCAATCGCCGCACGCTTCCGCGTCCCAAAGATATCGACGAAGCCCGGCAGCTCTGGCGTGACCGTCTTCGTTTTGAATATCTTCAGGAAAAGTTGAACAAGGAGCCAGCCGCCGAGATCGTCCGCAAACTCACCCACCGCTACAATCAGATACGCCGCACCATTCGCGACTACGACAATGACGATGTGCTGCAAATCTATCTGACGGCGCTGGCGCATGTTTACGATCCGCACTCCGATTACATGGGCAAGTCGGGCCTGGAGAATTTTTCCATTGATATGAAGCTCTCGCTCTTCGGCATCGGGGCGACGCTCCGTTCCGAGGATGGGATTTGCAAGATTGTCGAACTGGTCCCCGGCAGCCCCGCTGCGATGAGCCGCAAACTGAAGGCCAACGACAAGATCATCGCCGTGGCGCAAAGCAATCTGCCGCCCGTGGATGTGATGGAATGGAAACTTAACAAGGTGGTCGAGCAGATTCGCGGACCCAAAGGCACGGAGGTTCGGTTGACGGTTGTTGCCGCCGACGCCACGGACCTCTCCGACCGGCAGGTCGTCACTTTGATCCGGGATGAAATCAAACTCGAAGAAAAGGCGGCCAAAGCCAGTGTTTACGAAATCCCCTCCGGCAAGGGGCAGACGGTGCGCCTCGGCGTGATTGACCTGCCTTCGTTTTACTCCGGGTTTGAACTGGAAGGGCGCAAGAATGGCGGGGAGCAGAAGAGCACCACCACGGACGTCGCGCGGTTGCTCAAGAAGCTGACGCAGGAAAAAGTCGCCGGCATTGTCTTGGATTTGCGGCGCAACGGGGGCGGCTCGCTTGAAGAAGCCATCAATCTTACCGGTCTCTTTATCAAGGAAGGCCCGGTGGTGCAGGTGAAGGACTCGACCGGTCGGGTTTTCGTGGACAACGATCCGGACCCGGCGGTTTGGTACGACGGCCCGCTCGTGGTGCTGACCGGACGGTTCAGCGCGTCAGCCTCGGAGATTCTGGCGGGCGCGTTGCAGGACTATGGTCGCGCGCTCATCGTGGGTGATTCTTCCACGCATGGCAAAGGCACCGTGCAATCGCTCATTCAACTCGGCCCCATCCTGCGGCAGAGCGGCGTGGCGTTTACCAACAATCCCGGCGCGGTGAAAGTAACCATTCGCAAATTCTATCGCGCCAGCGGTTCATCCACCCAACTCAAGGGAGTGGTGCCCGACGTCATCCTGGATTCCGTGAACAATCATTTTGAGGTTGGCGAAGCCTCGCTGGACAACGCGATGGAGTGGGACGTCATCACCAGTGCCAACTACGATAACTTGAACCGCATCCAGCCGCTCCTGCCCGAATTGAAACGTCGCTCGCAAGCGCGCGTGGCCGGCGAGCGTGATTTTGTTTTTGTCCGCGAGGAGGTCGAGCGCTACAAAAAGAACAAGGCGGAGAAAAGCATTTCGCTCAATGAAGCCCAGCGATTGAAGGAGAAGAAGGAAGCCGATGACCGCGCCAAGGCTCGCAAGAAAGAACTCGCTTCACGGCCACCGCCCCCGGGCAAGGTGTTTGAAGTCACGCTCAAGAACGTGGATCTTCCCGGTCTCCTGCCCCCGGAGCCAAAGACCAACATCGTTTCCAAGGCGGCGCCCGGCGAGCCGGTGAAGCGGACTCAAACAACCAAAAAAGAGAATAACAAAGACAAGCCCAAGCCTCCGGGTCGCCAGGTGGGCACCGGCAAATCCGCCCCTGGCCAGACCGCCGCCACCAAAGGTAATCCGCGCTCCGCGCCCAAGAGCGACGACGAAGACGAGGAGCCTGATGACAGCGTGGCTGCGGTGGACGTCACGCTGGACGAAACCAAACGCATCCTGACGGACCTGATTGCTCTGGCCAACAGTGGCAATGCGCTGGCGGGCAAAGTTCCGGCAGGGGTAAAATAGTTAGCCCCGCCGTTGCTGGTGCGTGTACGACGTTTCGCGAGGAACGTTGGGTGTTCAGATCGCCAATCAAGTCATGAGCGTCAGTACCGAAACGGTTCCCCGTCCCATCGAGATCACGGAGGGCAAAGTTCAGGCCGCCTTTGAAAAAAATTGGACCGTCATCGTCTGGAACGACCCGGTGAACCTGATGACCTACGTTGTGTTTGTGTTCATGAAAGTGCTCGCCTTCACCCGGGAGAAAGCCACTGAACACATGCTTCAGGTGCATGGCCTCGGCAAGAGCCTCGTCGCGACCGAGACGCGGGAGAAGGCCGAGCTTTACCACCAGCAACTCCAGGCGCACGGACTGACGGTGACGATGGAGCAGACGTGAGGTATGCGTTTCGCCCGCAAAGATGGTCGGCTTGCGTTGACCTGCAACCTCCCGCACAGCCGCTTCCTGCGCCGCATCCTCAACTCGATTGCCGACAACTATCAGATCAAACCCGCGCAGATGGATCCGAAAAGCGCGGTGGCTTGGTACTCGCGGCGCGGTTGCGAAACCGCGAAGCTCTCCGAAGACGACACCCGTGAATGGCTGGATGCGCTCCATGGATTTCGTAGCGCGCGCCTTGGCTTGCTTCAGGAATGGATCGCTCAACTCGCCGCGCCCAAGGCTGGCGAATACGAGTTGCTGGTGAAGTCGGAGGAGGCGCATCACTTGGTTGGGGTGTTCAACGATCATCGGTTGCTGGTGGCCGCCCGCAACGACATTGGCCAGGCGGAAATGGATGTCCATCCACTGGCGGCCACTGGCCAACTCAGCCCCGCACGGCAGGCCGCCCTGTTTGAGATTCACCTGTTGGCCCAAATCATCGAGGAACTCCTTCGCTGGATTGCTCCCGAGGCGGCCCAATGGATGGAATAGCCGCCCGGTTCCGGCCTGTGAATCCGGAAAACGAACGCGCCGCGGCCGGATAACCCGGGCGCGGCGTTTGAATGGTGAACCGAAATCTCGGATGGCTGGCTTTAGAACTTGTAAGCCAGCGCAGTCACCAGTTTGACATCGTTTTTCTTGCGACCCGGGGCGGGACGGTTGTCAAACGTGTCCTGCACGTAAGTACGGAGGCTCAGTTTTTCGGTGAGTGTCGTCTCGACGCCCAACTCGGCATTGACGATGTAGTTCTCGAACTTGTCCACCTGTGGCAGGATTTCCAACGACTGCCAGAGTTTGGTCTTGTCGTTGAACTTGTGCTCGAACCGTTCGGCCAGGCGCAGGGCCATGTAGGTCGTGGTTTTGGGACCCTGTTTCTCGTAAACCAAGCTGGGGCCGACCTCCCCGCGCAGCAGCGTGTTCGGTTCCTTGATGAAGTAACGACCGACACCCGGGCTGATGGTGACGCGGTAATCCACCTTCGCGACACCGTCATGCAAGCCGTCAATGCGGGCGTAGCCGAAGGTGCGTGCGTCGAACAGGCGGTTGTATTGCCCAAAGCCGTGAAGAGTTTCGGCGTTTTTCACACCGCGGTTTTCGCCGTAAGTGGCATCGGCGCCCAATTCCACTTCGTTCTGATCCCATTTGCGGGAGCCGAGTACGTTGGCGGTGAACAGGAGCGTTGAGCTGTTGCCGCGTGTGAGGGTGAGGCCGGCGGCGGCGCTCTTCTCCCAGCCCGCGGGTTTGGCGGCGGGCGCGTTTTGGCCAAAGCTGGGAACCGTGCTGGCCAGCGCGATTCCGGTGACCACGCCGAGTTGCAACAGTGAGGAGGTGTGTCTTGCGTTCTTCATTTTTAGTACTGCGTTGTTTTGTTTGTTCTTGGTTTCAGTGTGGATCGTCCACACCTTGTTAAAATCTTGAGCGGCCCTGGCACACAAGGCGTGGGCTGTTTGGGTGGACGATAAATGTGGCGAAAGGGGCGCTATTTCTGGAAAAGATTCTTGATGCCCTTGGTCGCCTTGTCCAGCGATTCGACGCCTTCCTTGCCGAGGTTTTTGACGCCCTTGCCGAGGTCCGTAAGCGCCTCGCCCACGGCCTTGGTGACACTGGCCAGCATCGCTTTCAAAATGACCTTGGTCATCTCCGCTGCGGTGACGCCGTTTTCCGGCGTGCCGATGTTCTGCAAATGTACGGTGGGCAGCGGCACAGTGGCCTGCTTGCCACCCAGTGCCGTGATGCTCAGATGAATCTGCCCGCCTTCAATCAGCACGTCCTTCACGCAAAACTTCTTCTCGCTCTTCGTAGCGGGCTTGTCCGTTTTCTCCGGTTTGTCGCCGCCGGTCACTGCTTCCAGGTTCGCCAGGATTTTGCTGAGATTGTTTCCGCCCAGACTCCCCTCGAAAGTGATCTCCGGCGCCTGAATTTTCAACTCCTCAACGACGATGGTCTGGCCGAGCAACGAGGACGGCTTGACCGCCACTTTGATCGCGCCCATCTGGATGGCGGCGGGTGTCTTGAAACCTTCCGGGTTCCCGACGAACAACCCCTTCAACTCGCCGCTGCCGGACAGCGGGGAAATTTTCGCCGAATCCAGCCGGACCTCGACCTTGGTGAGCATGGGGCCGGCGGTCTCGACGCCCTTCTTGACGATGGAATTGAGCGAGAAGAACACCACGGCCAAGCCCGCCACGATCAAAACGGCGGCGACGATGGCGATGCGAACGATGATCTTTTTCATGGCAACAAGGGAAAAAACCGCCCCGCTGGTGCCTTCGGAACCGGTGGCGGGCGGGGCGATCGTTTGGTTATTGGAGGCGCAAACGCGCCGGGCGCAGCGCTATTTCGGGAGCGACTTTTGTATGTCGCCAACGGCCTTATTGGCACCCTCGGCGGCCTTGCCCGCAGCTTCGGTGATCATTTTCTGGACCTGCGCAATCACGTCGTTGATCGCCTGCGTCTGTTCGGGCGTCAGCTTGGCCTGCACGGCGGCCTTCTGCAGGCTGGCCAGTGCGCCGGAGTAATCCCCGCTTCGGATGGCGGTTACCGCCTGGTCCACGGCGGTCTTCGCGGCGGCTTCGGCGGATTTGAAAGTGGATTCCAGTTTGGAGGTATCAACCCCGCCTTTGTTGCCGCAACCGGTGAGGGTGCATCCGAGGGCGACCATAGCGAGGACGATCCATGCGTAACGTTTCATTCGTTGCTCTTTCAGTTTGGTTGTTGGTTAAGACCGGCGAGGATACTTCGGATTTGATTGAGGTTGGTCAAACGATTTTTTATGGCAACGGATGCTCTCCCGCCCGCGAAGCAGGCCGGTTTCCAGACGGAGATTGCCTTGCGCCGACCATCGCTGCTACTTTCGTCTCGCTCATGAAACGATTCTTGTTCGCCATCACTCTCGCCTGTCTGCTCGGCGGCAGCCCCGTCTGCGCTGCCGACCACTGGCCGCAATTCCGCGGTCCGGCGGGCGACGGCCACTCCGCTGCCAAGAAACTGCCGCTCACCTGGAGCGAAACCAACGGCGTCAAATGGAAAACCCCCATCCACGGTCGCGCCTGGGCGTCGCCTGTCGTGTGGGGCGATCAGATCTGGCTCACCACCGCCACGCCGGACGGCAAGGAGCTTTCCGCGCTGTGCGTCCAGGCCGGCAGCGGGAAGATCGTGCATGACCTGAAACTGTTCACGGTGGAGAAGCCGCAGTTTGCCCACGCCTTCAACACGCACGCCTCGCCTACGCCCGTGATCGAAGCGGGGCGTGTGTACGTGACGTTCGGCGCGTCCGGCACCGCGTGTCTCGACACCAAGAGCGGCAAGGTGCTGTGGGAGCGGCGCGATCTGGTCTGCAACCATTACCGTGGCGCCGGCTCGTCGCCGATCCTGCATGGCGATTTGCTGATCATGAATTTCGACGGCAGCGATTTCCAGTTCGTCATCGCGCTGGACAAAAAGACCGGCAAGACCGCGTGGAAGGTGGATCGTGCGATTGACTTCAAAGATCTCGGTGCCGACGGCAAGCCGGCGATGGAAGGCGATTTGCGGAAGGGCTTCTCCACGCCGCACGTCGCCGCGCTCGACGGCCAGCCCACGCTCATCAGCATCGGCGCGAAAGCCGCCTACGGCTACGAGCCGCGCACCGGCCGGGAACTCTGGCGCGTCGAGGAACGCACCAGCCACTCCGCCAGCACGCGCCCGGTCACTGGCCACGGACTGGTCTTCATCCCGACGGGCTGGTCCAACGGCCAGTTGCTCGCGCTGCGTCCGGGCCGTGGTGGCGAGGTGATTGACGCCAATGGCGAAGGTTCCGAGCCGACGCAGTTGAAGCTCGCGTGGAAGAGCAAACGCGGCGTCCCGCGCAAACCGTCGCTCCTGCTCGTGGACGACCTGCTCTTCATGGTGGAGGACGGCGGCATCGCCAGTTGCCTCGACGCGAAGACTGGCGCGGAAATCTGGCGCGAGCGCGTGGGCGGGAACTATTCCGCCTCGCCGCTCTACGCCAACGGGCGTCTCTACCTGTTCAGCGAGGACGGCAAAACTCCGGTGCTTGCCGCCACCCGCCAGTTTCAAAAACTTGCCGAGAACCAGCTCGCCGACGGTTTCATGGCGTCGCCCGCCGTGGCTGGTAATAGCTTCGTCCTGCGGACCAAGACGCACCTTTATCGCATCGGACAGTAGCGGGACAGGAGGGCTGTGGCTGGTTTCACCCGAATTTTGAAGCAAATGCCGGAGCACATGGCGCGCGGCCTTCAGGCCGCCTCAGCGTGCGAAGAAAACGAGCAGTGTCTCACCGCAGACTTGCCGACGTTGAGACGGCCTGAAGGCCGCGTCCCCTACCTTGCCTTGGTCGCCACACCTTCGAGGATGACGATTTGGCCTTCGGTGAGGACGAGTTTGTTGCCGTCCTTAAAGATCACCGTGCCGTTGCCGTGAACCTTCGTGCCGTCGGACATGGTGATGCTCTGTCCGGCCCGGATGGGCAGTGAAGAGCCGTCCTTCTGCACCACCACCTTGCCATCCTTGAGAGTGACGGTGTCGCTGGCCGGCAGTGCCCCGCCGTCGAGTTGTTGCAACTGGCCATCGAGCAACCGGCGCTGGCGACCATCCTTGGACAGGACCGTGCCATCCGGCCGGACACGGCTGCCGTCGCCCAGAGTCATCTCTCCCGACAGGGGAGTGCTCTCGCCATCGCGAACGACCACGACCCGTCCGTTCTTCATCGTCAGATGATCCAGGACGGGCATGATGGAACCGTCCGGGCTGATGAGCGTGCCGTTGGCGTTGAGAATCTGGCCATCCTTGAGTTCCCTGATCTTCCCGCCTTTCACGGTGAAAGTGCCGTTGGTGGTCACTTTGATCTCGTTGGGCAGGGTGATGTCTTTGTCCAACGGAGTGGACTCGCCTTCGCGCAAGACGACCGTCCGGCCATCCTTCACGCTGACGCGCTCGACGGGTTTATCGGGTTCGGCGGTCACCCCCCGGCTGGCGAGGAGCAATCCGGCGAGGAGAGGTGCGGCGAAATGATTGAGCGTGGTGAACTTCATAGCTTGTGAGCCGTCGTGGCTCGCCGTTGCTTTAGCCCGTGGGTGGGGCAGCGTCAATGGGTATTCTCCACCTAGCCGCCACTAATCGCAGGCGGCCAACCGCGCGCTCCTGGTCGAGGAATGTTCCCGGCTTCAGGATGGGCAGACCGTAGAAAGGCTGGTTGAGCAACTCCCCGAAATCTCCCCGGTCCAGTGTGAGCAGAATATCCGCCCAGGCCAGCGCGCTGAACAGAATCGGCCGGTTCTTGGTCACGGGAAACACGGCCGGCAAATCCAGCGTCAGCACGTCGTCCATGACCCGCAAGGACGGCCGCAAACGCGCCCCATCAGCGCTGGCGGCGGGCAGGACGCTCGTGTCGAGGAAGAGGTTCACTCGCCTTCGCGGAAGCGGCTCATGTCAGCCTCGTCCTCCGCGATTCGGGCGGCGGTTTGCTCGCGCGAGAACTGGCGCGGCTCCGGCAGGCGGGCACCGGCGGCGCGGAGGCGGCGGAGAGAAACAGCGTCAACTCCTGCTTCTGCTCCGGCGGCAGGGCGGCGGCGGCGACTTCGATTTCGGCCAGTGAACTCATGCGACGACGCTACCACGGTGCTGGCGCAGACAAGGGCTTGGTCAACGCCCGCTGGCGTGAGCGGCTGGCGATTCAACCGGCACGACTTGCCTTCAGCGAACTCGAAAAGGGCAATGAAGCGGCGGCCTTGCGCGGCAAAGCTCAGTCCCCGCTCGCGGGGAAAATGGTCAGACTTCGTTCTTGATTCGTCTCGACCACAAGAAATCTGTTGGCCAAAAACCCGCCTGGCGATTTGAGCTTTGAGCTTTGAGCTTCACCACCACGCCCCGGTCACATGTGCGTCACGATGTTCTCCCCGAACTCCGAGCACTTGATCTCCGTCGCGCCGGTCATCTGCCGCGCGAAATCGTAAGTCACCCGCTTGCTCGCAATCGCTCCGTTCAGGCCCTTGAGGATCAAGTCCGCCGCCTCCACCCAGCCGAGATGGCGGAACATCATCTCGCCGCTCAACACCACGCTGCCGGGGTTCACCATGTCCTTGCCCGCGTATTTCGGCGCGGTGCCATGCGTCGCCTCGAAGATGGCGTGGCCGGTGATGTAATTGATGTTCCCGCCCGGCGCGATGCCGATCCCGCCCACCTGCGCCGCCAGCGCGTCGCTGAGGTAATCGCCGTTCAAGTTCAGCGTTGCGATCACATCGAAATCCTCCGGGCGCGTCAGCACCTGTTGCAGCGTGATGTCCGCGATGGCGTCCTTGATCACCAGCCCCGCGCCCGGCTTGCCCTCGGGGATTTTGCACCACGGCCCCTTGTCAATTTCCACCGCGCCGAAGAACTCCTTCGCCACCTGATAACCCCAGTCGCGGAACGCCCCTTCCGTGAACTTCATGATGTTGCCCTTGTGGACGAGCGTCACGCTCTTGCGCTTGAACTTGATCGCGTAATCAATCGCGCTGTGGATCAGCCGCACGCACCCGCTGTAGCTCACCGGCTTGAAGCCGACGCCGACCTTCACGTCGCTCGGAAAATTCTTCGCCCCCACCGCCGCCCAGAACTCCTCCGCCTTCGCCTTGGTGCCGAAGCGCACCTTGTTGAAATCCTTCGGGAACTCGCGCGCCATGAAATCCAGCACCTTCTGCGCTTCCGGCGTGCCGGCGGCGTATTCGATGCCCGCGTAGATGTCCTCCGTGTTCTCGCGGAAGATCACCATCTCCACCTTCTCCGGGTGCTTCACCGGCGAGGGCACGCCGCTGAAATACTGCACGGGTCGCAGGCACACGTAGAGGTCGAGCATCTGCCGCAGCGCCACGTTGAGTGAGCGGATGCCGCCGCCGACGGGCGTGGTGAGCGGTCCCTTGATGCCGACGAGAAATTCCTGGAACGCCGCCACCGTGTCCTCCGGCAGCCAGTTGTTGAACTTCTGGAACGCGACCTCACCGGCGAACACCTCGAACCACGCGACCTTCCGTTTGCCGCCGTAAGCCCTGGCCACCGCCGCGTCGAACACGCGCTGGCTCGCCGCCCAGATGTCCGGCCCCGTGCCGTCCCCGCGGATGAACGGGAGGATGGGATGCTCCGGCACGTTGAGCTTGCCGTTGGTGATGGAAATCTTGTCGCCGGTGGGCGGGGTCACATTTTGGTAAGGCATGGAGGTAGTTGCGAGTTGATGGTTGGGGAGTTGATGGGGAAACAATCAGCGGGCGGTGGCTCGGTTCAAATTCATTTCAGCAAGCGCGCTACATTCTAGCGGAACCAAACGGCACGGGCAAGCGGTTTAACCGCGCCGGGCGAAGCCGTGGAAGGGCGGATGACGTCGGTAAGCGCGTGATAGGGCCGGTGGCGCCGGTTCAAGGCGGACTCGCCGATGCGGGCGCCCGTTTGCCCGCCTGATCCCAGGTGGCGCGTCCGCCATAGAGGGTGAACGCGAGGCCAGAGACGACTTTGTCCTCCAACGCCACGACGCTGGCGGGCACTTCCAGGCGGACCCATCCACCGGCGGCGGGCAGGTCGCCCACGCGCCAGCGGCTGGGGGTGCCGTTGACGCCCCACCATAAATTATCGGCCCCCCAGTAGGCGCGCACCCAGTCGTTGGCACCGTCGGCGAACCATTGCAGCATGACGGTGCCCGGCGGGTTGGCCGGGTCGAGGTAAATGTAGGCGAACAGCGAGTCGCCCGGATTCACCGGCATCGTTTGCGTCGCGCCGTAAAAGTAATGCTGATGCATGAACGGCGAGAGGATGGACTGATGCGCCTGCGCACCGGAGAAGGGCGTCGGGTTGCTCGTCACCCAGGTCCAGGGGTCGCCTTCGGTGCCGACCAGGACGGCCCCGGCGGGCAGGTTGCTTTCGTCATCCACCCAGACGAAGTCGGTGATCTCCGGGATGGTGACGTTCACCTCAACGGAGTTGCCGCTGTGGTTGTCGCCGTTGACGGATTCGACGACGTAGTAATAGGTCTGCCCGACCTCGACGCTGTCATCCAGGAACA
This sequence comes from Verrucomicrobiota bacterium, assembly GCA_031378375.1. Taxonomy (GTDB): domain Bacteria; phylum Verrucomicrobiota; class Verrucomicrobiia; order Limisphaerales; family JANNEF01; genus JANNEF01. Next base: position 15,436 of record JANNEF010000288.1, on the reverse strand, counting down.
TCGTTTCGGGGAGGAGGATGCTCTCGGTGTAAACGCCGCGCGAGCGTCCGCGCTTCAACTTGTAACCGGTGGCACCGGCGACGGGCTGCCATTCCAATTCCACCGCCGCGCCCTCGGTGGCAGTAAACCCTGCGGGCACCGGCAGGCGCGGGAAGGCGGAGACTTTGCCGGCGCGGTCCCAGGTGGCACGCCCACCGAAGAGCGTGAAGGCCCAGCCGCCAAGCGTATCGCCCGTGATGCCCACGACGCTGGCGGGCACTTCCAGGCGCACCCATTGGCCGAGCGGCGGGAGGTCGCCCATGTACCAGCGCGTTTCCGTTCCGTTATCGCCCCACGGAATATAGTCGGCGCCCCAATACGCGCGGTGGTGGTAGAAGTCCGGATCGTCCGTGACGAACTGCAGGCAGACGGTTTCGGGCGGGTTGGCCGGGTCGAGATAGACGTAGGCGAAGAGCGTGTCGCCGGTGGAGATCGGCAGCGTGTCCGCCGCGTAGAAGAAGTAGAGTTGGTGCAGCCCGGAATTGATGAGCGATTGAATCGCGAGCGTGTCTTCAAACGCAGTGGCCGGGCCGGTGGTGGCGAACTCCGTGGGATGCGCGCCGGGACTCGTGCCGCGCTTGAGGCGATAGAACTCCGTGCCCAGCGAAGCCGCCCAACTCAGGCGCACCCGGCCATCGCCCACCGAAGCCGCGTCGTTCGCCGGACGCGGCGGCGGCACGTTGCCGCGCTGGAAGCCGGCGACCGCGTCGTCGAAAGCCGCTGAACCAATGGGGGACTCCGCCACCACCGCTGATTGCAGTCCCGCGTCCGCTCTATCAACCATCCACTCCCCAACTATCCACTCCCCCTCACGGCTGGCGGACGCGGTATTACTTGTTCGGCTTCACGGCGCTCCGCACGTCGAAGTCCACGTAGTCGAAGGGCATGGTGGAGACGTTGGTGGTCAGGAGCGATGTCCAGGTGATGGGGACACGGAGGTCGGTGGCGGCTTGGAGGGTGAAGGGCACGCCGGGGTCGGCTTCCACCCGCACGGTGAACTGCACATCGCGCAACGTGGGCAGCACCAGCAGGCCCGCCCTATCGGCCAAATAGATCCGGTCGGCGACCACCGCCACGCCGAAGGCAAACCCGCTGGTGCCATAGCCGCCTACGCGCACGCAGTTGGCCGGGTTGCTCACGTCAATCACTGCCAAGCCACCGCCTGAGAGTAAGGTGACGTAAGCGTAGTTCCCCGACACCGCCAATCCACGGGCATGCGAGATAACGTGGTCGTTGGTGTTGCCATAGCCGCCCACGCGCATGCAGTTGGCCGGGTTGCTCACGTCAATCACCGTTAAGCCCGCCTGGCCTTCCGCTACGTAAGCATAATTCCCCGACACCGCCACGCCGAGGGCAGACCCGCTTGTGAGACATCCGCCCGCGCGGAAGCAGTTGGAGGGGTTGCTCACGTCAATCACCTGCAAGCCGTCCCAGTAATCCGCCACGTAGGCGTAGTTCCCCGACACCGCCACGCCAATGGCACCCCCGCTGGTGTCGTAGCCGCCGACGCGCACGCAGTTGGTTGGATTGCTTACGTCGATCACCTGCAAGCCCGCCTCGAAATTCGCCACGTAGGCGTATTTCCCCGACACTGCAACGCCATCGGCATACCCACTGGTGTCGTAGCCGCCCACGCGCACGCAGTTGGTTGGATTGCTCACATCAATCACCTCAAGACTGCCTCGGAGCAATTCCGCCTGCATATCATACCACCCCGTGGCCACGTAGGCGTAGTTTCCCGCCACCGCCACGCCCACGGCAGCACCGCTGGTGTTGTAGCCGCCCACTTGCACGCAGTTGGTTGGGTTGCTCACGCCAATCACCGCCAAGCCGCCTGCTCCGATGGCGACGTAGGCGTAGTTACCCACCACCTTGACATCGGAGCCGTAGTCTGGGTCCGCCGTGGGCCACTTGCCTTGTAGGAGCGGTTGCACCGTGGGTGCCGCGGCATGGGCCGACGCCAACCCGGCGGCGAGAGCGAGGGCGAGCGCGGCGAGCAGGGTCGCGGCCCGCAGGCGGGGGTGGGACGGTGCGTTTGTTTTCATGGTGTCACTGAAGTTGAGTGATGGATGGGTTGGTTGGGTGGATGGTTTCAATGGTCGCGCCAGCGTCTTGGAGTGCGCCGGCAAGCGAAGCGCGACGGCGCTTTCGCACGGGCAACGGCTCTTGAGCTGCCCGGCATTGTGGGCGAGTGCCAAGGCGGTGTCGCGTCGGACTTGCCACCGCAGTCCAAGACGCTGTCGCGCGATGCGCTGCCGCCCGCAGGGCCACGCTCCGGCCCGCGCCGGGCGGGACGCGGGCCGGTGCCGGGCCGGACGCAGGCGGTGGCATGGCGCAACCCGGCGGTTGCAGGGCCGGACCATGCAGCTTGCAGGGTCCGACCCAGCGGGTTGCAGGGCTGGACCTGGCGGCTGCAGGGCCGGGCCATGCAGGTTGCCGGGCCGGACCCAGGGGGCGGCTGGGTCCGGCGGTTAAATGGCCTGGACACAGTTATTTAGGTCAATGGGAAGGCGTAGGTGCTGGTGCGAAGTGAGCCATTGAGTTCCATGGTGATTTCCAGTTCGAGCGCACCGGTCAGCCCGGCGGGCACGTTGGCCACGATGGTGTTGCCTTTGATGTAGGGATAGCCGCCGGCCAATACCCAGGTGCCGTCGGCCTTGCGGTAGCGCACGCGCTGGCCGGATTGCGACGGGTCGAATTTCCCGTTGCGGTTGCCGAGGATGATGGTGAGCGTGCCGGGGGAGACGTAGTGGTTCGGCAGCTTGCTCGCGCTGTCATAGACTTCCACCCAGACGGGCGCAACGCGGTTTTGTTCGCCGACTTTCTCGGCGCTGAAGGCGGCCTTGGCGCGGGCGCGGCCAGCGGCGCCGTCGTGCCCGCGCAGTTCGATGCGCATTTCCTCGTAAGTGTTGGGCGGCTCCTGCCCGATGGGACTGCTGCCGCCGCAGCCGACGGCGTAACCGATGAGGCCGTCGCCCAGCGCCTCGATCTTCCAGCCGCAAATGGTCCAGTCAATGATGACTTCGTTGACCGCGCGCGTGACGTTGGCGATGGTGAGCGGGGTGGCGCCGAGGCGGGTCTGGGCTTCCGCATAGACCTGGGCCTGGGTTTTGGTGCCCCGATACTTGGGCATCGTGGTGATGGTGTTGCCAGCCGTGGAGGGCCGGGTGACGTAGGTGAACGTGTTGTCTGCCATAGCGTTGATGTGTTGCCTGGTTGCGGTTGTTCGTTGGTTGAACCCCCACGCGCCTTGGGCCTCGCACAAAACACTGCGGGGCCGTCAGCGGCTCGATGGAAGTGTTGATGGTGACGCTATGCGCCGCGACGGCGAAAGGCAAGCGGAATGTGGGGGCGAAACGGGCGCGGTCAATACCACTTGCGCAGGCGCACCGCGTTCTTGGCGACGACCATGTAGCCGCCGGACAGCAGCATCGTGTTCACGGGAATCGTGTAACTGACCCCGCCCGTCAATCGCCATCGCCCAGGTTCACCGTGCCCGCGCTGCGATTGTGGAGTTCCACGTATTCGTCATCGCTGTCACCGGAGATGGGGTTGTACATGATTTCGCTAATCACCACGTCGCTGAGGAGCGGCGGCGCGTTGGTCGCGGCGGATGTCTGGGCGGTCAGTGGATAAAAGTCCGCCGCGCCGTCGGGGAAGCGCCCCAGCGACGTTTCATGCGCCTGCCCGTCGAATCGCACCACGTCGAGCACGCGCGACCAGTTGGAGTTGATGAGATAAACAGTGTCGCCGGACACCTTCAAGGCGAACCCCAGTTGCGCCTCGTTGAACACAATGAAGCCGCGCGGCGGCAGGACCGTGTCGCTGGCGATCACGAACTTGTTGGTGTCCGGATCGTCCGTGAGGATGCAGCGGCTGATGTCCACCGCCTGCGTGCTGTGGTTGTAAAGCTCGACGAAGTCCAGGTTCGACGGGTCGGTGTTGGCCAGCAGTTCGTTGATGACCACGTTGCGCCGCGGCTCCACGTCCGTTGGTTCGGCTGTGCCCGGCGAGCCGTTCATGTTTTTGCCCGCCGCCCACGCGCGCGAATCACCTTCGCCGTAGGACGGCTGCGCCAGCACCAGCGAATGACCGGCACCATCGGCGGCGGGCGGCCAGGGTGGCTGGTCGGAGTAGTTCACTTCGAGGAGCACAGCGCCGATGCGGTTGCGCAGGCGCAGGGTGCCGCCGTCGTTGGGCAGCGTGTTCGTCGCGCCGCCGGTGGTGGTGGTGAAGCCGCCCACCACATTGGCGATGCCGTAAAATGCCTGCACGCGCGCCGGGTCCGGCGCGACGACGAGAAACTGTCCGGGTGCCAATATCGTGCCGAGGGCGAAGGTGTAATCCCAGTCGCCGGAAAGGCGCCAGCCGCCGATGTTCTCGGGGATGGGTTGCGAGTTGTAGATTTCGACAAACTCCGCCCCGCCCGCGTTGGTGCGTGTCGAGGGATGATACATGATTTCGGAAATGACAATCCCCGTGCGCCGGCTCGATGGGCCGAGGCGCTCGGCTCCGGGCAGCCAGGCCGGCCACAACACTCCGATCAGCATCAACAACGGCCAGCACAGAACGCGGATGCAAGTGGCGATGAGGTGGGCGTTGCAGTTCAGGTGTTGGGCGAGTGCAGGGTTCATAAATGGGGCCGACTATTGCCAGGGCGTTTGATACGGTTACCCGTAACACAGAACATTCCCGCCGTTCAAGTCGGTTCATGCATCCAGAACTCTCAATCGCACTGCTGTGTTAGTCTGGCTCGGGCGGCAAACCGGAGCGCGGTGGCGGGCGCAAATTCCGTCCTGTAATTTTTACAGGCTTCGCGCACCATTTCGCCAATGAAAGTCATCACCGATGAACGTTGCACCGCGTACCATTCGCCGGGCCATCCAGAGCGCCCGCAGCGCATCAGCAAGACGCTTGAAAAGCTGCGCGGCGACCCCGGGTTGGCCGTGACGTGGGCTGCACCAGTGCCGGTACCGGACGAGGCCATTCTGCGGGCCCACAGCAAGGAACACCTGGCGCGTGTCCAGGCGGCGGCGGAAGTTTTCGACGGGGACACGCCGGCGCACCCGGACATCTTCGCGCACGCGCAGCGCTCGGTGGGCGGTGCGTTGCACGCGATGCAGGCGGCGCGCAAAGGCGAACGGGCGTTCAGTCTGTTGCGCCCGCCGGGTCATCACGCGACGCGCGATCGGGCGATGGGCTTTTGTTATCTCAACGCCATCGCGATTGCCGCGCTGGCGGCGCAAGCCGACGGGGTGAAGAAGGTCGCGGTTTACGATTTTGACGTGCATCATGGCAACGGCACCGAGGCAATTCTGCTCGACCGGCCGAACACGGCCTTCTTCTCCATTCACCAGCACCCGTGTTATCCGGGCACGGGGACGGGCCACGTCGGGAAGAATTGCTTCAACCACCCGGTCGCGCCGCGCACGCCGCGCGCGGAGTATCGCCAGGTGCTGACGCGCGCGTTCGATGGCTTGAAGAAATTCAAGCCGAACCTGGTCGGGGTGTCAGCCGGCTTCGACGCCTACGCGCGCGATCCGCTGGCGCAGGAGACGCTGGAGGCGGAGGATTTTCACTGGCTGGGCGAATCGTTTCGCAAGCTGGATCTGCCCGTGTTCAGCGTGTTGGAAGGCGGCTACAGCAGCGACCTGCCGGAGTTGATCGTCGCCTATTTGAAAGGACTGGACGGACGGTAACCGGGGAAAGTTCTCCGGCCGCACGCCTCCCGGCTTCGTTTGGCGAATATTCCTTCTTGCAACTAAGTCTCAATCCCTGCACTTTGAGCCTCGTGAACGAACCGAAATCCCAATGCCCTGACGGCGGGTGCCCGCAGGATGCATTTTTCTGCCCGCTGAGCCGGGTGGTGGCGGGCACGGTCGTTCGGATCAAACAGCTTTCCGCCCCGCCCGACGTGATGCATCGCCTGCGCGAGATGGGCTTTTGCGAAGAGCAGCAAATCAGACTCCTCAGCCGGCACTCCAATTTGATCTGTCTGGTCTGTAACGCCCGGCTGGGCATCAGCATGCAACTGGCCGACACCATCCTCGTCGAGCCGCTGGCCGAATCGCCGTTGGTGGATTGAGTATGGCCGCCGGGAGTCAACCGTTGACTTCGATGGCCGTCGGCAGTTCCGCCACCGTCACCGCCATCAAAGTCCCGCCCGAACACCGCAGCCGTCTCCTCGAAATGGGCCTGCTCGTGGGCACGGCGGTCGAACTCGTCCGCTTCGCGCCGCTGGGCGATCCGGTCGAGATCAAGGTGCGCGGCTATCACCTCACGCTGCGCAAACACGAGGCGGAACAGATTTGGGTGGACGCCACGGGGAAGGGGGGTGGCGGATCCGTGGGCTGATGGGGAGTGAACGAACGCGGTTCGTTGCCTTGCTCCCTGTCTCCACTGTTCCGGCCGCATGACTATGCAACCGCCACTTCATACGGTGCCCGGGACGAGGGTTCAGCAGGATCGCACCGGCCGCCACGTCGTGCTCACGGGCAATCCCAACTGCGGCAAAACGACGTTGTTCAACGCCCTGACCGGCCTGCGCGCGAAGGTGGGAAATTATCCGGGCGTGACCGTCGAGCGCAAAGAAGGCCGGTTGACCGGCACGACGAAAGACCATCCGGTCATCATCCTCGACCTGCCGGGCACTTACAGCCTCAGCCCCCAATCCCTTGATGAACAAATCGCGCGCGACGTGCTGTTCCATCGTTTAAGTGAAGTCTCGCCGCCGGAACTGGTCGTCGTCGTGGTGGACGCCTCGAACTTGCAGCGCAACCTCTACTTCGCCACGCAGGTCATCGAGCTGGGTTACCCGACGCTCATCGCGTTGAACATGATGGACGTGGCGCAGGCCAACGGCCACGCGATTGACGCCGCGCAACTGGGTGCGGCGCTGGGCGTGCCGGTGTTTCCCATCGTCGCCAGCGCGGGCCGGGGCGTGCCGGCGTTGCGCGAAAAAATCCTGACGACGGCGACCGGCGACCCTGGCGAGATCACTCCGCGCCAGTTCTGCCAAGTGCCGCCGGCCCTGGCGCGGGAAGCCGAGGCGCTGGCGGATTTGCTGGAAGCCACCTTCCCGGAGTCGCGCTTCCTGGCGAGGGCGGAGGCGTTGCTGGTCCTCAGTGATGAAAAATTTCTCAACGGCAGTGCGACGCACTATCCTGCGACCGTGTGTGCCGCCGCCATGGCCGCGCGTCAGCGGCTGGAGCAGGCGGAGGTGGACTGGCGCTGTGCGGTCATCGAGGCGCGCTACGTTTGCGTCTCGGCCATTCAACAAGCCGTCACCACCGCGCCGGCGGTCGAGCGGGAAACCTTCAGCGACAAACTGGACTGCGTGCTCACCCACAAAGTCTGGGGCCTGCTGGTGTTCCTCGCCGTCATGGCGCTGATGTTCCAGAGCATCTTCAGCTTCGCCGAACTGCCCATGAACGCGCTCGAACACGGCGTGCAATGGCTGGGCGACCTCGTGGGCCGCGCGCTCGGGGACGGGCCGCTGCACAGCTTGATCGTGGATGGCGTGATCGCGGGCGTCGGCGCGGTGATCGTTTTCCTGCCGCAGATCTGCCTGCTGTTCCTGTTCATCGGCTTGCTGGAAGACACCGGCTACATGGCGCGCGCGGCGTTCCTGATGGACCGGTTGATGAGCAAGGTCGGCCTGCACGGCAAGAGTTTCATCCCGATGCTCAGTTCGTTCGCGTGCGCGATTCCCGGCATCATGGCCACGCGCACGATTGAAAGCCCCAAGGACCGGCTGGTGACGATCCTGGTCGCGCCACTGATGAGTTGTTCGGCGCGACTGCCGGTTTACACGCTGCTGATTGCGGCGTGCATCCCGAACCGCGCGGTGCTGGGCTTCTTCAAACTGTCCGGCCTGACGATGCTCGCGATGTATCTGCTCGGCATCGTGGTCGCGTTGCTGATGGCGTGGCTGTTCAAGAAAACGCTGCTCAAGGGGCCGACGCCGATGCTCATCATGGAACTGCCGCCCTACAAACGGCCGCTCGTAAAAATCGTCCTGCGCCACATGTGGGATCGCTCGAAATTGTTTCTGCGCCGTGCCGGCACGGTGATTCTCGGCATCAACATCCTCCTCTGGTTCCTCGCCAGCTACCCGCAGGACCGGGCGGCGGCGGGCCGCTTCGCCGCGATGCGCGCGGACGTTGCCTCCGCCGTGATTCCCGATGGCGGCGAGGCCAGGGTCGCCGTCGAAACCGCGCGCGACGCCCGGCTTGCGGAGCTGGCGCAGGAGGAGGCGGGGGGAAAGTTGCGTCACAGTTTTGCCGGGAAGCTGGGCCGGTTGATCGAACCGGCCATCGCGCCGCTCGGTTTCGATTGGAAGATCGGCATCGGCCTGGTCGCCTCGTTCGCGGCGCGGGAAGTTTTCGTCAGCACCATGTCGCTCGTCTATAACGTCGGCCAGTTGGACGACTCTGCGGCCGCCACGGAAACCCTGGCGCAGACCCTGCGCGCACAACAGCGGCCCGACGGCGCGCAAGTTTACACGCCGTTGGTGGCGGTGACCCTGATGGTCTTCTACGTCTTCGCGCTGCAATGCGTGAGCACCATCGCCATCGTCCGGCGCGAGACCAACTCGTGGAAATGGCCCGTGTTCCAATGGCTCTACATGGGCGCGCTGGCGTGGGGGCTGGCCTTCATCACCTACCAGGGCGGGAAACTGCTGGGCTGGGGATAGGACGCCACCTTTGACCACCGCCCGCTTCGGAGTTCGGGTTTAAGTTTGGCGTCATCCATCTGGCTGGTGAACTTCAGTCATCCACTCCGCCCTTTCCATGAAGTTCCCACAGATTCAGGGAAGCCACGGATAGGATTGTTTGTCTGTGGCGGCTCGGAATCTGTGGGAAAATCTGCTGCACTTCAGCGCGCAGCCGCGAGCCTTGGCGGCACGTGGATGCTTTCCCCGGCGCGGTGCGCAGGGAATCTTCCACGTCGGCTCGGACTTCGTTTTTGCCAAGGTCCGGCGTGCGGGCCTTCGTTGCGGGACGCGCGCCGCGCCTACCGCTGTTCGATCACGCGGTAGAAGCGTTGCGTCGCGGTGTCCACGATGTCGGCGGCGGTTGCGTAGTCTTCCAGCGCCAGCAGGTCGTCCGTCAGGTCGCGCCAGTTGTCGCCGCCCAGGTCGTCCGTGTATTGCACGCGGTAGAAGCGGCCCGGCTCCGCCGCCCACATCAGCGTCGCAAAGCCGTCGTCCACGTTCAGCGCCACATGGATGCCGGGGGCGTCCTCGCCGGGCAAGGGCAGCGGCGCGGGCAGCGTGCCGGCCTCGGTGAACAGCGCCAGCACTTCAGCCGTGTTCAAGGCGCGGCTGTAGAGGCGCGCGTCGTCCAGGCAGCCGGGCCACCAGTAGTTCTGCTCCGTGTTGCCGCCGATTTGCAGCGGGTTGGCGGTGTTGGCCGCGGGCGTGGTCGCTGGCAGCGTGCCTTCCAGCACGCCGTTGATGTAGAGCGCCATGTTCGTCCCGTCATACGTCGCCGCTGCGTGATACCACTGGTTGGACGCCCACGAGGCGCGCACGGACTTCACCCGCAGCACGCCGTTGTTGAGCACGAACGCCAGTTTGCCGTCGCCCGTCGGGTAGTTCAGGATCAGCCAGTAGGCCAGGAATTTCTTGAACAAGTCCTTGCGCCCGCTGGCTGCGTTGAGCAGTTGCGCGGGCTTGAACCACAGGCTCATCGTGAAGCGGTTCGATACATCCAGCGCGTTGTTGTCCGGGATGTTCACGTACTGGCTGGTGCCGTTGAAGCAGAGTGCGTTGCTCAACACGCCCGGCATCCGCGTCGGCGCGTTGACCAACCGCCCGTGGTTGGTGCCCGCCGAATCCAGCGCGTTGGTGCCGCCGGTCTCGTCGAACTGCCAGCGCCCGATCAGGTCCGGCGCCGGCGGCGGCGGGGCCGGCACGTCGTTCACCGTCAGCACGAAGGTGTCGGTCGCGTTGGTCGTGCCGTCGCTCACGGTCAGCGCGATGATGACGACGCCGATCTCGTTGCCGGCGGGCGTCACGCGCACCGTGCGGTTGGAACCGGTGCCGCCGAAGGAGAAATTCGCGTTGGGCACCAGCGTGGTGTTGGAGGAACTGCCGCTGACCGTCAGGCTTGCGGCGGCCGTCTCGACGTCGCCGATGATGAAGGGCACGTCCACGAACGTGTTCTTCAGAATCGTGCGGTTGGTGCTGTCGGAGATCACGGGGGGCGTGTTGGCTGGCGGCGGGGGCATGGCGCCGAAGAGGGCCGCGACCGTGTTGGTCGTCACCGCGCAGCCGTAGAAGCGCACGTCGTCCAGCGTGCCGGGGAACCAGAAGTTCTGCTGCGTGTTGCCGCCAAACTGCACCGGGAAGGTATTCCTGGCCACGGCCACGCTCGTCGGCGTGACGCCTTCGAGCACGCCGTTGATGTAGAGCGCCATGTTCGTTCCGTCGTAGGTGGCCACGGCGTGATACCACTGGTTGGACACCCAACTCGTGCGGGTGGACTTGACGCGGTTCGCGCCGCTGTTGAGCACGAAGGTCAGTTTGCCGTCGCCCGAGGGGTAATTGAAGATCAGCCAGTAGGCGGTGAACTTTTGCAGCATGTCCTTGCGCCCGCTGGCGGCGTTGATCAATTGCGAGGGCTTGAACCACACGCTGATGCTCATCTTGTTGGACAAGTCCAGCGAATCGCTGTCCGGCACGTTCACATACTGGCTGGTGCCATTGAACTTGAGCGCGCCGTTGAACTGGCCGGGCACGCGCAACGGACTGTTGACGAGCCGACCGGTGTTGGTGCCCGCCGAGTCCAGCGCGTTGGTGCCCGACGCCTCGTCAAAGGCCCAGTGGCTGATCAAACAGTCAAGGTCGGGAGACTCGGGCCGGACGATGACGGTGAAGGAGCAGGTGGCGCGGTTGGTACAGGTATCGGTGGCGGTGCAGGTCACGGTGTTCGTGCCCTCGGAGAAGATCGCGCCGGCATCCGGGTCACAGACGACCGCAGGATTCGTGTCGCAGTTGTCCGTGGCGGTGACGTGGAATCTGACCCTGGCGTTGGTTGCGCCGGGCGCGGGGTTCACCACTAGGTTCATCGGGCAGACGATGACCGGCGGGTTCGTGTCCACAAAAGTAATGGTCTGCGAGCAGGAGACACGGTTGGTGGAGTCATCGGCGGCCGTCCATGTGCGGCGAAAGCTGCGCACGGCCGGGCAGTTCGCCGAAAGTTCACTGTCGAGGTAGGTGATGGTCACGTTGGTGGGACAGGGGGCGAGCGGTTCGTCGAAGACCGGCACGGAGTCGGTGACCCATGGCAGCGTGCGATCGGGCGCGCAGACGAGGGTCAGTGGGAATGTGAGGCCCGTAACATCGCTCAACGAACGCCCGAGGCGCACTTCATCCACCCGCGAGGTGCCGGCGACTTCGAGGCGGACGCGATTGAAGTCGTAGCTCTGTCCCGCTTGCGCGGTCTTGGTGTAAGCCGGCGCGCCAAGCGGAGCGGAGAGATCGGGGTCAACCCACAGGGAGAAGGTATTCGTGTCCAGATCGAAGCACGTGAGGATGAGGTGAGTCGCCGCGTTCGTCGCCACGATGGAGTAGCTCACCTTGTTGGTGCCGGTTTGTCCTAACTCGAAGGAGCCGTAGAACGGCCCCGGCCCGCTCCCATTGTAAATGAGGCCGAAGGTGACCTTCTCCGTTGTGCCATCGTAGAGGGCCACATTGGCGTAACCGATGCCGGTGACGAGGGCGGCCACATAAACCACGCCCGTCGTCTGGCCCGTGGCCAGGTTGCGGAAGACCTGCGGGCCGGCGCCGGCTGATTGCCCGCACGTCTTCAGTCCCGGGTAATAGAGATTATCCGCCAACGGCAGGGTGCGGCTCCAAGGACCAGACCACCCCATGCCCGAATTGGTCGGGTTCAGCACGCTGTCGTAGGCCAACAACTGCGGCACGACGATCGGCGGCGTGGTGGTGAAGAAGGTCCGCACCGCCGAATAGCCGACGCCCACGGAATTGCTGGCGTAGGCCTTGAAGCTGTAGCTGGTGCCGGGGCTGAGGCCGGTGACCTGCACGGTGAACGCGCCCGTGGTGCCGTTGGTGGTCACCTGCGTCGAATCCCCGCTGCCGAGGAGCGGGTTGTCATCATCGCCGGTCACGGAAATGACGATGCCGCGCTCGAGGATGTTGGTGCCGCCGTCGCTGGTCACGTTGCCGGGCAGGTCGGCGGTGGTGGACGTTGCCGTCGCCGCGCTGGAGGTCACCGTGGGCGCGGCCAAGGATCCCGCGTTAAAGCCCGCGGCCAATGCCCTGATGAAATCCTGAACCGCCTCGCCATTGGTTGGGACCGGTTGGATCACCGGCAGGGCGTTGGTGTAAAGGGAGTCCCAGACCGCCAGTGCCCGCTGCTGGTTGCTGAGAAACATCCACTCCACATCCAGCATGATGTAGGTGAGCTTCTCCACGGAGAGGACCAACTTCCCGGCCGCCGCCTCTTCCGCAGTCTTCTGGAGGACGATCTTCAGCCGCGGCGTGGTCAGGAGCAGGAGATTGTCGCTGATCCGCCTTTCGGCTTCCGCCTTGATCTTGGCGACGAACGAGGGGGATATCATGTCGTTCTTGGTAATCGTGCCCAGAAAGATTTGAATGTTGAGTTGGATCGACCCCAGGACCTTAAAATGCAAATTCGGGGATTGAAGAAGCACCCCCTTCGAGGCGAAGCTATTGGCCCAAAGGGCGCAAACCTCTGAATCCACAGGCGGGAGCAGCACCGGAGCGTTGGAGGTGATGTCTGGCGCTGAGATGGGATACAAGACCAGGTTGGTCGGTTCCGTCCGGCACAGGAAGGCGGAAAGCCGGTCCACCAGCAACTGGATCGTAATAACCTGCGCCTGACCAGGCTGCGGTGTCAGCGCACCGAGCAGCAGGAGGAGGAGCAGCGCAAGGTTTCGGGTGAATGGTGCCGCCGCCCGAAGAGCCGGGGAGCGCAGGGATTGCATCGTCGGTTGTTTCATAGCGTTCATCTGAGTTGGAGCCGAAAATCCGGCCAGGGAGCATTTACTTGGAGCGAAGGTGAAGGAACCGGGTTGGGCGGCCAGCGTTGCCGCCGGACGGAGTGAGTTGGTTTGCGGAGTCATAAGGGTGTGCCGTTCGAGATTAAAGGATTTGGCTGCGCCGAGGTTCCCGGCGGGCGCAAAGGCGAGCCGGCTGGAAATCTTCCACCACGCCCGGCGTGGCCCGCGCGCCATCCAGAGAACATGGGAAAACGGACGGTTGGCGGGTACAGCGATGGCGGTTCATGGGTGAAAGAGTCTGAATAGTGCGCGGAGCTTACGGGAACTAACGGCCTGAGTCAATGAAATAAGCCGGTTTTCTGCGATTCGGAGATGCGATCCACACCGGATGAGACGCGGAGCCTGAAGTTTTCGCCACCGGCGGAGCGCCGGTCTGCGACTGGCTTATACCAATCACGAGTGAAAACCGGTGGAATGATTATCCCCTCACCCGTCCTGCGGACACCCTCTCCCCCACGGAGGGGGAGAGGGATACTCGCCAGTGCAGGTCTCCCGGCCGGAGGAGATTGGCGCGGACTGACGTCCGCGGCTACCGCCGTGTAGCCGCCGACGTGAGTCGGCGCAAACTTCACCGCGAGGAACGCTTCGCCAGCGCAAGTCTTTCAAATGGGGAAGTCGGTGCGGAGTGGGTGGAAATATCTGCCGCCGGCCCGGCGAAACTTTCCCGGTCCGGCGGGCTGGCACCGTCCTCTGGCTACTTTTGACCAGGTTTTTGCGGAATTGGACCGAGGATGCGCGCATCTCCACCGACATTGCGCGCAATATCGGTAACATTGTGCGCAAGTTCACTGACATTGCGTCCGAGGACGACGACATTGCGCGCAAGGTCAGCGGACTTGCGCGCGAGGTCAACGCGGATATTAAAAGCTGTCGGAACTCCATGAGAATGTCCCCCTGATAACTCGATAAGAATGTCCCCATTGAGGCGGGGTTGCGGTAGCAACCCGGCCACAACATGAGGACATTAACAATGAGCCGGAAAGAGCGGGTACGAATGACGGTGATGGCGGGCGTGGCGGAGCAGAAGCTGACGCTGGTGCAGGCCTGCGAGTTGATGGGTGTGAGCTACCGCCAGAGCAAGCGGATCTGGCAACGGTATCAGGCCGCCGGGGACGCCGGGTTGGTGCATCGGCTGCGCGGCAAGCCCAGCGCGCGGCGCAAGCCGCCCGCCGTGCGTGCGCAGGCGCTGGCCTTGTATGCCGAAGAACGCTACGCCGATTTCGGGCCGACGCTGATGGCCGAGCAACTGGCCAAAGCGGGACTGGCAGTGGATCACGAGACGCTGCGACGGTGGCGGCTGGCGGAGGGCGAGCACACGGTGCGGCGACGCAAGCACCAACACCGGCAATGGCGCGAGCGCAAGCCGAGCTTCGGGGCGATGGTGCAGATGGACGGTTCGCACCACGACTGGTTCGAGGGACGCGGGCCCCAGTGCGTGCTGATGGTGATGGTGGACGACGCGACCAACAAGCTGCACGCGCGGTTCTTCGAGGAGGAGACGACGCGTGCGAGCTACGACGTGAGCGAAGGCTGGGTGAGAAAACACGGCTTGATGCTGAGCCTGTATGTGGATCGGGACAGCATCTACCGGTGCGAAGGTGCGGCGAGCGTCGCTGAACAACTGGCTGGGAAAACGCCGCAGACGCAGTTTGGGCGGGCGATGGAACAGTTGGGGGTGGAACTGATCCTGGCGAACAGCCCGCAAGCCAAGGGGCGAGTGGAACGGATGAACGGGACGCTGCAAGACCGGCTGGTGAAGGAGATGAGGCTGGCTGGGATCAGCGACATTGAAAGTGCGAACCGGTTTTTGGAGGAGAAGTTTCTACGGGCGTTCAACCGGCAGTTTGGGCGGGAGGCGACCAGTCCGGTGGACGTGCATCGTGGGGTGCCGCGGAACTTGAATGAAGTGTTGAGTTGGGAGAAGGAGCGGGTGGTGCAGTGCGACTGGACGGTGGCGTGCGAAGGGAAGCGGTATCAGTTAGACCGGCACCACGAGGCACTGAGCCTGGTGCGGCGGAAAGTGATCGTGCGGACGCTGCGCCAGGGGCGGGTACGACTGGTGTATCGGGGCCAGTGCCTGAAGTGGCGCAGCTTGCCGGCCGGGGTGGTGCGGAAGCGCCCTCCCGTGAAGTTGCAGCGGAAGGAGCCAGCGGGCCGGCAGGTCGTGAAGGGCAAGCCCGCCGCGAGCCATCCGTGGCGGCGAGATGGCGTGGGTGCGGGGCGGAAGTATTGGAACGGGATCAAGGCGCAGGGACGGGCGGTGCGGCCGGCGGTGCGGGACTCCGGTCGGCCTCCGCTACGCTCCGGTCTCCATGCGTCCCGCACCGCCAGCCCCGGAGGCCGAACA
>JANNEF010000096.1:0-10902 GCA_031378375.1 Verrucomicrobiota bacterium | reverse complement strand
TGGCAAGCACCGGCACCGGGCAGGAGATGTCGAACTCGAACAGCGTGATTTCGGCGAAGCGCCAGGTCTTGTCGATGGTGAAGAAGAACAAGTCCACGATCAGGTAAGCCTCCAGGAACAGATAGATGCGCCCGTGGATGTCGAAGATGCACCGGGGATCCTGCAGCGCGTTGGCGACGATTTCACTCACGCGCACCTTGCCGTCGTCGTTGACATCGTTGAGATCAAACGTGACCTCGAATCCCAGCCCGGCACGCACGCCGACCTCGACGAGGAACAGGTTGATGGACGCGCCCGCAAACAGTTCGCCATACAGCCGCAACTCCGGTTGCTCATTGCCACCGGCGTCGAAGTCAATGACGTAAAACCCGTCGAGAATGTCCAGGAAGTTCTTGTCCTCCGACTCGATGAACTTCTGGATGCCGTATGTGTCGTAGCCAAACCCGATCTTGATCTCCGCCCCGATGGTGCCGCCGAACTGCGCGTAAAGCGGCGGGTAGATGGGAATCTTTTGAACGTAGGTGAACTCGAATTTGAAGGTCGGCATCCTCCATTCGATCAGGCGCACCGGCTCACCGATGAAGATGTTGAACAACTCCGACGGGTTGTCGAAGATCGGGATGCTGAAATTGTCGAGGCTGCCCACATCGCTGGCGAACCCGGACGTCTGGCTCTGGTAGGTCGAGGTCGTGCCGGGCGGGCCGGAGTTGGCGATGGCGTTCTGGAGATTGGCCGCGTCCATCGCGACGGCTTCCTGCAATGCGGCGATGTTCCGCATCTCGCCGTTCTCGTCTTCGAGGAGGCTGAACGAGCCGAACGGAATCAGGATGCTGCCTTCGCCCAAGCCCTCGATTTGGTTGATCAATTCCACCACCTCGAGAATGCCCTCGATGAAGTCCACCGTGGACGGCTCCAGCAGGCCGAAAAGTTCCGCCAGATCGAGCAGCGTGATGTCCTCGCCCGCCAGGTCGGACAGCACCGGGATGCGAGCGGTCACGATGTCAATGATCGGCTGGAGCGGCTCGGTGACCTTGCGAATCTCGGTGAGAATCGGGCCGAGGAAATCCGAGATGAAGGTGCCGAGGTCGAGATAGATGTCGGTGATCGAAATCTCCGGATGGCCCGCGCCGTTCTCAAGGTCGAACATCCAGTCCAGGTGGAACGTCGCCAGCACGCGCGGGAAGGCGGTGTTGCCGCCGAAGCTGGCGGCCAGGAGGAGGTTCACATGCGCCTCCGCGCCGAGGTTCGCGTGGATGATGTCCTCGAACTCCGTGCCGCTGGAGGTCATCTCGGCAAACGTCAGTTTGCCGTCATGGTTCGGGTCCATGAGATCCACCTCGAAGAAGCCGCGGAAGATGCTCGGATCATCCGGGTCATCCGTCACGTCGAGTTGGAGGAAGAGCAGAGTGCCGGCGGCATGAAGTCCCGGAATCTCCGCCTTGAACTCAATCACCAATTCCGGATCATCCGCCGTCGCCGACGAGTTGAAATAGAACCCGTCCTCCTTGTTCACGCCGAAGCCGAACTTGAGGTCGAAGCCAATGGAGATGACGACGTTGCCGTCCACTTCCAAGCCGAAGCCGGGAACGCCAATCTGGAAATCAATCGGGTTCTGCGTTGTGTCCAATAGCGCGAGCGTCTTGGCCAAACGGACGTTGACGATCAGGCCGTCATCGCAATCGAGGGTCACGTCGAGCTGGCTGAAGCCTTCAGCATCGTCAAGTTCGTCACCCGTCTCAAAGTCCACGAGCAAGTCGAGTCCGGCGGGGCCGAGCGTGTTCCAGAGCGCCTTCTTGATCGCGTTCTCCAGCGCGGTCAGACCGTTGCCGCCCGCCGCGTCCACCTCCGCCCGCAGGCTCGCCAGCAACCCGTTGCGGAAATCATCAATGAAGTTCGCCGCGCCCCTCAACCCGTCGCCGATCAGCGGCAGGTCGGTGTTATAGACGATTTCGTTGAGACCGTCCTGGATGGAACCGAGGAGCGTGTCCAGTCCTTCGAGAATTTCGTCAATCTGGCTGGAGATGACGTCGCAGATGTCAATGTTGTCGAACAGCGCGCCGAAGTCGGGCGTGACGAAGCGCAGCTTGTCGAGCGTGCCGCTGCCGTCGTTCGTCATCGTCACCTCGTCCGCGTCGTCGTCGCCAGTCAGCGTGGTGGTGCCGAAACCGGCCTGGCCCATGATGGCGTTGCGCGCCGTGAGACCCGTGGTGGTGCCGGCGGCAATGTTCACCGTGAGCGTGTTGGTGCCGGCGCTGTAGCTGGCGTTGGCGTTGTTGCCGCTCAAGGTGTCGAGGAAGACGATGTTGTAGTCGGTGTAGAGCGTGCTGATGACGTTCAGGTCGTTGTTCGTACCGGCGAACAGAACCGTCTTGGAAGCGCCATCCGCCTGCGTCGAAACCGCCTGGTCAATGAACAGGCGGACGAGGTCGGGAATATCAATGACCAGATAATTGTCAGGATAGCCGTCGCCGTTGGTGTCGTCGTCGCCGTCCAGCGGCGTGCCCTCGAATGGCGCGAAGATCGGGAGCGTCGCGCTCACGCCGCCTTCGAGGTGCAGGTCAATGCTGCCGGAGTTGAACCAGTTCTCGTCGAAGTAGTGGCGTCCGTCGCCGTTGTTGTCCTTGAGGCCGAGGCGGAAGTTCGCGCCGCGGTCGCCGTCGCCCGCGTCGGTGTCCGGGTTGCCGTCGGCGTCAAGCGTCACCTTGCCGTCCTTGATGAAGATGCCGAAGAGGGAGCCGATGGACGCCTCGATTTCAATGTCCGTGCCGAGCACTTTGGCCAGCAGCACGACGCCCGTGGTGTCGTAGAAGAACGGCTTGATCGTGCAGGGATTGGTGAGGTCCAGGCCGAAGTCGAGCGTGAGCGTGGCGCTGGCGCTGACGGTGAGCGTGCCGGAGCCGCTGATCTGGATGAGCGTGGTGGCGATGTCAATCAGGGCGCGCACGGTGGTGTTGCTGACGCCCAATTCATTGACCAGTTTCTTGAGATCGAGTTGGAACGGCAGCGAGTTCGCGTAGGCCGCCGTGAAGACGAACGAGAATTTGAGCGCGACGGTGGTGAGCGTGCCGTTGCCAGTGTTGCCCGCCAGGTCGTTGTCCGGCGTGGCCAGTGACGCGGTCCACGGCGAGCCGACGAGGCCGTTGATGGCGGTAACGATGGCGCTGGCCTTGGTCTTGCCACCGTTGATTTTTACCGTCAGCACCTTGTCGGTCGCGTTCCATTCCGCAATCGCGGTGGTGTCGGTCACGGACGGATCGCCGACGACGCGGATGACCGTTCCGTTGAGGTCGCCCGCGTTCGTGTTGCTCGTGGTGGTGACGGTGAAGTTGTTGTTGTCGCCGTCGGGCGTGACCGTGAAGGTTGAATTGCTCACGCCGTTCACACCGCCGGCGGTGACGAGGCTGGCGGCGGGCATTCCGGCCTCATCCAGCGTCACCATCAGCACGTCCGGGTTGAGGTTGAACAGCAGTTCAATCTGCTCCTCCAGTTCGGCGATGGTTTCCTGGAGGGAGGTGCTGCCGCCGCTGGAGGCCGCGTCAATCAGGTCGGCGAACTTGCTCGCGTAGTCGAGCATGTCGTTCACGCTGAGATCAATGAACGGCAGCCGCTCATCGAGGAACGAGAAGGCGCTCAACTGGCTGAGGTTGTCGGCAATGGCGTCCAGCGCCCGGATGATTTGCGTGAAGCTGAGTTTGGTGAAGTTCTGGAGGTTGCCGAGGTTCGGGTAGGTGAGGAACAGGCCCTCGTTGTTGGTCGTCGCGTCGTAAGGGTCGGGGTTGTAGTCGAGCTTCGTGATGTCGGGTATCCAGAGCGAAACCTCCGCCGGGCTGCCGAGCGGGATGGTGAAGCCCAGTCCGCCAGCCGTAATGTTTTCCAGCCGCGCCAGGAAGCTGCCGGTGAACGCGAAGTCCGGCACCAGGTTGCCAATGTTGTTCGACGAGGTGCCGTTCATCAGTTCGCTGACGTAGAAGCGCAGTTCGCCGGTCGTCTGGTCTTCGAGGCTGAGGGTCGCGGCGATGGGGTTTACGCCCATGCCGTCGTAAGTGAGCGTGCCGAAGTCGCCGCCACTGGTGGTGATTTCCACGAAGCCGAAGCGGAGCGAACCGCTGATGGGCGTGGTGGTGGTGAGGGCGAGCGAGGCGCTCAGATTCACGTTGTCAATGAACAAGCCCTTGATGGTCGAGTTGGCGGTGGTTTGGAAGTAAGTCGTTCCGGCAATGTCGAGGGCCTCGGCACCGAAACCCATTTCGGTGGCGAACACGTCGTTCTGCAACGAACGGGTGACGATGCGGTTGATGAGGCCAAGCCATTGGTCGGTGTTAAAGTCGGCGTTGAGGTCTTTGCCGGAGTCGGGCACGCCGTTGCCATCGGTGTCAATTTCTTGAATCGCGGAAATGGCCAGGCCGTTGCCGGCTTTTTGCGCGACCAGGAGCTGGTTGAGCGGAGTCGCCACGGTCACAAGCGGACCGTTGTACATCGTCGCGGCGAAGAGCGCGTTCATGTCGGCGGCGAGATCCTGGATGCTGTTGTTGGTGGTGGTGCTGGTCCGCAACAGCGTGAGATTGATCGGCGTCAGTTCGTCGTTGAGAAAGACTTGGAAGTTGGCGTCCGCGCTGATGCGACCATTCGACGGCACCGGGACGAACGTGGAGGAAAGGACGCGCGGCACTTCGCGCGCGCTGAGGTCGAAGCCCAGGGTGAAGTTGAAGCCGACCGTGGCCTCGATTTGCAACGCCCCGCTCAACGACGCGCCGGCGATGGGGCCGAGGTCGAGGTCAAAATCAAACGGCAGGTTCGGCGTGGTGTAGGTCGCGCCGGCATTGACCGTGTAGGTGTACATCTGCCGCGCGGGATCATACATGACCCCGCCGTTGTTGTTCACGAGGCCGTCGTTGAGGATGTCCGCCAGCACGACGAAGAAATCCTCGGTGTCGTAGCGGGCGTCGAGGATGCCCACCTGATCCACGGTATTCACATCCGCGTCCCCGGTGACGGGGCCAAAACCCAGCGCGCCGATGGCGGCGTCCACCGCCACCAGCTTGAGGGTGGTGCCGGCGGTGATTTCGGCGTCGGTCAACGCGATGACCACTTGATCGTCCTTGTTGATGCGGGCCACGAGGCGGCTGGTCAACAGCGCTCCGGCGATGGCGTTATTGAAGAGCGTCACCATCTCGTTGCCGTCGCGCGAGAGGGCGCTGCCAATGGTATCCGTGACGGTGAGGGTCACGGGCGCTTCGCTGCCCAGCGTCACTTTGAACGTCACGCCGGCCAGCGCGCCGTTCCGGATGTCGGTGGCGAGGAAGGATTGCGACGGCAACTCCACGCTCACCATCTTGCTGTAGATTTTTTCGAGGAACAGCTTCGACCAGTCGAACGCGTCGCCGAGCGTCGTGCCACCCGTGAACGGAATCTCAATGTCGAAGAGGCTCGAATTGCGGAAGGCGTCAATCCACAGGGCGAGCTGACGCAACATGGACACCCATTCAAACGGGCCGGCCTGGGCGAAGTCGAAGTTGCTGAACGTGCTCAGGAAGGGACCGAGATGGATTTCCCCCAGGGAATCAATGGAGAGCAGCAATTCATCGGGCGCTTTGCGCCGGAACTCCACTTCGCCCGTGCCGGTGTTGACCTTGATCAGAAAATTCAGCGGCACGGCGATGGAGCCGAGATGCACGCTACCGTTGACGCAGACGGCGAGGTATTGGGTGTCGGTCAGGTTGATATTGGTCATCCCGCCCGGCGTCGTCACCATCGTGTTGACCGGCGCGGCTGTCGTGTTGACCTCCAGGCTGATCGTGCCGCTGACGGCGATGATGCCGACCTCGAAGTCCAGGTCCGCCACGCCCGCGATGCCGGCGCTGCTGATGACGAACGCACCCGTGCCGTTGTCGAAGGACGCAACCTCCGTCGAACCGGCGTTGATGGCGAAATGCAACTCCTCGGCCGCCACTTGGAACGTGCCGCTGCCGAGCACTTCAATGACGAAGTTGCCGCCCAGCGCCACGCCGTAGGAGGTGCCGAGGACGATTTCCGCCGTGCCGGAAAGCGCGAGGTAATCCCGGTAGTAAAGGCCCGTGAACTCGATGGTCACGTCGTCAGCCGCATCTTCGGAGATGGCCACGGTGATTGGCCCCACGTCGGTGTTTGTGTTGTTGAACCGCAGCTTGAGGTTCATCGCGGAAATGCTGAGAAGCGAGGCACCGGTCAGCGTCGCGGTGTCCACGGTGACTTCGCCCGCGATGCCTGTGGAGTATATGACGAACGCGCCCGTCCCGCCGGTGACGGCCAGCGTCACCCCGCCGCCGCCCAACGTGGTGCTCAGGCTCGACACGCCGACGGTGACGTAATCGGGGCTGGCATCCACCATCGTCAGCACCAGTTCGGCGGTGATGCTCTGCGTCTGGCCAGCGACCACCACGTCAAACGTCACTGGGCCGTCAGTATCAATGCGGTTGTAAGGGCCACCGGGCAGGTCAATGTCCTTGAGCATCCCTTCCCAATCCACCGTTTCGTCAATCGGAGCGCCAGTGTTGTTAAAGTCCCAGGTGAAGGTGTGGGTAAAAGCCATGCCGAAGGCGGTGATGCCCGCGTCTATCTGGCCTTTGCCGGCGATGCCCCCATCGGTGATGAGGAACAGGCCGGAACCGTTGGTGAGCGTGACGACGTTTGTGTTGAAGTCGAAATTCACGTCGCTGGCCACGACGGTGATCAACTGCGTGCCGTCCACCGTCTCGCGCTGCTCGAAGCTGAAGTCGCCGGTGACGCTCAGGCCGAACATCGTCAGCACCACGTTGTCGCCATTGATTTGGAGATACGGGCCTTCCGGCACATCAATGTGCTCGGACACACCGAGGACATCCACCATTTCGTCCACGGCATCCTCGGTGTCGTTGATGCGGATGCTGAACGTGCCGCTCAAGCCCAGGCCCGCCACGGAAATCGCCACGTCCACGCTGCCTTCGCCCGCGATGCCGTCGTCAGTGATGATGAAAGCGCCGGAGCCGTTGGTGATGGTGATGAGGTCGTTGACGGACGAGCCGAGGTCGAGGGAAACGTTCGACGCGCCGACGGTCACCACGTCGTCGCCATCGTCGGTTTCCTGGCTTTCAAAAATGAAGTCGCCGGCGAGCGTGATGCCCAGAACCTCCAGTTCAACATCGTCCCCCTCGACGCGCAGATAGGGGCCGGCGGGCAAGTCCGGGATTTCCACCATCGTCCCGTTTACGTCCACGGTGCGGGCGGCGGGGTCGCCGCTATTGTCGTTCAGCGAAACGGTGAAGGTACCAGTGAGGTCAATCGCCGGCACATTCAGGGTCACGGTGGCCGTGGCCCAGCCATACATCCCGTCATCATTGATGACGAACGCGCCCGAGCCGTCGGTCACGTTCAGGAGAACGAGTCCGACGCCATTGAAGTCGAAGGTCATGTTCGCCACGCCCACGACGATTTCCTCGTCGCCGTTGGCGGGGTTGGAGTCGGTGTCGTTCGGCTCAAAAACGAAGTCCGCCGTAATGCTGGCGGCGGGGATGTCGAGCGTGATGACCGCGTTGCCGGAAACCCGGTAGTGCGGGCCGGCTGGCAGGTCCACCGTTTCGCCGTCAATCGTGGAAACCGCGCCGCTGGACGTGTTGAAGGCCAGGTTCAACGTCGTGCCGGAGATGTCTATGTTCGGCAGGAGCAGGGCGTCCGGCCCTTGCGTTATGGTCAGTGAAGCAGTGCCCGCGAGGTCATCGCCCAACAGGAGAAACCGCCCGGTGCCGTTCTCCGCACGAAGCACGCGGATGTCCGTCGGGCCGAGATTCAGTTCCAACGCGACGTTTTCGGCCAGGATGACCGTCTCAGTGGCGGTCTTCTTGAAGGTGAAGAGGCCGGAGAGGGTTTGGTTCAGCACTTCCACGGTGCCGTCCACCACGATGGTCAGGTCCGGGTCGTTGCCGCTAAACAGTTCGTCGGACTGGATACGGACGGTGTGCAGGCCGGAATAAGTGATCAGCGGGCCCAGTTGCAACGCGCCGGCCAGGGTGAAGGTCGCGTCCACCGAACCGGCTTCCTCCAAGTTGAAAGCGTCGCCAACGGCGATGGCACCCCCGGCGATATCGTTGAGGGTGGTTTCGGTAATGCGTCCGCCGGTCAGCACGCCGTCGTCCGGGGTCGCCGTGACCGAGGCTTCCAACATCACCGAACCGTCGGTGACGGTCAGTGAGAGCGGGCCGCCCGGCGGGAAATCCAGAATGAAGCCCATCAACCCGGTCACGTTGACCTCGGCCTTGGCTTTCAGGTGATCAATTTCGAGGAAGAAACCGCTGTCGTAGCCGAAGGCAAAATCCAGTTCCAGCGAGCTGTCCACCTGAACCATCGGGGCCGGACTAAAGAAGGCATCGAAGACCGCGCCGGTCACGGTCTGGAGGACTTTGTTCACGGCGGTCGGCTCCAATTCAATGTTTACGTCCCACCAGAACGGGTCGGCGCTGGTCGCGCCATAGTGACCCAGCACGCCATTGACGCGGAGAGTGAACCCGCCGAACGTCGTGCCGTCCCAAGATTCGATGGTTTCGGTCACCAGTGAGATTCGCGGCAGGGAATTGAACAGTGCGGTGAGTTGATTCCGGATGGCGTCGGTGATGGCGGTGCCGGAGTCCACCAAGCTGCCGAGGTTGTCGCCGATGAGCGGGATGTTCTCCGCGAACTCGCCGAAGTTGTCGAGCGAGTCCGCCACGTCGGAGAGCTTGTCGAGTCCGTTGAGGATGGCCGTATCGGTGCCAACGAGGAAGGTGGGCGTCTGAACGACCTGCAAGCTGAGTCCGGTCCCGGCGTTGTAGGTGGGCTTGAACGCCCAGTCAGGATGACCCGGAATACCCGCAGTACCAAGCCAATTGGCGAATTCGCCGGAGTAGGAAGACCAGGTGAAGATTTGGAAGATGTCACCCAGCATCGGCACAAAGCCACCGTTCAACTGGATCTTTAGCGTGCCATCCAGCGTGGTAGTGCCTGAGACATTGTATTGTGTATAACCCCCAACACCGGGGGTGTTACCCTCGATTTCGATGAGAGTGACTTCATCGGGAGCGGGGGTGAAATCGGTCACAGTGTTCACGCTCGGAGCCGCCGCGAAATTCAGAGCGGCAGACAGAGCCGGCGTGGACTCAGCGGCCGGCGGGCCGTTCGCTGAACGCAGCGTCTCGGTCAGTTGGTCAACGGTCGGATTGGAAATTTGTGCTTGGGAACTATTACCAAGCTGCTCGTCAATCGAACTGTTTTCGTTTGTTGATCCTGAGACAGAATTGGCTCTATCCGTCTGCTGTTCGTTTCCAGCAGTGTCTTCATCTTGATCAGGCGCAGCCGAACCGGCACCAGCCGTCTTTTCAGGCACGGACGGAGCCGGATTTTGAATCACACCATCGAAGATGTCCCCGACTTGGCTGACGGCGTCATAGGTGACATTTTGGTTGAAATCCGTGGTGGTGGTCTGGGTCTGAGCGGTCTCGGCAGCAGCGAACAAGGGGTCGTTTACCGCCGGGGAAACAACTGCCCCGACTCCTTCACCTGAAAGCAGAACGCGAGGTTCCAGCGCTTCCAAGTCAAATCGCTTTATGGCAGTTTTCCCGAACATCTCAATTCGTCCGCTACTACTGAAACCCGATCATGGGGAACAACTAAGGCGGATCGTTTCGTCAGTTGAGTATTGGAATCAAGTTGCGAGATTACTACTCGGCTCCCGAAAAGATGTCAACAGATTTCTTCGCACAGAATTCTTCGCAATTGTCGTGATGATTGCGGCTATCGCACGCTCCACACGTGAGGCTTGGGCCGCGTGTCGGTCAATGGATAGGAACAGTGACATGAATACGACGATGGAAACTTCCGCCAGCGGGCGCCGGTGGCTCCCGATCTTGGTGTTCGGCGGATTCGCGTGCGCGGGGTTGATTGCGCTTTACTTGCAGACGGGCTGGCTGCTTGAAGCGCGCCGAGAGCGGCAAATCTTGCGCGCTCTCACCGCCAACCTCGATCACCTCCGCCGGGACAACGAAGAGATGCAAAGCCTCCGGGGTGCCGCCAGGGAGGTTGAACGGCAGCGCAAGGAGGCTGCGGAAGTGGCCGCGTTGCGCGCGGAGGTCGCGCAGTTGCGCCGGCACACGGATGAGTTGCCCGCGCTCCGGGCGGAGCAGCAGCGGTTGCAGGCGGAGCGGGCCGCGGCGGTGGCCAAAGCCGGTTTGATCGCCGAACCCGACCCGTTCGCTATACAGAAGGAAAGGGCGTTGCGTATCCAGTGCGTCAGCAACCTCAAGCAGATCGGTCTGGCTGCGCGCATCTGGGCCAACAAGCACCAGGAAGTTTTGCCGCCCGATTTCCTCACCATGCAAAAGGAGCTTGGCACGCCCAGGATATTGACCTGTCCCGGCGACGCGGCGCGCACGGCGGCCGAGAGTTGGGAGCAATTCAACCTTGCCAATATCAGCTACGAACTGGTGTCGCCCGGCGCGGCGGAGGAGGATCCGCAAGTTGTTCTCACGCGCTGCACGGTTCACGACAACTACGGAATGGTGGACGGAAGCGCCGTGCAAGCCAGCGCCACCATGAAACTCATCACGGTGGACGGCAAAGCCAAGTTGGGCCGAAACACACCTTGAATTTCAAATTCCTCATCGCCGCCGGCCTGCTGGCGTGCCTGGCGGCGAGTTTCGTCTGGCAACGCCGGACCATCACCACGTTACGTCAGGAGAATCAGGAATTGCTTTCGCTGAAGGCGGAAGCGGAGCGGCTGGGGTGCGATTAAAAGTGGGTGAGGCTAATTCCAGATTGAGAGCCATTGCTTGTTCGCACGCAGAACGCGCAGGTGGGCGAGCTGGTCGGCGTGCTCGGGCAGCCAGGCGGTGCCGGCCTTCTTGAGCCGGGCCTGGAGCA
>JANNEF010000095.1:0-23834 GCA_031378375.1 Verrucomicrobiota bacterium | reverse complement strand
GGGGGGGCGGGGGGGGCGCCCGGGCCCGCGGGGTGCGGGGGTGCCGCCCCCCCCCCCCCCCCCCCCCGCCGCCCCCCCCCCCCCCGCGACAGGTTTGGGCGTGCAGCGATGGGTCGCCGCGGTTCCACCGGCGCGCACGCGGGTCCAATCCTCGCCTCGCAGTCTTCCACCCGCCTGCGGCACTCGTCCGTCCGGGTGAAGCTGTGCTCCGCCCACGCACCGGAGGCTCGCGCCCGCGTACGGAGGTCACGATCCCAGTGTTTGATGCCGAATTCCCAGCTCCGCAGGACACTTTCCCTGCTTTTGTGGACACTTTCCCGGCTATGGCAGGCGTCCGCCCGGCAAGTGCGCGCGTACGCCCTGGTAAAATGCCCTCGTGTGGGAGGATTTTCACGCATCGGAGGCCGGTGGACGGGGCCAACGGCGGGATGGAGGCATCGAAAGCCGGGATTTTGGCATCAAACGCTGGGAAAGTGTCCTGCGTGCGAGGGAAAGTGTCCTGCGGTGGGACACTTGTGGACACCGATCGCCGGGTTTCACGCTCAAATCACTGGTGGCATCCCCGCTGCTGAATGATTGGCCTGCGGTGAACGTGGGTCGCGGTGCGGTCAGCGTCGCCGCGCATGGTTGGTGGCTGACGGCCATATTGTATATGGAGCGCTGGCGGTCGCTTTTCATGGATGGACTGCGGCTCAAGAGTGGCTACAAGCACCGAGGCGGTGGCGTCGGTGTGAGGGCGGCGCTTCTTGGGATCTGGGGTGCGGAACTTCGCTTGAGCTTTGAGGTTCAGGGAAGTACCCGGAACTGGAGGTGTCAGGCCAAAGCTGGGCTTCCATTTTTCACCGCACATTTTTCTGCCCTGCGTTCGGGGGCCACCAAGACGCAAAATCGCTCCCTGCAAGCCGCGCGGGGAGCATCCGCGCATTGCTCCCGGTGCGCGGCCTTCAGGCCGCTTCGGCGTCCGAATGGCAACGGCGAAACGGGCGACCCGTGGACTTTCAAACGATGAGGCGGCATAAACGCCGCGCTCCGACCTGTTGGCAATCGGGGGCGGTGTCCGGATGCGCCCGCCGCGCCGCTCGAATTTGAACTTCTCGCCGCCCCCGGACGCGGGCATGCTCCGCGCGGTTACCATGAATGCCGAGTCCATCGAACTGCTGCCGTTGCTCAAGCAATACTTTGGTTTCACCTCCTTTCGACCGCTGCAGGAGGAAATCATCCGCGACGCGCTGGCCGGGCGCGACGTGTTCGCGCTGCTGCCCACGGGCGGCGGCAAGTCGCTGTGCTTCCAGTTGCCCGCGCTGGCGCGGCCCGGCCTCACGGTCGTCGTCTCGCCGCTCATCGCGCTGATGAAAGATCAGGTGGACGCGCTCCGGGCGGCGGGGGTGTCCGCGACGTTCCTCAATTCATCGCTCGCCGCCGGTGAAGGGCGCGAGCGGTTGCGCGGCCTGCACAACGGCGAGTTCCGCCTGCTCTACCTCGCGCCCGAACGGCTGATGCTCGGCGGGATGCTCGACGACTTGCGGCGGTGGAACGTGCAGCTCATCGCCATTGATGAGGCCCACTGCATCAGCGAGTGGGGCCATGACTTCCGTCCCGAATACCGGCAGCTCGCGCAACTGCGCGAGCACTTCCCGCAAACGCCGGTGATGGGCCTGACCGCCACCGCGACGGAGCGCGTGCGCGCGGACATCCTCAAGCAACTGCACCTGCGCGAGCCGCGGTGCTACGTGGCGAGCTTCAACCGCCCGAATCTCACTTATCGCGTGCGGGCCAAGACGGGCACCTACGAGCAACTGCTGGATTTCCTCCGCGCGCGGCCGCGCGACAGCGGCATCGTGTATTGCCAGGCGCGCAAGTCCGTGGACGCGCTCGCCGAACGGCTCAACGCGGACGGCGTGAGCGCCCGCCCGTATCACGCGGGGCTGGACCCGCAGGCGCGCTCGAAACATCAGGAGCTGTTCCTGCGCGACGAGGTGCGCGTCATCTGCGCGACCATCGCCTTCGGCATGGGCATCAACAAGCCGAACGTCCGCTTCGTCGTCCACTACGACCTGCCGAAGAACATCGAGGGCTATTACCAGGAAACCGGCCGCGCCGGCCGGGACGGGCTGCCGAGCGAATGCGTGCTCTACTTCAGCGCCGGGGATTTCGTGAAGTATTCCCGGTTCATTGACGAGAAGCCGGACGAGCAGGAGCGCCAGATCGCGCGCGCGCAGTTGCAGCAGATCGTCCACTACGCGGAGAGCAACGGCTGCCGCCGCGCGTCGTTGCTGGAGTACTTCGGCGAGAAGTTCGCCGAAGCGGACTGCCAGGGTTGCGACAACTGTCTGTCGCCGCGCTCGACGTTCGATGGCACGCTCGCGGCGCAGAAATTCCTGTCGTGCGTGTTTCGCATCCGCGAGCGGAGCGGCTTCGGCGTCGGCATGAACCATGTGGTCGAAGTGCTGACCGGCGCGGACACGGAGAAGCTGCGCCGCTGGGGCCACGACCAGTTGTCCACCTACAACATCGGGAAGGAACACGGCCGCGCGGAGTGGCAGGCGATTGGCCGGGAGCTGGTGCGGCAGGGCTTGCTCAAACAGACCACGGACAAATTCAGCGTGCTGGAGTTGACGCCGGAAGGCGCGGCGGTCTTGAAGGAGCGCAAGCCGATCACGCTCACGAAGCCGGTGACCGCGCCGGAGCCGGCGGGGCATCGCGCCGGCGAGATCGCCTGCGACGAGCCGCTGTTCGAGCGGTTGCGCCAGTTGCGCAAACGCCTGGCCGACGAGCGGGATGTGCCGGCCTACATCGTGTTCTCCGATGTCGCCCTGCGGCAGATGGCGCGCGGTTACCCGACGGACGAGCGCGGGTTCGCGCGTATCAGCGGCGTGGGGCAGAAGAAGCTGGAGGAGTTCGGCGCGGTGTTTCTCGCGGAGATCGCGGATCACCTGCGCGCGAATCCGCGCCAGATGTTCGCGGACGATTCGTTCGTGGCGCCGCCGCCGCCCAAACCGCGCGTGGGCGACACGGTGCGCGAAACGCTGACGCTCTTTCGCGCGGGTGGCACGGTGGAACAGATCGCCCGCGAGCGTGGGCTGGTGACGGGAACGATTTACAGCCATCTGGCCACGGCGATCGAAGCGGGCGAGCCAGTGGACTTGAACCGCGTTCTCACCGCCGACCAACAGGGCAAGATTGCGGCGGCGTTCGTCGTGACGGGTTTCGGGAACCTGGTGGGAGCGCTGGAGCGGCTGGGTTCGGCGTTTGAATACGGCCAGTTGCGCGTCTATCGCGCGGCGCAACCGCGCGCAGGGCAGGGGAGTTAACGCCGGTCTTCGGAAAGGCGGTCAGCCATGGCCATCTTTGCCGTGGCGCAAAATTCGCTATACAAATCCCGGCGGGGTTGGTGTCTATTGGATGAAGTTGTGAGCGATCCGAACAACCATTGGTGTCAGAGCCTCTACGAGGGCAAGGCGGCGCAGCTCGTTCTGTACGGGCGGGCGCTGGGCCTGAGCCACACGGAGGCGGAGGACGTGGTGCAGGAAACTTTCGTCGCGCTGTTGGAAATGGACGCGACGCCGGAGCAGCCGGAGCATTATTGCGTGCGCAGCTTCCGCAACCGCGCGCTGAACTATCGCCGCAGCTTGTGGCGGCGGTTGACGCGGGAACTGGAAGCGCAATGGTGGTTCGAGCGGAGCGAAGGGGAGTCGTCCGAGGAGCGGGCGGCGATGCGCTGCCTGGCGAGACTGCCGCCGGAGCAGCGGGAAGTGATTGTTTTGAAGATTTGGCATGAGCACACGTTTGAAGCGATTGGCGAGTTGCTGGCGTTGTCGCCCAACACCGTGGCGGGGCGTTATCGCTACGGCTTGCAGAAATTAAAGGCCTGTTTGAACGGAGAAAATTATGAACGACTGGAATCAACTGGATCATCAATTACGGTCCTGGATACCGCGGCCACCGTCGGCGAGCATTAGCGCGCGGCTGTTTCCCGGGGCGGCGAAGGTCGCCGTGGCGGCGGAGGAACTGCACGCTGAAGCTCCCGCCTGGCATTGGCTGGCTCCGGCCACGGCGGCCTTGTTCCTCCTGATGATGGTGGGAGGGCGGCAGCCGGCGGGTCTGGGCGGGTCCGCGCCCGTGAGCCTGGCGGCGATGGCGGCGTTCGGGCAGCCGGGGGCGGCGGCATATTGCGCCTCCGCGCGGCACAGCGACCATAACACCTGGAACAATTTGGAATGGACAAACGACGAGCGTTCCTTAACAACACCCGCGCCAGTGTTTAACACCAACAATCTGATACCGTAAGGCGCACCAACCGCACTGATGAAACCAGCCTGGTCACAATGGAGCGATGGAACCGCCGGGTGGCGCGTGGACGCGCGGCCTGACCTCCACTCCACGGACGCTTCCGCACCCCGCCGTTTTTAAGACGGCGGTTAAATCCTCTCCCGATTTCCGATGAGCAATAACAATCCCAAAAATCCTGTGTCCAAATACCCATCACCCGGCGGCAAACCCGCCGCGGTCGCCCCCGTCGCGCCGGTCGTCGCGGGGCCAATCCCGGCGTTGTTCCGGAGCATTGACTGGTTCGCCTTCGCCATCACGACGCTGCTCGTGATGATTGGCTACTGGCTGACGCTCGCGCCGGACTTGACGCTGGAGGATTCCGGCGAACTGGCGGTGGGTTCGTACTACGCGGGCATTCCGCATCCGCCGGGCTACCCGGTGTGGACGATTTACACCTGGCTGTTCACGTTGCTGCCGTTCTCGAACATCGCGTTCCGTGTGGGCCTGTCGTCGGCGGTGGCGGCGGCACTGTCGTGCGGCATGGTGGCGATGATGGTGTCACGCGGCAGCAGCATGTTGATTGAGGGGATCGCGGAGTTGAAGAACATCGAGCGCCGGTGGGAGAACCTGCTGTGCATGGTGTCGGGGTTCGTCGCGGGAATGCTCCTTGGGTTCAACGGATTCATGTGGAGCCAGGCGGTGATCGTGGAGGTGTACACCTTGAGCGTGCTGTCGTTGTGCGGCGTAATGGTGTGCCTGATGCGGTGGATTCACGCGCCGCACCAGTACCGGTATCTCTATCTGGCGTTCTTCTGGTATGGCATCTGTTTCAACAACCACCAATCATTGCTGGTCATCGCCATCGGCATGGAAGTGGCCATCCTCGTCACGCAGCCCAAGCTGGGGCGCGACCTGGTGTTCTGGAACACGCTGATCTACCTCGCCGGGCTGGTGGGCAAGAGCATGGGGTTGATTTCCACGCTGGAGAACAACGGGCCGCTGATGATTATCTACAACGTCATCGGCCTCGGTTCCGCCGCCAGTTGGGTTTATCTGCATTTCAAGACGAAGAAAACCGCGTTGGAATTGGGCCGCGATTTCGCACTGGTGGCGAGCCTGGGTTGCTTGTTGGTGTTGTTCGGCACCGTCACCAACTACGTCGGCATTTTCTACGACAAGGATGCACCGGTGCTGCGGGTGTTGCCGTTCGCGTTCTTCATGCTGGTGCTGTTGGGCTGCGTGGGGGCGTTCATTTATTTGACCAAGGCCACGGCGAAGTTCTCGCGCGAATGGGTGGCGGCGCTGGTGTGCGGCGGCGCGTGGTCGGTGGGAGCGGCGTTTTACCTCTACATGCCGCTGGCCGGCATGACCAACCCGCCGATGCAATGGGGCTACCCGCGCACGGTGCAGGGCTTCTTCCACGCCTTCACGCGCGGGCAGTACGAGAAGATTCATCCCACGACGGATCCCGGGCGATACATTGACCAGATCGGGATGTACGTGATGGGCGCGGCGGAGGAGTTTAACGTCGTTTACCTGCTGATCGGGCTGCTGCCGTTCCTGTTCTACCGGCTCATGCAGAAGCGGGAACGCTGCTGGCTCATCTGCGTGTCGGCGATTTATTTGTGTCTGAGTTTCTTTTTGCTCGTCCTTTTGAATCCAGCGGCGGACCGGCAGAGCCGCGACTTGAACAAGGTGTTCTTCACCGCGTCGCACGTCATGATCGCGATGGGCATCGGCTACGGGCTGACGCTCGGCGCCGCCTGGTTGCTGGTGCAATACGAACGGTTCCGGCGCTGGGCCTTGATCGCCTGCGGCATCGCCTGCATGGCGGCGCTTTACGGCGTGGCCGACGCGGTCTGGAGCACGCCCAATCCGCTCGTGCGCACCACCGCCTACGTCACACTGGCGGTGGCGGTGCTGGCGGTGCTCGTCCTGGCCGTGTCGCCACGACAGTTTCCCCTGAAAGCGATGCTCGGTGTGTTCCTGCTCATGCCGGTGTGGCCCATCATGTCGCACTGGGAAAGGAACGAGCAGCACAAGCATCTGTTCGGATACTGGTTCGGGCACGACATGTTCACGCCGCCTTTCGACATCTATCCGGAGATGGACCGCGACACCGTGCTCTACGGCGGCACCGATCCGGGCCGCTTCAACCCGACCTACATGATCTTTTGCGAAAGCTTCATTCCGGCGAGCAAGAAGCCGCACGACCCGAAGTTCGACCGGCGCGACGTGTATCTCATCACCCAGAACGCGCTGGCCGACGGCACCTATCTCAACTACATCCGCGCCCACTACAACCGCAGCGCGCAGATTGATCCGCCGTTCTTCCAGGAACTCTTTCGCGGTCCGCGCGAACAGGCGGACGGCACCTACACGAACATCATCGCGCGGATGATGATTCCGATAGATCGGTTCTTCACCCAGCTCGGCGACGACATTGAGAAGCGGCGGCGCGTTGGCTCATCGTTCTTCACGGAAAGCGATTTCACCGACCTGCCGGGTTTCACCGCCCGGCTGCGCCCCGGCCCGCAGCAGGACGCCGTGTCCAAGCACCTCTACGACAATCTCAGCAAGGAGACACAGTCACTGTTGAGCGCGGGCGGCGATGGCAATCGCCTGCGCAAATCGCTCGTTCAAGACCTCAACGTGATTCTGGATCGGGAGTTGAAGAACAAGGCGGCCTGGCTAAAGAAGCTGGACGAAAAAGAAGCGCTGGACCGCGCCGCGGCCGCAGGAGCTGCCGCCATCGAAGCCGCCAGGGAACTTGCCAAAGACCCCGCGCTCGCGCAGCGGGCCGGTGCCGATCTAGCCCGGCTCACGGCCGAAGCCCAGCGCCGCGATGCTGACCGTTCGCGCGTGGAACAGGAGCTAGCGCCGATGATGCTCCACGATGCCGGACGTTTCAAAGACGTGAAACTCACCGCGACCACGCAGCGGTTCATCAAGGAAAGCCCGCGCAGCCACACGCGCGTCCGCCTCAACCGCCTGTTGCTCGAAGAAACCTACCCGCAGGCCATCGCCAAAAGCCTCGGGGGCGTTTATCCCGACCGCGAAATCCAGATTGCTTCGCCTGAGGATTCCCAGCGTTGCTTCTCCGAATACCTCGGCGACGCCCAGCGCCGGCTGGATCACGACAAGAAGTTCCCGAACGAACCGCGCCAGATCAGACCCGGTGAAGACGTGCGCGTCATTGACAACCGCGTCCAGGTTTCCGGCCAGGTCGCCGTCATGGCCATCAACGCCCTGCTCACCAAGGTCATGTTCGACAAGAACCCGACGCACGAGTTTTACGTGGAGGAAAGTTTCCCGCTCGAATGGATGTACCCGTACCTGACGCCATTCGGTGTCATCATGAAGATTAACCGCAATCCGCTGCCGGAATTGACCGACGAGATCGTCAAGAAGGATCACGACTTCTGGAGCCGCTTCTCCGAGCGGCTCATCGGCAACTGGATCACCTACGACACGCCCGTCTCGAACATCTGCTCCTTCGCCGAGAGCGTCTATCACCGTCGCGATTACAAGAGCG
The DNA here is from genome assembly GCA_031378375.1 of Verrucomicrobiota bacterium. GTDB lineage: Bacteria > Verrucomicrobiota > Verrucomicrobiia > Limisphaerales > JANNEF01 > JANNEF01. Next base: position 16,030 of record JANNEF010000095.1, on the reverse strand, counting down.
TGAAAAGTTACGCGAAGGTGGATCCCAAATTCGTCCGCGACGACGACGGACAAAAAGCCTTCTCGAAACTTCGCAGCTCCATCGCGGGCGTTTACAGTTGGCGCATCCCGCAGTCCAAATCGCCCGCCGAACAGCAGCGGATGCTCAAGGAAGCCGAGTTCGCGTTCAAGCAGGCTTACGCCTTCTGCCCCTACAGCCCGGAAGCGGTCTTTCGTTACATCAATCTGCTCGTCAGCGTCGGGCGCATTGACGACGCGCTGCTGATCGCCCAGACCTCCGTGAAGCTCGACCCGAACAACGGGCAGATGGCGCAACTGATCCTTGACCTGGGCCGCTTCAAGCAAGGGCAGGCCGCCGCCACGCCGCCCCCCGCTGCGGGCCAGCCCAACGCCGCGCAACTCCAGGCGGAGAACGCGCAGTTGGAAGCGCAACTGGCCGCATCGCCGACCAACCTGCCCTCCGTTCAGAAACTGGTGATGAACTACATGGCGCTCCAGCAAAACGACAAGGCGTTGCAACGGGTTGATCAACTGCTGGCCCGCCCGGCCGCCGATGCGCCGGCGCTCCTGTTCGCCGCGCAGATTTCGCATCAACTAAACCAGCTCCCGCGCGTCGAGCAGGCGCTAACCAAATTGGTGAAACTTCAGCCCGAGAACGCGGAAGCCTGGTTCGACCTCGCCGGCATCCGCGCCATGCTCAGCCAATCCGCCCCCGCGATGGACGCCCTGCGCGAAGCGCTCACCCGCAGCGCGCAGCGCCTCGCCCAGAATCCCGCCGCCGGCAACCTTTACAACAACGCCCTGAGCGACGGCCGCTTCAACGCCCTGCGCCCCACGCCGGAGTTTCAGAAGCTCATGGCCGATCTTAAACCGCCGGGCAAGTAACCATGCGCCGCTTGGCAGGGTGTCGGGCCGCGTGCGCCGTCGCGCGCGGGCCGGTGCCCCGGCGGACTTGGCCAGCCGCAGGCCCGCAACCCGTTGTGTCGCGCAACCCGTTGTTGCCCTCACGCCCGGCTTTGGATAAGCTCACCGACCTTTGCCAGATTGGACCGATGAAAACCGAGACCAAAAAAGTTGAACCCATTGAGTCGGATGCCGCGCAACCGGCGGAAAACACCGGGGCGATTGTCCCGATGCCGGAACCGCCGCCATTGAGCGCGGAGGACATCAAAGCCTTGCAAGCGCAGGCCGCCAAAGCCGGCGAGCATTGGGACCAGTTGCTGAGAACCACCGCCGACTTCGAGAATTACAAGAAGCGCGCCGCGCGCGAGCGCCAGGACGCCAGCCGATCCGCGCAGGAATCGCTCCTCCAAAAACTCATTCCCATCCTCGACAATTTTGACATGGCCGTGGCCGCCGCCGGCAACGCGGCCGGCAAGGATGCTTCATCGTTGCAGGCCGGCGTTACCATGATTCACCAGCAGTTTAAGAGTGCGTTGCTCGAAACCGGGCTGGAAGAACTCGACGCCACCAACAAACCCTTTGACCCCAACTGGCACGAAGCCGTCTCGCAACTGGAGACGGCGGATGTGCCCGAAGGCCAGATCGTCCAACAACTCCGCAAAGGCTACAAACTCCGCGACCGGCTCCTGCGCCCTGCCACCGTCATCGTCGCCAAGAAACCCTCGGCGTAGGCACGCGCCGTCCTCCCGCACTCAGTCAGGCACCATGGCCAAACGTGATTACTACGAAATCCTCGGCATCGAGCGCGCCGCCACCGACGAGGAAATCAAAAAAGCGTACCGCAAGCAGGCGGTGAAATTTCATCCGGACAAGAATCCGGGCGACAAAGCGGCCGAGGAAAAGTTCAAGGAATTGGGCGAAGCCTACGAAGCCTTGAGTGATCCGCAGAAGCGCGCCGCCTATGACCAATACGGCCACGCCGCCTTCGATCCCCGCCAGCGTGCGCGCGGCGGTGGTTTTCACGATCCATCCGACATTTTTCGCGAGGCCTTTGGGGGCATGGATGCCGGCAGCATCTTCGAGCAGTTCTTTGGCGGCGGGGGCACGCGTCGCGACCCGGGCGGCCCCCAGCGCGGTTCGGATCTCCGCTACGACATGGAGCTTACCTTCGACGAGGCCGCCCATGGTTGCGAAAAGGAAATCTCCGTCACGAAGCTCGGGTCTTGCACCCACTGCCACGGCACGGGCGCGGAAGGCGACGCGAAGATGCGCAAGTGCAGCACCTGCGATGGACGCGGGGCCGTGGTGCTGGACCGGGGTTTCATCCGTCTGCAACAAACCTGCCCCCGCTGCGAAGGCGCGGGCCACGTAATCGAAAAGCCGTGCAAAGTCTGCCACGGCAGCGGACGGCACGATCACCCGGCCAAGATCAAATTGAAGATCCCGCCGGGCGTGGACACGGGCGCGCGGCTCCGCTCGACCGGCAACGGCGAGGCCGGTCCGCGCGGCGGCCCGTCCGGCGATCTCTACGTCGTCCTGCACGTCAAACCGCACGAAATCTTCCAGCGCGAAGGGGATGATTTGCTCTGTGAAGTGCCGATCAGTTTCGTGCAGGCGGCTCTCGGTGCCGAGATCGAGGTGCCCACGCTGGCGGGCAAATCGCTGATCAAGATTCCGGCGGGCACGCAGGCCGGCACGCTTTTTCGACTCAAAGGCAAGGGCGTGAAAAGTGTGCAGGGTTACGGCTGGGGCGACTTGCACGTTCGGGTGACGGTGGAAGTGCCCACCCACCTCAACGGTTCGCAACGCGCCAAGCTTCAGGAATTCGCCGGCCTGTGCGACGAAAGCGTGAACCCGATCAGCCAGGGATTCTTTGCCAAGGCGAAGAGTCTGTTCAAGTGATGCGTGGTGCGTGAACCGGAAAGCGTTCGCGCCCGCACCCTGCCATGCACCGCTTTTATCTCCCGCCCGTCGAGTGTGATGGTTCGCTGCTGACTCTTGCCGGTCGCGAGGCGCATCACGCGCTCCATGTCTTGCGGTTACGGCGTGGCGAGCAGGTCGTCGTGCTGGACGGCGCGGGTCACGAGTATCTCGGGGAAATTCGGGAACTCACCCGCCACGAGGTCCAACTGATGGTCGTGCGAAAAACCTTCGTGCCGGCGCCGCCGTGGCAAATCACGCTCCTGCAGGCCATACCCAAGGGCAAAATTATCGAGAGCATCATACAAAAGGCCACGGAACTGGGCGTGGCGCGCGTCGTGCCACTGCTCTCCGAGCGGGTGGTGGCGCACCTCGACCGCGATCAGGCCGCGGACAAGGCGGAACACTGGCGTGGCGTCGCGGTCGAGGCGATCAAGCAATGCGGATCGCCGTGGCTCCCGCAAATTGAACTGCCGGTTAATCCGGGCGCTTTCCTTGCGCGCGGGGAGAAGTTCGATCTGCCGCTCATCGGCTCGCTGCTGGGCGATGGGCGGCATCCGCGCGAGTGGTTCAACGCCTTTCAAAACGAGCACGGGCGCCAGCCGCAGTCGGTGGCGGTGTGGGTTGGTCCCGAGGGCGATTTCACTGCGGAGGAAGTGCGGGCCGCCGAATCCGCCGGCGCTCGCCCCATCACGCTCGGCCGGCTGGTTTTGCGGAGCGAGACGGCGGCGATTTACAGTCTCTCCGTGCTGAATTACGAATTGCAAGCGGACCAACCGCCGTCTCTGAAATAGCTGGCGGCACCGGGGTGCTCTGGCGGTTCGGGTCGGTGCAGCTTGTCTGCTGATCTGCCGTCGGCAGAATCTTGCTCAACTGAATCAAACCGAGCGGAGGTTTTGATCGGGAAGAACAAGTTACAAGACCGCCAAAGTCATTGCTCCTCCGGGCGTGGGGGGATACGCTTTCAACGGTTAGAAATCATGTCGCACCACGCACCACGATTGGCCGAGGCGTTTTTGACGCGGCGGGATTTTCTGTGCCGCAGCGGCATGGGCATGGGCGCGGTCGGATTTGCCACGTTGATGGCACAGGTCGGCACCATTGCGCCGGCAGCCGTCGCGGCGGACGCGGTGAGTCCCCTCGCGCCGAAAGCGCCGCCGTTCCCCGGAACGGCCAAGCGGGTAATCCACTTCTTCCTCAACGGCGGGCCGTCGCATGTGGACACCTTCGATCCGAAACCGGCGCTGGCCAGGTACGCCGGCCAACTGCTGCCCACGCCCAACCTGCAAACCGAGCGCAAGACTGGCGCGGCGTTTCCGTCGCCGTTTAAGTTCCAGAAGCATGGCCGGAGCGGCGTCGAGGTGAGCGAATTGTTTCCCCGCGTAGCGGAGAGCGCGGACGACCTGTGCGTGATTCGCTCAATGCAGGCGGACCTGCCGAACCATGAACCGTCGCTGATGTTGATGAATTGCGGCGACGCGCAGATGGCGCGACCGAGCGTGGGGGCGTGGGTCACCTACGGACTGGGCACGGAGAATCAGAACCTGCCGGGTTTCATCGCAATGTGTCCGGGCGGTTATCCGATCAAGGAGGCGGAGAACTGGCAGGCGGGCTTTTTGCCGGGCGTGTATCAGGGGACGTTCATTGATTCGCAGCACACGCAAATCGAGAAGCTGATCGAACACATCCGCAGCCGCCACGCGTCTCCGAAGGCGCAGCGGCAGCAGTTGGATTTGTTGCACCAGCTCAACGTCGAACATCAGCAGCGCCGGCAGCAGGACGCGCGGTTGGAGGCTCGGCTTCAGTCATTTGAACTGGCGTATCGGATGCAGATGGAAGCGGCCGACGCGTTCGACATCAGCCAGGAACCGCCCGCCATCCGCGCGATGTACGGCAGTGGCGTCCACGCGCGGCAGACGCTCATCGCACGACGGTTGTTGGAACGGGGGGTGCGTTTTGTGCAGCTCTGGCATGGCGCGAGCCAGCCGTGGGACAACCACGAAAACATCGAGGGCGCCCATCGCAAACTTTCCAAGGAGATTGACCAGCCGATCGGCGCGTTGCTCAAGGATCTCAAACAGCGCGGCATGTTGGACGATACGCTGGTGATTTGGGGCGGGGAATTCGGGCGCACGCCGACGGTCGAGTTGGGCGACTCCGGCAAGTCCAAGCTGGGTCGCGACCATAACCCTTACGGTTTTTCCATGTGGCTTGCGGGCGGCGGCGTGAAGGGTGGCCACGTTCATGGGGCGACGGATGAGTTTGGCTTCAAGGCGGTGGAGGATCGCGTACACGTCCACGATCTCCACGCGACGATTCTGCACTTGTTGGGCTTCGACCACGAGAAGTTCACCTACCGTTACGCGGGCCGGGATTTTCGCCTCACGGACGTGAAGGGCAATGTGGTGCGCGAGATCTTGGCGTAGCGGGTGAACCGTGTGCCGTGAAATGTGCCTGGCGTGGGAACTCAGTTCACGTAGCGCGCTTCCCCAAATGAAAGTTGCCACTGTCGCGCTTCCTCTCCCATCATTCTGCCGATGAATCTGCGCGACAAAATCATCGCCTGGCCGGAATTGCCGTCGTGGCGCACTGACGTGCGAGAGAGTCGTCGGAGGCTCGTCGTCACCAACGGCTGTTTCGACGTGCTGCACCTGGGGCACGTCACCTATCTTGAGGCGGCGCGCAATCTCGGTGATGCGCTGCTCGTGGGGTTGACCAACGACGAGCACGTGCGCGCGTTGAAGGGCGCGGGCCGGCCGGTGAATGAAGCCGCCGACCGTGCGGCGATGCTGGCGGCCCTGGCGAGCGTGGACGCAGTGTGCGTGTTTCCCGATCTCACGGCGGAACGGTTTCTCACGCTCGCGCAGCCGGACCTTTACGTGAAGGGCGGCGACTACACCATTGACACCATCAATCAGGCGGAACGGAAGCTGATCGAAGGGCTTGGCGGGCGGGTGGTGATTCTGCCGGGCGTGCCGGGCAAGTCCACGACGGCACTGCTGGAGAAAATCTTCCGCCTCTGACGCTTCACTTGTCCGCCGCCGCCATGCCGTCCCAGAAGATTGCGCGGTCAATGCGTTCCGCCGCCTCACTGTCCGGGCGCGGGCCGCAAATCGGTTCGAACCAGCGGTCCAGCGCCACCGCCACGCAGTAATCCACCGGCATCGGATCGGTGTTCGGTTCGCCGAAGCGCACCAGAAACGCACGGCTGAAAATGTGCAGCAGACATTGCAGGATCGGCTCGCGATGCTGGCGGCGGAATTTGCGGATGGTTGTGTCCGCCGGCGTGTCACCGGGAAACAATCCGCGCAACGCCGGATCAATCCGCGTAAGGCTCGACACTTCCGCCGAGCCATAGATGCCGCGCGCGTAGCTGTAAACTTCCAGGGCCATGAGTTGCGTCGAGGCGAAGCTCTGATCCGGGCCGAGTGAGAAGGCGCTTTCCTTGTGCGGCCAGTCCACGGAGCGGATGGCGTCGTTCACCAGGTGCAGCAAACCGAACCGCCCGCTGGCGTCGCTGGGCGCGAGCGGATTCGTCGGGGTTACTTCCCGGCCCGGTGTTGCTGGTGTTGCCATCGTTCCTTCGTTCAGACTTGTCGGCGCTTTTGCCGCATCCAAACGCTGGAGGAGAAGTTATTGGGAACGCGGAGGGGTAATCAATGCAAAATCATTTCCACGATGTCGCACGGGCAGGTGTCCGGAAAATCACCGCAACGCATGCCACGCGGCACCGAAGGCGCCGGCGAATTCACCGAGTTGGGCGGGGAGAATTTTCACGCGCTGACCGCCGGGCCGCCATTCCACTTCATCCACGAACTGTTGCAACGGCTGGAACAGCGCCGCGCCCGCCCGCGCGATGCCGCCGCCGATGATGGCCGCCTCCGGGTCGAGGATGTTCACGAACGACGCGATGGCGCACGCCAGCGCACGGACGGACCGGAGCCAGACGGCCGTGGCGTCCGCATCTCCGGCGAGATGCGCGGCGACGAGTTCGTGCGTGGTGGAGAAGCGCCCTCGCGTGCGCTCGCCAATCGTGCAATTGCCGATAGCCACTTCCAGGCTGCCCGGCGTTCTGGTGCAATCCGGCGGGCCGTCCACGTCGAGGCAGAGGTGGCCCAGGTGACCGGCCCGTCTGATGTGACCGCGCAGAAGTCTGCCTTCCACCATCGCCGCGCCGCCGACGCCCGTGCCCAGCGTGAGCAGGATCACGTTGGTGAAACCGCGCGCCGCGCCCAGCCAGGCTTCGCCGAGCAATGCTGCGTGCGCGTCGTTGACTACCGACACGGGCCGCGTCGCTTTGAGAAACTCCGTCCAGTCGAGACCTTCCAGCCCTTGCAGGCGCCCGGGCATGTGTGCGATGGAGCGTCCGTCGGTGGCGGCAAGGCCGGGTGCTGCCAGGCCAACGCCGGCAGCCGCCCGCCCGCGCTCGTGTTGAATCTGGCCGACGTGTTCGCGGATCTTTTTGGCCCAGTTCATCGGCGCGTCGGGCTGGAAATCGAGTTGCGTCTGACCCAGCCGTTCGCCGCGCGGCGTGACGACCACGGACTTGATGCTCGTGCCGCCGAGGTCAATGCCCAGGTAGTAATCAGTAACCAGTGAGCCAGTAATCAGTGAATCAGTTGTCGGTGTGGTGGGAGCAGGCATTTCGTGACTGATTACTGGTTCACTGATTACTGACCCACTGGTTACTGTATCTGCCCTTCGCTCACGCACCAGCCGCCGTCCACCGCCAGCACCTGGCCGGTGACGAACTTCGATTCGTCGGAGAGGAAGAAAATCGCCGCGGCGTCCAGGTCCGCCGGCTGGCCGATGCGCCCGCCGTCGAGCGGTTGCTTGGTCTTGATGAATTGCAGGATCGCCTTGTCGCCCTGCGCCCGCCGGGACATCGGCGTGGCCACGAGCGCGGGCGCGAGCACGTTAAACCGGATGTTGCGCGCGGCGTAATGCGCGGCGGCGGATTGGGTGAGACCGATGACCGCCGCCTTCGTCGCCGCGTAGGCATGCGTGCTGAAAAACTTCGGCGACGGCGAGAAGCCGAGCACCGAACCCATGTTCAACACGCTCCCGCCGGTGCCCTGTTTGAGGAACTGCCGGGCGGCGGCGCGGTTGGAATAAAACAGCGAAGTGAGGTTCAAGTTCAGCGTGAACTCCCAGCCAGCGTCGGTGATCTCGTGCAACGGCCCGTCGCCCTGCTTGCGACCGCTGCCGCCGGCGACGTGATAGAGGCCGTGGAAGCCGCCGAATTTTCTGAGCGCGGCCTGGATCGCTCGTTCTGCCGACAGCGGGCGCGTCGCGTCACCGATCAACGCCGCTGCGGATTTACCCAGCGCCCGGCCTGCCGCCAGAGCATTCGCGCGATGCCGGCCCAGGACGACCACCTTCGCGCCCGCCGCGACCAACGCCTTTGCGGCCGAGAGACCCAGACCGGTGGTGCCACCGATGATGACGAGAATCTTGCCGGATAATGTTCGCACGGCCTTTTGATACCGGACTCCGGCGGCGGAATCCAGCATTGCCGCCAGACAGCGCTGGGCTAGATTCGCGCGGCATGTGGCCCATCCAAACCGAATCGCAGACCGCGCCCGCGCGCCAGTTTCTCATGGAGATCGTCCGTGCGCTTTGGAGTTCAAAGCTGATGCGCGTCGCGGTGGCGTGTGTGGTCTTCGGAGTGGCATCCTGGTTTTGGAACCGAAGCGCGTCCACCGGACCCTCCGCGCGCGACGCCCACGGCCTGCCGCTGACACTGCGTCTGGGCGCGGGCTATGCGGGCGGATTTTTCGTGGGGCTGGCGTTCCGCTGGTACGTCAAATTTTCCTTGTGGGCCTTGGCGGCGCTGCTGGCCGGCATCGCCGCACTCAGGGCCACCGGATGCGTGGACCTCGACTGGACGGCAGTCTCGACTTCGGTGCGTGAAAGTATCGCGTGGGCCAACGGCCAGGCGGAAGCGCTGAAGGCGTTCCTCTCCGGTTATCTGCCTTCGGCGGGTGCTGGCGGATTCGGACTTTGGCGTGGCTTCCGGTGGAACCGCGCCACCCCACCGGACGAAGCGGGCGGCGAAAGTTCTCAGAGTCCACCCGTATGAAATTGATTTCCTGGAACGTGAATGGGCTGCGCGCCGTGCTGCGCAAAAACTTTCTCGACTATCTCGCCGCCGAGGCGCCGGACATCCTGTGTGTGCAGGAAACCAAGGCCAGCCCGGATCAGGCGGAGCAGCTCTGGCCGGCGCACTACACCACCTACTGGAACACGGCGCTAAAGAAGGGTTACTCCGGGACCGTTATTTTTACGAAGACCCGTCCGTTGAAGATTTCCCAGGGCATCGGCGTCGCCGAACACGACGGCGAAGGGCGCGTGCTCACCGCCGAGTTCGCCGACTATTTCCTCGTGAACGTGTACGTGCCCAACTCGCAGCGCGAACTCACGCGCCTGGCGTATCGTCAGCAATGGGATCGCGACTTCCTGCGCTACCTGAAGAAACTGGAGCGGCGCAAGCCCGTGATCTTCTGCGGCGACCTGAACGTGGCGCACACGGAGATTGACCTGACGCATCCCAAGGCCAACGTGAAGAACCACGGCTTCACGCCGGAGGAACGCGCCGGTTTCAGTGCCTTCGTCGAAGCGGGCTTTCTCGACACCTTCCGCGAGTTCGAGCCGGGCGGCGGCCATTACACCTGGTGGAGCCAGATGCACGACGCCCGCGCGCGGAACGTCGGCTGGCGTATTGATTACTTTCTCCTCAGCGCCGCCCTGCGCCCGCGCCTCAAACGCGCCTTCATCCGCCCCGACGTGATGGGCAGCGACCATTGCCCGGTGGGGATTGAAATTGCGTGACGCCAGTCGCCTGACGGAATCCCGCCGCGCGGCGCGGGACTTGCATTTTCCCGCCGCCCGTGTGTCCTGTGCGCGTGCAACGGACAACCCGGTGGATGGAACACACGGAACTGGCCGCGCTGTTCTTCATCAATGGAGCCGCGCTGGGCATGTGGTTTGTGCCGTTGAGCACCGTGCTCGACGCGCATGGACTGCGCCACATCAAGCCCTACGCCTTCGCCGCCTCGGCGCTGGCGGCGTTTGTTTCGCCGCTCTTCTTCGGCGCCATGGCCGACCGCCACGCTTCGCCGGTGAGAGTGTTGCGCGGGCTGGCGCTGGCGACCGCAATTGCGATGACGCTGGCCACGACCGCCATCAAGCTGGGCTGGCCCGCGTGGTTGGTGCTGGCGTTCATCCAACTACACGCGCTGTGTTCCTCGCCCACGTGGAGCATCTCTTCCACGATTGTTTTCGCCAGGTTGCGTGACTCGAAGCGTGAGTTCGGCCCGCTCCGTGCGATGGCCACGCTCGGCTGGATGGCCGGCTGCTGGTTCGTGAGCGCGCTCAACGCCGACGCCTCACCGCTCGCCGGCTACAGCGGCGCGGTGACGTGGCTGCTGGTCTCCGCGTTCACCTTCCTGCTGCCCGCAGTCGAGTCGCCCAAGTCCGCCGAGCACCTCACGCTCCGCCAGCGGCTCGGTCTCGACGCGCTGACGCTCTTCAAGAACCACGATCACCGCGTCGTCTTCATCACCGCCGCACTGTTCAACATCCCGCTGGCGGCGTTTTATCCCTACACGCCATCGCATTTGCGCGACCTCGGCTTGACCCATACCAGCGCGTGGATGACGCTCGGGCAAATCACGGAAATCGTTGCGATGTTCGGCCTGGCCGCGCTGCTGACGAACTGGCGGCTCAAATGGATTCTGGCCGCCGGCCTTGCGTTTGGCGTGGTGCGTTACGCCCTGTGCGCGCTCGATAGCCGGGCGTGGATCCTCGCGGGCGTCACGCTGCACGGCTGCTCCTTCACGCTGGTCTTCATCACCGCGCAAATTTACCTGGACGAACGCATTGACCCCGCGTGGCGGGCGCGGGCGCAGGCGCTCATGTCGCTGATGACCGGCGGCGTGGGCAACCTCATCGGCTACCTCGGCACCGGTTGGTGGTTCGCTGCCTGTGCGCGGCCCGTCGGCACGCAGTGGCCGATTTTCTGGGGCGGGTTGTCGGCGGCGGTGGCGGTGGTGCTCGTTTACTTTCTGGTCGCGTATCGGGGGAATGTTGGTAAAGCGTCTGGGGGCAAACGGGCTGGTGAAATCGGATAAAGTTTACAAGCCCAGCTTCTTGAACCGGTTGTTCACTTCCTTGAAATGGAAGTCGAGCGAGCAGAGTTTTTCCAATTCGCCTTTCTTGAAATGTCTGGCCACGGCGGGGTCGGACTGGAGTTGCGCGACGAAGTTGGCGTCGTCGCGACCGGCGTGTTTGACTTCCCACGTTTTCATCGCGGCATCCTGCACGAGTTTGTAGGCGGCTTCGCGGGTGAGGCCTTTCTTGATGAGCGCGAGCAGGACGGTCTGGCTGTTCCACATGCCGAGCGAGAGACCGAGGTTCTTCATCATGTTCGCGGGATAGACGACGAGGCCGTCCATCATACGCGTGAGCAGGCCGAACATGTAGTCGAGCAGGGTGCAGGAGTCGGGGAAGATGATGCGCTCGACGCTGCTGTGGCTGATGTCGCGTTCGTGCCAGAGAGCGACGTTTTCCAGCGCGGCGAGGGCGTTGCCGCGCAGCACGCGGGCCAGGCCGGTGAGGCGTTCCCAGGTGATCGGGTTGCGCTTGTGCGGCATGGCGCTGCTGCCTTTCTGACCTTTGGTGAACGGCTCTTCAGCTTCGAGCACTTCGGTGCGTTGCAGGTGGCGGAACTCCACCGCCCAGCGCTCGATGCTCGCGCCGACGAGGGCGAGGGCGAGTTGAAATTCCGCGTGGATGTCGCGCTGAACAACTTGCGTGGCGATGGGTGCGGGGCGCAGGCCAAGCTTCTTGCACACGGCCAATTCGACGCGTGGCGAGAGATGCGCGCTGGTGCCGACGGCGCCGGAGACTTTGCCGATGGACACGGAATACTTCACGGATTCAAGCCGGCGCAGCGCGCGAACGAATTCATCGTGCATGAGCGCCAGCTTCAGCCCGAACGTGGTTGGCTCGGCGTGGATGCCGTGGCTGCGCCCGATGCAGGGGGTGAACTTGTGTTCCCTGGCGCGGCGGGCAATCACCGGCAACAGTGTCTTCACATCGGCGATCAAGATGTCGGCGCTTTGAACCATCTGCACGGCATAGCAGGTGTCACCCACGTCGCTGCTGGTCAGGCCGAAGTGAAACCAGCGGCTGGCGGTGTCAGTGATGGCTTCGGCAACGGCGGTGGTGAAGCCGATGACGTCGTGATTGAGCGTCTTCTCCAACTCACGCTGGCGGGCGACCAGCCCGGGCAGGTCGGCAAACCACTTGTCGCAGCCAGCTTTGATCTTCGCGAAGTCTTTCGCGGGCACGATGCCTTCCTTCACCAGCGCCTCGCTGGCGAGCAGTTCGATTTGCAGCCAGATGCGGAGTTTGTTTTCGTCGGTCCAGATGGCCCGCATTTCGGGGCGGGAGTAGCGCGTAATCATCGGGATGGAGTTTAGGAAAGCAGCGAACTGATGTCGAGCGAGGCCGAGGGCGAGTTGCTGGCACGGTTCCCACGCGAGGAAATGTTGACGGCCCCCAACCGGGGAGAAGTGAGTTGCCTTGGGCAACCTCGTAACTCCGCAAACTGACTACCGCTTCTCCATCTTCGCCCGCGCCGCCTCAAGAATCTGGCGCTCGCGCGGCGTGAGGCTCTGGATGCCCTGGGCGGAAATCTTATCGAGAATGGGATCCACTTCGCGGCTGATGAATTCGGCGGGCGGCAGATCGTCGGGTTCCGCGCGCTTGGGGCGTTGCCAGAGGCTGGCTTTGGGCGAATTAACTTTCATCAGTTCACGCGGGCGCGCCCGCGGGCGCAGGCGAAGCCGCCGTTCCAGCAGAAAACTCTCGGCCATCATTCCCCAACGCAGGTAGGCGTAGCCTGTCACCAGGCCGCCCAGGTGCGCCGCGTGGGCGATGCCGCCGGAATCGGACGGTACGAAAATGTAAAACAACGCGATACCCGCCGCGATGAGCGAGAAGTATTTCGCCCGCACCGGCAGCACGAACATGAGCAGAATCACTCCTTGCGGCTCCAGCACGGAGAAGGCGGCGATGAGGCCGTACACGCCCGCAGATGCGCCGACCACCGACATGCCGAAGTGGCCCGGCAACAAAGCGCCCAGCGTCGCCTGAACGAGTCCGCCCATGATGCCGCTCAGAAAATACAATTTCAGAAACGCGGCCCGCCCCAGTCGCTCCTCGACGATCCGTCCGAACATGTAAATGCCCATCAGATTGAAGATGAGGTGCAATCCGCCGCCGTGAAGAAACTGAAAGGTCAACGGCTGCCACAAGTAACCCTGTGTCAAACCCTCCCGGCTGAGGGCGAAGTATTTGTTCACCGGGAAGTGGAAGTAGGCGGCGTTGATTTCCTGGAGCGCGAAGACGACGACGTTCAGCACCAGCAGCAGGATGGTGAACGAGCCTTGGGGGCGGAAAGATTCGCCGCGCATGTAGGAACGATCTTCGAGCATCGTGAGTCAAACTAGTCGTTCAGGGTCGATCTTTCAACGCGGTTTTTGACCTGCTTGCATCTTGCGAATTTCAATGCCGGTGGCCCGGACGTGGCACGGACGCGTCCCTTCTGCCGCCGTCAGCGCCAGCGCGCGCATGGCGGGGCGGAGTGCCACAAATCGATCAAAGCCCTCCACACCCACGGTCAGCAGGGCAGTGGAAAGCGCGTCGGTGTCGGTTGCGGCAGGAATTACCACTGCTGCGAGTGAGGCACCGGTGGCTGGTTGTCCCGTGCGGGGATCAATGACGTGACCGTAGGTCTTGTTGTCACTCTGGAAAGACTTGCCCCAGACGGCGGAGACGGAGAGCGCCTCGTCGCGCAGCGGCACGACAGCGAGCAGTTCCGGCGGTTCGTCCGGATTTTCAGGCGGGTAGTCCAGCGCCACGTTCCACGCCTCCAGATTGGGCGGGTGGCCGAGTGCGAAGATTGTGCTGGTGCCGCCGTGCAGGATGGCGTTGGTGACACCCGCTTCGCGCAAGCACTCGGCCGCCCGCTCGATGGCGTAACCTTTCCCAATCGCGCCGAGGTCGAGCATCACGCCATCTCGGGCGAACTGCACGGTGAAGTTGCCGGCGTCCAGGTGGACGAGGTGCATGCCGACTTTCGCCCGCGCCTCGGCGAGCATGGTCGCATCGGGAACGCGGCCGCTGCCGCCCATCAGCCCCCAGGCGCGCATGAGCGGACCGATGGTGATGTCGAACGCGCCGCCGGTTTCCGTGCTGAGATGCTGCGCGCGTTCGAGCAGGCGGAACACGCCCGGTGCCACGCGCACAGGTTGATGCGCGGCCAGGGCGTTAACGCGGGCAATCTCACTTGTCGGGCGGTAGAGACTCAGTTGCGACTCAATACGCTCGATTTCGTCCAGCGCCTCCTCGGCGGCGGCGCGCAGGGCCACGACATTCTCGCCATGCAGAACGATCTCAAAACGGGTCGCCATCGCCTGGCGGGCGACGGCGACGGAGGTCATTGACATAAACAAAAAAGGTTTCGACGGGCTTGAGTCCGCCGAAACCTGTGAAGGGGAAATGATCGCGCCCGTTTACGACAGTTCCAGCGTGCCGTAGGTGATTGGTTTGACCACCGAACCGTCGCCGGATTTGATCGTGCGAGTCTTCTCATCGAAGAGGCACATCATGTTCAGGCGTTCGGACATTTCGCCGAGCGAGAGGACGGTTTGCACGCGGATGGCCAGTTCGATATTGCAGTTGGGCAATTTGCTGGCCCGGATTGAGTCGAAGAAGTTTTTCTGGTGGGCCGGAATGGATTCCACCGGGAACTGCTGGCTGACTTCGGGGTCAATGTCCTCCGAGTAGGGCTTCTCGGGTTTGAGTTCCACTTTGTTGCCGGCCATGTAGAGCGAAGCCTTGTGGCCGCGAATCATTTCCTGCGTGCCCTGCTCGTTCACCGAACTGGTGGTGATGTGCATCACCATGCCGCTGGGGAACTCAGCGATGAGTTGGACGATCTCCGGCACGTCGCGCTCCGGGGTGCCGGGCGAGTTCTTGTCGGTGTGAATCTTCTTGCTGCCCACGGCGGCGACGCGAAGTGGGAACTCCGGGTTGCCGGTGGCAAGCATGTAAGGATGAACCTTGTGCGGGAACAAGTCGCTCAGGAGACCGCCGCAGTAGGGGTAATATTTGCGCCAGCGGAAGTAGTCGTCGGCGCTGAACTCTTTCTTGCGCGCCTTCACGTCCGGCCCCAGCCAGGCGTTCCAGTTGATGTCGTTCGCCTTGGCCCAGTCCTGGATGGTGTAGTTCCATTCGCCTTTGACGGTGTTGCGCATGTACGACCCTTGCGACATCACGACGGGACCGATCTTGCCGCCTTTGACCCACTCGGCGGCCTGATGCCACTTCATGTCCGAGCAGCCCTGCGAGCCGACCTGGAAGACTTTCCCGGTTTTCTTGACGGTGTCGTAAACCTCGAACGCTTCGCCGAGATAGCGCGTCATCGGCTTCTCGACATAGACATGCTTGCCGGCATTCATCGCGTCAATGGAGACGCGTCCGTGCCAGTGGTCCACCGTGGCGCAGAAGATGGCGTCAATGTCCTTGCGGGCGAGCAGTTCCTTGTAATCTTCGTAGCCCTTGGCGTCCTTGACGCCGCGTTCGTCGAGAGCCTTGAGCGCGTTGGCGACGCGGGTTTTCGAGACGTCACACACGGCGACGGTCGCCGTGTTGTTCTCGCTGCTTTTCTCGGACACAGGATTGAGGTGCGAGTTGAGCCCCTGATTGCCCAGGCCGATGAAGCCGAGGGTCAGCTTGCTGTTGGCACCGGTCACGTTGGCCGAGGGCGCGGTATTTTGCCCATAAACCGGCGTGCGGAGCAAACCGGTGCTTGCCACCACTGCCGCAGCGGAAGCCGTTTTCTTGATGAAGTCCCGGCGAGTTTCGCCGCCGGGGGTGGAATTGCTGGATTTGTTGGCCATAAAAATATTTTTCATTTCGTTGTTCAACCGGACGATTTTTTGATCGTAAACATTCCAGTCAGACGGTCAATCAGGATTTCATGTTCATGTCGTGTGGGGGTGCGATTAAAAGTGGGTGAGGCTAATTCCAGATTGAGAGCCATTGCTTGTTCGCACGCAGAACGCGCAGGTGGGCGAGCTGGTCGGCGTGCTCGGGCAGCCAGGCGGTGCCGGCCTTCTTGAGCCGGGCCTGGAGCA
>JANNEF010000088.1:0-11871 GCA_031378375.1 Verrucomicrobiota bacterium | reverse complement strand
CCAGGATCCGCACCACCCCACCCCGCCCCCCCCCGGAGCGGACCCACGCGCCCGCAACCACCACCCGACCGCGCTGCAAATCGGCCACGGCTCTATACCTGACGCGACCTCCAAGATCTTCACCACCGGCGAGTTGACCACGACCGGGGAAAAACTTGATCTCGCCATTCAGGGCGACGGTTTTTTTGAAGTGCAGATGCCCGACGGGAGCCGTGCCTACACCCGGGATGGCGCTCTCAAGACCGCGTCCGATGGCCGCGTCACCACCAGCGATGGCCTCGTGTTGCAGGGCGGCTTTCAACCCATCCCGATCGGCACCACCGGCGTTAGTATCGCACCCACCGGTGAAGTGACGACCACCAGTCCCAGCGGCTCGCAAAGTTTTCGGGTGCAACTGGCGCGGTTCGCCAACCCAGCCGGGCTGGAAAGCCTGGGGCGCAATTTGTTCCGGGAAACGCCCGCCTCTGGCACGGCCGAACTGGGCAACGCTGGCGAAAACGGTTTTGGTGAGCTGGCGCAAGGCTATCTGGAAATGTCGAACGTGAAGGTCGTCGAGGAAATGGTGAACATGATCGTCGCGCAGCGTGCGTATGAAGTGAACTCCAAGGCTGTTCAAGCGTCCGACGAAATGATGGGCCTGAGCAACAACCTGCGTCGTTAGTAATTGAATCATGATCTCGCCACGTCTTTACCGCGCGATTCTCCTGTATGCGCAACTGAGTGGAGGGCTGGTGGCAGGTGCATTGGCCGCCAGTCCTCCCACCTTCGGCTTGCTCACCAACACGACGGTGGACGGCGATGGGATTTTTTTCTCGCAGGTGGTGGCGGAAGACGCATCAGCCGTGCTGCCCCGAATTCGCTTGAGCGACGCGCCGGCGTTCGGGCAGGCAATATTTCTTACCCGCACACAAATCATTGCCGCATTGGAGAAAGCCGAATCAGAGCTGATTTGCACCAATTGGACCGGCGCGGAAAGGGTTCGCGTTACCCGTCACTCTCGTGCCTTCACCGAAGCCGAGGTGAAGGAGCAACTCACCGCTTTGCTTCAGCGCGACTACGTGCGCGAAAAGGGCGAACTGGAATTGCGTTTCACGCGGCCGTGGCACCCGGTCGCCATTCCCGGCGAACCATACACGTTGCGAATTCTGGACCTGCCGACGCTGGGAGTGAGCGCCAGTTTCATCACGCGCTTTGAACTCAGCACGACGCGCGAAGTGATTGGCACCTGGCAGGTGGCCGCCCAGGCGAAGGTCTGGCGCGAGATATGGGTGGCCCGCTCCACCCTCCGCCGCGACCAACTTTTGAGTGAAGCCGACGTGTCGCGGGAACGCCGCGACGTGCTCGGTCTGCGCGACACGCCGCTCGCCCTCACCGACCCCGACGGTGTGCTCGAAATCGCCGAGAGCATCCCCGCCGGCGCTCCCATCTACGCCCGGTCTGTACGGCTGCGCCCGGTCGTGCGGCGCGGCCAGTTGGTCGAAGCTCAATTCCAGGATGGAACCGTGACCATCGCCCTCAAAGTCGAAGTCATGGAGAATGGCGCGCCCGGCCAGACCGTGCGCGTGCGCAATGTACAATCCAAACGCGAATTTCGCGGAAAGGTCCAAAATGAACAAACGATTCTCGTCTCGCTGTAGGTCCGGTGTAATTGCAAACCGTCGTCATCGCCGGCACGCGGTTGTGAAAACCCCACCGACTGGCGTGCTGAAACGCGGCCTCCAACTCGCCGCCCTGGGTTTGCTGATCGGTGTCGCGATGAGTTTCCTGATTCCAATCCGGGTACACGCCGACTCGCTCTGGCGGGACGGCGAGGCGCGTCCGATGGTCAGCGACAAACGCGCCACAGCCGTGGGTGACATTCTCCACATCGTCGTCCAGGAAACCAGCACGGCCACGAAGGACAACAAGACGAAGAGCGCCAAATCATCGGGTGCCGACGCGAGTATCAGCAGCTTCCTCTACGGGCCGGGCAGCAGCGGCCTGTTGACGCGCGGCGGGAAATATCCGGCGATGAAGTTCAGCGCCAAGAGCGACTTTGAGGGCGGCGGCACGATTAACAATTCGGAACGGATCATCGCGCGTATCGCCGTGCAGGTTGTTGACGTTCTGCCGAACCACAACCTGGTCATTGAAGGTCGGCGCAACACCGCATTCGCCGGTGAAACGCAGGACGCCGTGCTTCGCGGCGTTGTGCGCACGGCGGACATCACGTCGGCGAACACCGTGTTCAGCTACAACGTAGCCGACGCGAGCATCAAGTTCATTTCCAAGGGCAGCGTCTCCAACGTGCAGAAGAAGGGTTGGTTCACGCGCACCTGGGACAAGATTTCGCCGTTCTAATTGTATGTCCCACCGGACTTATTGCCTTCTGCTGCTGAGCGCAGTGCTTGCCGCGCCCCTGGTCGGTCTGGGGGCGGGCACTCGTGTGAAAGATTTGGTCGTAATCGCCGGGGCGCGTGACAATCAGCTTGTCGGCTACGGACTTGTTGCCGGACTCGTAGGCGATGGCGACAAAAACCCCATCTACACCGTGCAAGCCATCGCCAACATGCTGCAACGGTTTGGCGTCACCGTGCCGGCGACGACACTCCAGGCCAAGAATGTCGCGGCGGTAATGGTCACGGCTGACATCCCGGCGTTTCTAAAACCGGGTGCCCGGCTCGACATTCACGTCTCCTCGATGGGCGACGCCAAGACCCTCCAGGGAGGCGTGTTGTTGCAGACGCCCCTGATCGGCGCGGATGGCCGTGTTTACGCCGTCGCGCAGGGAGCGCTTTCGATTGGCGGATTTGGCGCTGGTGCTGGTGGTGCGGGCGGTGCCACGGTTCAGAAGAACCATCCCACGACCGCGCAAATCATCGGCGGAGCGTTGGTGGAAAAGGAGATTCCCGCAACCCTCGTACACGATAATCATCTCGATCTGTTGTTGCGTGAGCCGGATTTCACGTCTGCGGCCCGCCTCGCAGCAGCGATCAATGAGAAGTTCACCAACAGTTGCCAGGCTTTGGACTCGACCACCGTGCGGGTGAAACTGCCGGATGGCCAGGAGACGAGGCCAGTTGATTTCATCGCGCGACTGGAAGCGATCGAAGTGACGCCTGACTCACCCGCCCGCATCATCATCAATGAGCGCACTGGTACGATCGTGGCCAACTCGCGGATCAGGATCTCGAGTTGCGCCGTGTCGCACGGTAATCTCACAATCAACATCGCCTCGACGCTCGACGCGTCGCAGCCCAATCCGTTCAGCCAGACCGGCACGACGGTGGTGACGCCGCGCACGGAAACCACTGTCACCGAGAACAAGGCTGCGCTGATCCCGCTGCCAGAATTGCCGACGGTGGAGAAGGTCGCCTCGTCGCTCAATGCACTCGGGGTTACGCCTCGCGACATCATGGCAATCTTTCAGGCGATGAAACAGGCCGGCGCCCTGCAGGCCGAACTCTTAATCCGTTGATGGAAATTTCCCCGCTCAACCGTGACGTCCAGGCCGGCCAACTCGATTTGGATAATCTGGTGAAGAATCCGCACCTCTCGGATGGCGAGAAGATCGGCGAATTAAGCCGCCAGTTTGAGGCCGTCTTGCTGCGGCAGATTCTCGCCAATGCCCATAAAACTGTCATCAAATCCGACCTCACGGACGATTCGGCAGTCAACGGAATTTACCAGGACATGATCACGACTCAACTTGCCGAGGGCATAAGCAAGTCCGGAGCTTTCGGCCTGGCACGCACACTGGAAACAGAACTGACCCGCCAACCTTCGGTCCGGCGGACGACTACGGACGAAACGATTGAAAACTGAAACCCAACTATTGACGGTCCTGCCGCAGTTGATGGACTTGCTGCGCAACGAACTTCACCACTACGGCGAGATCCTGGTGCTGCTCGACCAGCAGCAGGAATTCGTCATCTCGCAGGCAGCTGACGACGTGATACGCTCGGTCACCGGCATCAACCAGCAGATGACCGTCATCCAGCAGGCCCGCCGGGAACGCGAAGCGTGCCAGGCTCAAGTGGCGCGGACATTGCGCGAACCGGAGGACTCGGCTTTTGCCACCTTGATTCCGCGCCTGCCGGAGGCGGTTCGCAGCGCGGTCGCGGCGTTGGTGCGTGAAAACAACGACCTCCTGATCCGCGTGCAGCAGCGTGCGCGGCAAAATCATCTCCTCCTGAGCCGTTCGTTGGAAATGATGCAGCAATTCATCCATGCGCTGCTCCCGGCGCCCCCGCCCACCACCTATAACGGTACCGGGCAGTTGCAATCGCCCGAGGCGCCGGCCCTGCCTGTGTTTCAAGCGGTGGGCTGAAAGAACCTCATGCTTGGCTTGTTCGGAACATTAAATCTCGGTGCCCGCTCCCTGCAAGTGCAGCGGCAAGGCATCGAAGTGGCCGGGCATAATCTGGCCAACGTGAACAACCCGGCCTACGCGCGACAGCGGATCGGCATCGCGACATCGTCAACCATTCCTTCGATTCATGGCCCGCAAGGTACGGGCGCGTCGGTGACCGGGATTCGGCAGTTGCGCAGCGCCATCCTTGATAGCCAAGTGCAGGGCGAAGCAAGTGTTCGTGGTTTTCTCGAAGCGCATCAGGCCGGTCTGCAATTCGGTCAGGCGGTGCTCGGCCAATCCATTGATCGCGCGGCGACGGGACCGGAAGGCTCGGCGGCGGCTCAAGGAGTGGGCGGCCAGCACAGTATCGCCGAGGGGTTGGCGGATTTGTTCAACTCGTTTCAAAGCCTGTCCACCAGTCCCACCTCCATTACCGAGCGACAATCAGTATTACTGCGGGCCCAGTCACTCGCCAACCAGTTGAACCGGATCGACAGCCGGCTCGGGAGCTTGAACACATCGCTCAACAATTCGTTGAACTCCGACGTGATCGAGGCCAACGGGTTAATCGCGTCGATTGCGCGATACAACGATGAAATCATCCAGGTGGAAAACGGTGCGCCCGGTTCCGCCAACGACCTGCGCGACTTGCGGCAGCAGAAAATCGAGGAGTTGTCGGAATTGGTGAATCTCCAAACCACGGAGCAACCGACGGGTGCGGTGAATCTGTCCATTGGCGGCACATCCATCATCGCCGGGCCGACGGTGCTCGACACGCTGGAAACGTTTGATCCGGGCACCGGCCAGTTACAATTGCAAACGGCCACCGGTGGCACGCCGTTGACGCTGACAGCGGGGAGCATCGCCGGCACGATCGAGGCCCGAGATGGCGCACTGACCACGTTGCGCGAAGATCTCAACACCCTGGCCGCGACGATCATCACACAGATCAACACGGTTCATGGCGCGGGCTTTAGCTTGAGCGGAAGCACCGGGGCGAATTTTTTCTCAGGAACCAGCGCAGCGGACATAGCCGTCAACGGCGCCTTGCTGGCGGATCCGTCGTTACTCCAAGCCGCAGGCGTGAGCGGGGCGGTGGGCGACAACCAGACGGCGCTGGCGCTGGCGCAACTGGCAAACCAGCCACAGGCTGCTCTGGGAAATCAAACTCTCAGCAGCCGTTATGCGCAGACGGTTTCAGTTCTCGGACAGTCGCTGGCGTCGGTGAATACTGCGTTAAGTGATCAGGACGTGGTCGATAAAATGTTGCTCCGCCAGCGTGACGCGATCAGCGGCGTCTCCTTGGACGAGGAAATGACAGATTTGATCAAGTTTCAGAAGGCCTTCGAGGCGTCCGCGCGGTTGATCACGACCGTGGACGAGATGCTCAACACGGTCATAAACCTCAAACGATAACTCAACACGGACGCCCATGAATTCATCGACCTACAATTTTCAATCTGAAAGGAATCGTAAGACCTCCTTGTCCGTCAGCTCTTGGACAAGTGTTGAATGGGATTGCAACGTGGCTACCCGGAAACCGCGCAAGGCGGCGTCCAGGTCGCGCCTAGGTCACAAGGAATTTCATCCAGTCGTGCTGCCTGCAGCAGTAACCGATCTCCCGGCGAATGTCATAACCCTCTTCTGATCCCCGTCATGCGCGTCACGGCAAATACGTTTCCAAACTCACTCGTCGATCAGCTGGCGAATCTGACGTCGAGGCAGAATCGGCTGCAAAACCAGGCCGCTACTGGGCAGCGCATCCAGTTGCCGGAAGACGACCCGGCGGCGATGCGGCGGGTGCTGGAGTTGCAGACGGAATCGAAATCCGTGTCGCAGTTTGAAAGAAACATTTCGACACTTCGAGATCAGGCGCAATCGACCTTCGAGGTAATTCGTGGCTTAAAGAAAGTTTCCGACCGCGCGGGTGAACTCGCGGTGCTGGCGGATGGCACCAAGTCGCCAGATGAACTGAAAATCTATGCGATCGAAGTGACGAGTTTGATCAAGCAGGCAGCACAGTTGGCGAACACCAAGTTTCGTGGGGACTATTTGTTAAGCGGAACAAAAAACGACACGGTTCCATTTGCCGTGACGACCGATGTGAACGGAAGTGTGACGGGGATTGCATTTCAGGGTAATCAGAGCATTGCCAACAGCGAGATCGCTGACGGGGTCACTCTTTCTGCGCAGACCATCGGGGAGAACACCACTGGAAGCGGGCCGCGTGGTTTGTTGAGTGATAGCCGGTACGGCAATGACTTGTTCAATCACCTGATTGCGCTTCAAGACAATTTGCTGGCCGGCGACACGGCCACCATTGCCAGCACAACTCGCGCACAACTGGGCAGTGATGAGGACAACATCCTGTTACACTTTGGCACGAATGGCGCCATCCAGTCGCAATTGGAATCCACCAGTTCACTGGGCAAGAGGCGGAGTGACGCGCTGGAGTTGCTGGTTTCCAAAGAGGCGGACGCGGATTTGGCTGAAACGCTCGTGCGCTTGAATCAAACGCAGAACGCCTACCGGGCGGCAATGCAAAGCGGGGCGAACATGCTGGGTAACTCGCTCCTGGATTATCTGCGCTGAGTCTCCGCCAATCATGTCAACCATTACATCACTTGACACGTCGGAGCGCGGGCACAGTCTTGGTGGCATCGCGGGCGGGTTGGCGGAAGACAGGAACGGAGTCCCTGAGATTCAGGCGCACCGAGATTCATCCGATGCTTATCCAGCCGCTATGAAGAAAAGGATAATGTTCGTGGATGACGAGCCGGGAATGCTCGAGCTGTTCCGACTCATGTTCAAGAGCATGGCGGATGAATGGGAATTGTTTTTCGCCACCGGCGGCAAGGACGCGCTAGCTCTGATGGAGAAGACTCCGTTCGAAGTGATCGTTTCGGACATGCGAATGCCCGGCATGACGGGGGCGCAATTGCTCAACGAAGTGATGCAGCGTTACCCGAAGACCACGCGGATCATTCTTTCAGGCTATGCGGAACAGGAGTCCGTGGCGAAATGCGTCGGGGCGGCCCATCAATACTTGATGAAGCCTACTGACCTGGCGACGCTCAAGTCCACGTTAAGCCGTGTGTGCTCGCTGGATGTGTTCCTCAGCAACGAGAAGATCAAATCACTGGTGGCGCAGATGACTGTGATCCCGAGTCTGCCATCGCTCTACTTCCGGGTTTTGCAGGAATTGCAATCACCGTTTGCCTCAGCGGAACGGATTGGTGAAATCATCGCGATGGATCCGGCCATGACGGCCAAGATGTTGCAGTTGGTCAATTCGGCCTTTTTTGGCATTTCGCGAAAAATTGCCGATCCCTGCGAAGCCGTTCAACTGTTGGGCGTGGGCACCGTAAGGTCGCTCGCCATCTCGATCCATGCATTTTCCTGTTTTGACCAGGCCAAGTTGACGGAGTTTTCCTTCGAGCGAGTGTGGGACCACAGCGTGACCACCGGTGTTTTTGCAAAGAAGATCGCCCAACTGAAGGGAGCGGAATCCACGGTGGCCGAGGAATCGTTTATCGCCGGGTTGCTGCATGATCTTGGCAAAATGATGATGCTGGCAAACCTTCCCGACCAATATCGGCAAGCGCTGAGTCTGGCTCAGTCCGAGCAAACAAGACTTTGGGAAGCGGAGCACAAGGTTTTCGGAGCCACACATGCTGATGTGGGGGCCTACCTGCTCGGACTGTGGGGATTGCCGGCTCCAATCGTTGAGGCGGTGGCGTTGCACCACGCTCCATCGAAGGCTGTTAATGGTGAATATTCGCCACTGACTGCCGTTCATGTGGCCAACGTCCTGGAGCACGAACGCTCTGGTATGCTCCATGACATTCCCAGTCCGCAATTCGATGACGAGTATCTGGAGCGAGTGGGTGTTAGGAAAGAAATACCTCGCTGGCGGGCGGCCTTTGAGAACATGGCACAACAGGGTGCTCAGTAAGCAAGAGTCTCATTGTGATTCACTGACTTCTTGAACTGGGCAGCGAAGCTCGGACCAAGCTTTTTGCGCGTGCACGAGTTGTTGGCGTCTGCTATTTCCCCTTGAAGCGATGCATGGTCGCGCGCTTCAACTCGCGATCGGAGTCGCGCTTCTTGAGGTCTTCTCGTTTGTCGAACTGGACTTTGCCTTTGCCGACGCCGAGCGCGACCTTCACCTTGCCATTTTTCCAATAGAAGGAAAGCGGCAGTAAAGAGGTGCCGCGCACGGATGCCAGGCCGAAGAGTTTGCGGATTTCCGTTCTATGCAGCAGGAGTTTCCGGGGCGCCTTGGGCAGGTGATTCTGAAGGTTGCCGTGGGAGTATTCGTCGATGTGCGCGTTGTAGAGAAATACTTCGTCTTTTTCGACGCGGGCGAAGGCGTCGCCGAGTTGACCCTTGCCCGCGCGCAGGGCTTTGACCTCGGTGCCCTTGAGGACGATGCCGGCCTCAAAGGTCTCCAGGATGGTGTAATCGCGACGTGCTTTCGGGTTGGTGACGATGTCGGCCATAAACCAAATCAGCCAGAAGGGATGCCTTCTGGCTGGAGCGCCGGGCGCGAGGCATGAACCGGCCTCAGTGTTTCTTGCGTTTCTTGGGCGCTGGCTCGACCACTTGGAATTCTTCGGGCATCTCCCAGCCCATTTTGTCTTCGATGATTTCGCGCAACGCGATATCGGCGACGCCCAAGCCGGTGGTGTCGAGGATTAACGGCCGGCTGTTGCCGCCGCCGCCCGAATTAAGTTGGCGCACGCGCCGGGAGACGATGTTGACCAGGACGTTTGGGTTGCCCACTTTAGCCAGGGCAAGACGGCACAGTTCACTATTCACAGATTTCTTGATATTGGTTTCTAACCGGAGGGCACAAGCTAGAGAGTCGCCGGACGAACGCAATAGAATAATCCAGGATTTTCCGTGCTACGGGTTCCGCCACGCCACCCGTCTCACACCTTCAGTCCAAACAACCGCTGGTGCTCCTGAATCGCGTAGCGGTCCGTCATTCCCGCAAGGTAATCGCACAAAGACCGGGGCCAGCCGTCCTTGCGCGCGCGCTTGCGGGGTTGCTCGCCAAGTTCGTCGTGGTGATCCGAGTAATAGTCGAACAACTCCGCCAGCATTCGCACCGCGCGCCGGTTGGGGTTATGCACTTCGGGGTTGTAGTAAAGATTCTGGTAAAGGTAGTCGCGCAGTTCGAGGTTCAACGTGCGCCGTTCCGGGCTGTATTGCACCAACGGGCGGGCTTGCAGCCGCACTTCGTCGGCCGAATTCACCTCGGCGTCCTGGATGCGCGCTTCGGCCTGGTACACGACGTCTTTGACCTGGTCGTCAATGATGCAGCGGACGATGAAGTATCGGCGCGACTCGTCGGGCAAGTCGCCGTATTCTTTCTTCACGGATTGAGCGGCACGCCGGTAGATTCGCACGTCACGCATCAATTGCTTTTCCGACAAGAGTCCGGAAGAGAGCCCGTCATCCAGATCGTGGCTGTAGTAGGTGATTTCGTCGGCGAGGTTGGCGACCTGCGCTTCGAGCGAGGAGGATTTCGCCGCGAATCCCTTCCTTTTGATAGGATGGTCGTAGCTCTTGTAATGCTTCACCTGCCCTTCGCGCACTTCCCACGAGAGATTCAGGCCGGCGAAGCGCGGATATTTTTGTTCGAGCAACTCGACAACGCGCAGGCTCTGGCGGTTGTGCTCGAAGCCGCCGTCCTTCTTCATCAACCGGTTCAGTGCCTCCTCGCCCTTGTGGCCGAAGGGCGAGTGTCCCAGGTCGTGCGCCAGCGCGATGGTCTCGGTGAGATCCTCGTTGAGCCGCAGCGCGCGCGCGATGTTTCGGGCGATGCCGGCGACCTCCATCGTGTGCGTCAGCCGCGTGCGCAAATGGTCGCCGGTCCCGTTGAGAAATACCTGCGTCTTGTATTCCAGCCGCCGGAACGCGCGCGAATGAATCACCCGGTCGCGGTCCCGCTGGTAATGCGTGCGCCATTCCGGGGGCGCTTCGGTGTGGTCCCGGCCCCGGGTGTCCGCGCTGAACTGGGCGTACGGCGCGAGGAAAGCGCGTTCGCGCTGTTCGAGTTGCTCGCGGGTGCAGGGCATGGCGTTAGTGGCGGGTGGTGCCGTTCATTGTGCCAGCAGTTCCTGCACGGAGATGCCGCGCAACTCGAACAAGCGCCGGATCGTGTCCTCGATCAGATTGTTCGGGCACGACGCACCGGCGGTGATGCCCACCGTGATCTGGCCGGCGGGCAGCCAGTCCTGCGTCTCGACCTCTTTGTTCAAGTGCTGGTTGTAGTGGACGATCACCTTGTCTGAAACCATCTTCGCCGCGTTCTTGATGAAGAATGTCGGGAGCTTCGCCTCGCCCATCTCCGCCAGGTGCGACGTGTTTGACGAATTGTAACCGCCGATGACAATCAGCAAGTCCGGCGGTTCGGCCAGCATTTTTTGCAGGGCGTCCTGCCGGTCCTGCGTCGCGCCGCAAATGGTGTCAAAAAAGCGGAAGTGGTTGGGCAGTTCCGCCGCGCCGTGCTTTTGTTCCATCGCCGCGCGGAGCCGGCGCTGCACCTCCTCCGTCTCGCCGCGCAGCATGGTCGTCTGGTTCGCCACGCCGATGGCTTGGAGATGCACGTCGGGATCGAAGCCCGCCGAATACGCGCCCCGGAACTTGCGGAGAAACTCCTCTTTGTCGCCACCCTGGAGAATGTAATTGCAGACGTAATCCGTCTCCGCCAGCGTGAACACCACGAGATATTGCCCGCCGCCGTTGGCCGTGGCGCGCGAACTGGTCGCCTTGGTTTCCTCGTGCCAGGCCTTGCCATGGATGATGCTCGTCACGGATTCGTTGGCATACTGGCGCACGCGTTTCCACACGCTCATCACGTCGCCGCAGGTCGTGTCCACGAACTGACAGCCCTTGGCCTTGAGTTTCTCCATCGTCGCCGTCTCGGCACCGAACGCCGGGATGATGACCACGTCGCCCTGTTTCAAATCCTCGATGTCGGCGTTCTTTTCCTTGCCGGCGAGGAAGCGGATCCCCATCTCGCGCAACTGATCGTTGACCTCCGGGTTGTGGATGATCTCCCCAAGGATGTAGATCGGCTGGGAGGGATAAACCTTGCGCGCGGCGTAAGCCAGGTCAATCGCCCGCTCGACGCCGTAGCAAAAGCCAAACTCCTTCGCGAGCTTGATGGTCAAGCCGCCCGCCGAAAGCACATGGCCTCGCGCGCGGATGCGGTCCACCAGTTCACTGCGATAATGCGAGAGCACCTGTGCCTGCACCGCTTCCATGATGTCGGGGCGGCGCAGGTTTATCTTTTGGGGCGCGGCGGGCGCTGGCGTTGTCATACGGTGGCGACCTTAGCACGCGGGCTGGAGGCGTCGAGCAGAAAGCCCGTTGCCACTGGTCACTGGGTGTGATTAAAAGTGGGTGAGGACAGGAAAGATTTCTGCGGAATAAAATGTGCAAATATAGCCACTTGCCCCAATAAAGTCGGGATGAAGCAACGCCTCAGCAGTCCCCAGCTCACCCCGCAGGAAACCCGGCTCATC
>JANNEF010000085.1:0-6929 GCA_031378375.1 Verrucomicrobiota bacterium | reverse complement strand
CGGGTGTTTTCAGACATGGCCGGAGTGGTGCGCACTTTGGAGGCTGGCCTGCCACGGCTGGCTTCGGATCGAGATCGCGTCCGGAGCATCTGCGCCTGGCCCTGGATAGTTAGTCTCACCTTGAACGCGAACTAGAATCAGCGGAATCATGGATGACTTCGCAGTGCGGGAAACGGCGGCGCAGCACGGCGGCGTTGCTCCGGTTGATTTCCACCGCGAGCAACCGTCCGCGCTCGCGCAGGCGGTCGAGGATCAACCCGGTGAAAGCGCCGGTGCCCGGCCCGAGTTCAACCACGGTGTCGCCAGGGCTGAAATCGGAACTCTCCACCAACAACCGCGCCAGCGCCGCCGAACTGGGCCAGAGCGATCCCACCGTGAGCGGTTCGCGAATGAATTCCCCAAGGAAGCGCAGGCGCGGATTGAGCCGGCCGCTGATCGGGCGCGCGCTCCGCTCCGCAGGCTGGCGCCGTGCGGCCCGGGGTTGCACGGCGCGGTTTCCATTCGTCTTGGTCGTTCGGCGCATGGTTTTCAAATCCCGGTCTTCCCGCCACGGCTCACATTCACCAGCGTGCGCCAAAGCAAACGAAGTTCAACGGTTGAACGATTTGGCGAAATCCTCGCCGCCGGTCGCCGCCACCTTCTTCTCGAACTTCGATTCCTTGATCAACTGGTTGAGCTTCCGTTCGTAGGCGTCGCCGTCCAGCGGCAGCTCGATGGTTTTGTTTTCGAGCGACGAATAGAGGATGGCGTTGGACAACTCCACCGAGTTGGTCCCCTCGGCGGCGGGCGCGATGAGTGGCGTGCCGTCGAGGATGGCGTCCACGAAGTTCTGCGTGATCTCCCAATGGTTGCCGCCGGTGCTTTCGTAAGGCACCTCGATGTTCCACGCGTCAGGCTTGGCGAAACCGGCCGTGCTGGTCTGGCTGAATTGCAGCATCGAAACTTCGTTGCGCGTGAACGTAATCTTGTTGTTCTCCAGCACCACCCTGCCCCGCTCGCCGACAATCTCGAAGCGGTTCGTCCCCGGTGCCTCGCCCGTGGAAGTGATGAACACGCCCGTCGCGCCATTGGGCCATTCGAGATACGCCGTCACGTTGTCCTCCACCTCGATGTTGTGGAACCGTCCGATCTGGCAGAAGCCGCGCACGCGCGCCGGCCGGCCCACCAGCCACGTCATGATGTCGAGGTTGTGCGGGCATTGGTTGAGCAACACGCCGCCGCCCTCGCCCTTCCACGTCGCGCGCCAGCCGCCGCTCGCATAATAAGCTTCCGTGCGAAACCAGTCCGTGATGATCCAGCTTACGCGCGTGATTTGACCAAGCTCACCGTTTTGAATCAGGCTTTTGAGTTTGCGATACTTCGGCTCATTGCGCTGCTGGAACATCGCGGCGAACACTTGCTTCGGATTCTGATGCGCCGCGATGAGCCGCTCGCAATCCGCCTTGTGAACGGAGATGGGCTTCTCCACCAGCACATGCCGTCCGTTTTGCAGCGCATCAATGCCGATGGACGTGTGCAGAAAGTGCGGTGTGGCGATGATCACCGCGTCCACCGCGCCGGAGCGGATCAACTTCTCGCTGCTGTCGAATGTCTTCAACTGCGGGTAACGCTCCAGATTGGCGGGAAAGGCGTCGCTCACGGCGGTCAACTCCGCGCGGCTGACCTTCTTGTTCATGAGATAGTCGGCGTGGAACCGACCCATGTTGCCCATGCCGATGATGCCGAGACGAACGTTGCTCATTGTGTTGATTGGTTGTTAATCGTGCTGCCGGTAAAGTCGGGGCGACTATCCGTCGCCGGCGAAAACACTGGCAAGCACTTTTCTCCGCGCCGTTTCACCGCGCCCCGGGACGTTCAGCCGACCTTCAACGTATCGAGCACGGCCCGGACGCGCGGCACTTCGTGGGTGCGGAACAGATCCGTTTTGCCCACCGCCGCCAGCACGGCGAAGAACGGTTCGGCGCAACGCACTTCGTCGCCGAAATACTCGAAGGCGTGCGGCAGCGCGTGGCACACCGGGAAGCCGAGCGTTCGCAGGCGAAAGGTGTTCAGGAAGACCGCCATCTGATGCCGCACCCGCACGGCGCTGTCGCGCAGGTTGCGGTAGTAAAAACCCAGGCCGGGATCGAGCAGGATTTTTTCGACGCCGCATTGCGTGGCGGCTTGGATCTGGCGCGCGAAGTGTTCGTACATCATCGCCGTCGGGTCCGCGCTGAAATCGAAGTCGCCCACCGCGCGCACGTTCGGGCCTTGCACGTAACACAGGATGACCGCAGCGTCGTGCGCGGCCACCATCCGGTACATCTCGCCGTCCGGATCGTTGCCGGTCAGATTGAGGATGTTCGCCCCCGCCTCCAGGCACAGGCGGGCGACCGCCGGTTGATACGATTCGACCGACACCAAAATACCGGCCGCGCGCATTCCCCGGATCACGGGAACGAGTTGCGCGTTCTGCGCCGAAGCGTCCACGTGCGCCGCGTGCGCCAGCGTGGATTCGGCGCCCACGTCCACAATGTCCGCGCCTTGCGCTTGCAGGATGCGTCCGCGCTCGATGGCCCGCTCCGTCGTGAGGCAGACGCTTTCGCGATACCACGAGTCGGCGGAGAGGTTGATGACGCCCATGAGAGCGGGCTGCGAGTTGAAGGCGAACTGCTTCCCATCGAGCGCGAATTCCTTCACGCGCGCACGCATCGCTTCGCCGTGCTTGCCCGCCAATTCCGCCAGATCTTCCAGACGCAACATGGGCGTGAGCGTAAACCGCCACGGGAGATTCGCAATCCGCAAGGGGAGGAAATGGTGCGCTCGGCGGGAATCGAACCCACGACCATCTGCTTAGAAGGCAGATGCTCTATCCAACTGAGCTACGAGCGCAACCGCAGCGAGCATAACGAACGCGGAGGTGCCGCGCAAGCGTCCGGCCAGTCATCGCAATCCGCAAGCCCGCTCAGGAACTGGCGCTCGTGTAATGCCGCAGCGAGTAACGCCAGCCCAGTTCCGACAGCCCCAGGCACACCACGCTCATCGCCAGCAACAACACCATGTCCACGGGCGAGCCGAGTTTAGCGACGAGCAACTTGGCCGGGACGTTCGCCACGAGCAGCATCGGCACGCCGAAGGTGAAGAACGCCTTGAAGAACCCCCGAAACGCCGCGTCCGGCAGCCGCGCGATGTTGAACAGACTGTAATATCCCCACAGGACGCCCTGAGACCGTACCGTCCAGAAGCTCACGCTCGCCAGCAGAAACATCAACGAGTAGTGAATCACCACGCTTGCCGCCGCGAGCAACAGGAACCCCGCCACCGCCGCCACTCCGGGCGCGAGGTGGAGTTGGCGCAGCGCATACACCATCACCGCCACCGCCGACGCCGCGTTCACGAAGCCGCCGAGGTCCACCTGGCGCAGCGAGACGATGAAGCGCGTGTTCACCGGCAGCAACAGCAGGAAATCGAGCTTGCCGGTGCGCACGTAGTCGGAGACCTGCATGCAATTGGTCTGGAAGAACGCCTGGAAGATTTGCTGGATGAAATGCGCCGCGCCCATCAGCAGCACCACCTCCCACTTCGTCCAGTCACCGATGCGTTCGGTGTGCTGGTAGATGACGGTGACGTAGGAAAGTTGCAGGCCGAACCACAGCAACTCCACGAGAATCCAGAGCAGGAAGTTTCCCTTGAACGTCATTTCGCGCACGACGGAGTTCTTCCACAGCGCGGTGTAAATCGTCAGGTAGCGGCGGGCGTTCATCTCGTTCCCTTTCTCCCTACCCGCCGACGGCGGAATACTTCCGAATGCCGCGCGCCCACACGAACCGCGCCAGCAGATACGCCGCGACGACCCAGCACAGTTGCACGCACAATCCCTGCGCCAACGCGCCGCCCGTCGTGCGGCCCAGATAGACGTTCACCGGAAAGAACAGCATGTAGGGAAACGGCGTGAGGAACAGCGCCTTCGCGAGCGCGGGCGGCAGAATATCCAGCGGGAACAGATGCCCGCCCGCGATGTACTCGAACGCGAACAGGATGAAGATCAACGTCGAAATCTCCAGGAGCCAGAACGCCAGCAACGCCATCGTGTAGGACAGGAAAAATTGCAGCAGACCAGTCAGCGCGACCGACACGAGAAAAATCGCGAACGTGGTCGCGTCCGGCGGCAGCACGAAGTTTTCGCGCTGAAAGAAAATGAACAGCGTCACCGGCACGCAGGCGACCGCCGTGTAGATGAGCCGCCCCGCGCCGAACAGGCACAGCCGGTAGGTCAGATAATCAATGGGCTTGAGCAGGAACTGGCTGATGTTGCCGTCCTTGATGTCGGCGGCGATCTGCCAGTCGTCCTCGTTCACCGCAGTGAGCGCGTCCACGATGGTCACCATCAGGTAATAGGAAACCATCTGCGCCAGCGAGTAACCGGCGATGTCGCCCGGCTTCCCGGCGTAAATTGCGCGCCACAGCGAGATGCTGGCCGTGAGCGGGATGAGGCCGAAGAGGCAGCGGAAGAGAAAGTTCACGCGATACACCAGGAGGTTCTGAATCCCGATGTTGACGACGTGCCAGTATTTCTTCATGCCCGCGCGAGCGTAGAGTGGCGCTGGAGCCATCGCCAGCGAAAGTCCTGCGGGCGGGGCGCCCGCAGGACGCAGGCAGGCGTGGGTGCCTGCCCCACTACCTTCTCAGCACAGCCTTAGTTCACTCCGCTCGTGGCGATCTCCAGCAACGCTGCGTCCTTCTCCGGGCCTTTGATAAAGTCGAGCGAGCGCATGAACCGATCCTTGTCCGCTGAACTCGAGTTCTTGTCCGTGATGAGCTTCACCAACAACGCGGGGGCCTTGGACGCGCGGGAGCGCCACACGATGTCGCGGCCCGCCGGCGTGTTCCATTTGTCGCCCACGACGGCAAGCCATGCGTCGAAGAACTTGTTCTCCTGTTTGTCCGCGGCGATGCCGAGAGCTTCGAGGTACCAGCGGTCCTGGCCGTCGTGCTGTTGCGCGAGCGCGACCCAGAGCGCAGGCGCGTCGGCGGAGACGTTGTGACGCAGCGCGATGGCGCACTCGCGGCGGACCTGCGGCGAGGAATCCTTCACCAGTCGTTCCACGTAGGCAATCACATCCATCTTCAACCCGCGCGCGAGGCGCAGTCCGACGATGCGGATGTCCGCGTCCGCGTCCTTCAACGCGGCTTCGGTGTATTTCTTCTCGCTGCCTTTGATGCGGGCCAGCAGGTGAATGGCGCGCGCACGCTGGCGGGCGTCGGAGCCGGTCCACAGTTTCACCAATTCCTTCTCCGCGCCGCCCTGCATCTTGTGGAGCGCCGTCCAGGCGAGGTAACGCGCGGCCTGGTTGGGCGATTGCAAGGCCTCGACGCAACCGGCGGCGGTCTTCAAGTTCCACTGGGGCGTCTGCGATTTGAATCCCGGCGGCGCGACGCGATAAACCCGGCCCGTCATCGTCTCCAACTTGCGGTCGGCCATGTTGTGGCCGCCCACGCCGGCATCGTTCCAGTCGGCGATGTAAACCGCGCCGTCGGGGCCGGTGCAAACGTCCGCCGGGCGATACCAGTTGTCGCTGCTCGACAGCACGTTTTCCGTCGTGGCCTTGTAACCGGCACCGTCCTTCGTGACGGGATAGGCGCGCACGACCTTGGGGCCGGCGTCGCAATGGATCATCTGATTGCGGAAAACTTCGGGCAGCAACTTGCCCTCATAGACGGCGATGCCCGTGGGCGAACCGTTGCCGGTGTGCAGAAGATTGGGCACCACGCCGGGATCGGTTTGATACCAGTGATAGGGAGACTTGTCGCTCTCGGGCACGCCTTTGGCCTGGGCCTTCTTCCAGTTCGCGCCCCAGCTCGCGCCGGTCATCTCGTCCGTGTAGCCGTAGTTGCCGAACTCCATCACGTAGTTGATGCGCACGCCGCGGTTGCCGTCGTCGTCGTTGTCGGACTGCCAGAGCGTGCCGAAGGAATCCACCGCCACCTCGTAGTTGTTGCGGAAGTTGTGACCGAGCACTTCCAGATTCGACCCGTCGAGGTCGCAGCGGAAGACCATGCCCTGCCGGTAGGGCTTGCCTTTGTCGGTGACTTGATTGCCTGCGAGATCCACGACCAGTTCGCCCTTCGCCATCTCCGTTTTGTCAATCAAGCCGTGCAAGGGAATGTTCTTCAACGCCTCGGAGGGGCGGCGCAACTGCCCGCCGGCATTGCCGAAGTTGAAGTAGAGCTTCCCGTCCGGCCCGAACACGAATGCATGCACTGCGTGGTCATGATCAAAACCCTTGATGTCGGTGAACATCAGTTCGCGCTTGTCCGCCTTGCCGTCGCCGTCGGTGTCGGTGAGCACGAACACGTTCGGCGACAGCGACACGATCACCTTGTTGCCCAGCACGCAGATGCCGAGCGCGGCGTTGATGCTTTCATCCTGGTAGAAGACGCTTTCCTTGTCCGCCGCGCCGTCGCCATTGGTGTCTTCGAGGACGACGATGCGGTCGCCGCCCGGGCGGATGACGCCCCAGTCCTTGTGCATCGAGGTGCGGTAGTTCGCGCCCTCGGTGATCCAGACGCGCCCGCGCTCATCAATGTCCATGTCGCACGGATTGACGACCATCGGCTCGCACGCCCAGAGCGTCGCTTCGAGACCGGTGCCGGCGGTGAGTTTCTTGGTGGCGGCCCGGGCGGCTTCGAGTCCGCTGTCGTGCGGCGGGGGCGGCGGCTTGGGCGCCTTGGGTTTGACGGGCGCTTCGTCCGCGGCAAAGGCGGCGAGGGTGAACGTGGCGAGGAGGAGTGCGATGTGTTTCATAAAGTGTTTTGGAGATGACGAACTGCGAGTAACGGCTGACTGAAGTAGAACGCGGCTAGCCGCAGTGGGGCCGGGGTACAGCCGGTCTGGGAGGGCAAAATGCCCCCGGCGGCGTCGGGGGCGGGAAACCCCATAGGCAGGCTGG
>JANNEF010000084.1:0-7097 GCA_031378375.1 Verrucomicrobiota bacterium | reverse complement strand
CGGGTGTTTTCAGACATGGCCGGAGTGGTGCGCACTTTGGAGGCTGGCCTGCCACGGCTGGCTTCGGATCGAGATCGCGTCCGGAGCATCTGCGCCTGGCCCTGGATAGTTAGTCTCACCTTGAACGCGAACTAGAATTACACCGTCAAGCGCAACGCCAAAAACACTTACGAAGCCCAGGGGCCGTCCGCTTACGAGGGACTGCGCCAGGTGCGCGCGACGCTCTCCGCCGAATGGCGCGTGCTCAACGGCGAAATCACCGGCCGCCGCGAAACCACCGCCGAACATCGCGCCGGTCTGGGCCTGCCCGCGCTCGACGGCACGCGCACCACCGCGCCCGCGCCCACGAGCAAACCAGTCATCATCAAAGTTGACAGCACGCAGCGGCTCATCCACATCGTGCATTGGGTGGATGAAAACACGCCCGGCAGCAAAGCCAAACCGCCCGGCGTCAAGCGCGCGATCCTGCTGTTGAAAATCGGCGTCGCGCCCACCGGCCCCGCCGACATGCCGGAAGCCGCCGCCGACAGCGCCACGCCTTACCTGATGCAGTTCGACGCGGCGGACGCGGGCAAAACCGCGCACTGGGCGATCTGCTGGGAGAACAGCGCCGGCCAGCGCGGCCCGTGCAGCGCCGTGACGAGCTGGACGATCACGGGATAGGCGGCGGGAATTTTGTCGAACGGCGAACTTGGCACTTACAGACATATTAGGCGCACACTCCCTACATGAAATGGTTCGCCATCATCGTTCTAGCGCTCTTGGAGTTGGCGGCGCTTTTTGCCATCGTGCGCGTGTGGCGACACAAGCGCAGACATTGGTTGGCGAAGCTTTTCTGGAGCGTCTTGCTCCTTATTCCGTTCTTCGGACTGTTGCTTTACGGGTTCTTGGCGATCACGCTGGAATCGCAAAGCGATCACACCGAGGACAGGATTGGAGCCGATGCTGGAAGCTGGCATTTATGACAGCCGGTGCTAACGATGCGCTGTAGCGTTCCAGTTCTTCGCGTTTCTGTGGGTGTCGTTCGTACAGATGCCCAAGCCAAGCCCGGTCGTGGAACCCGCTCCGCCTCCCGCTGCGGAGCGATCATTCGCTGTCCCCGATAACTAGCCCGACCCGGACTTGCGCGCATCGCCGCCGTTTCCCAGTCAGAAAATCGTCCGGATTATTCCCGCGCCTTTTCCCGTTGATAAGTTTGGTGGCGTGAGACGGGGTTCGATGTTAGGATCGCGCCAATACAACTTCACTCCGTGCGTGGCTGTTCAAATTAAAATCCGTATGAAAACGAAATGGTTCCTGCTGTTGACCACCATGCTGGCCGCCTTGAACGTGGTCACCCCCGCGAAAGCGCAATTCTTTCTCGACTGCTCGTGCCTCGCCACGCAGGCGGTGATGATGACCAATGCCTGCCAGGCGCTCGTGCCCGACCTGTGCCAGTTCACGAACTGCGTCCAGAGCACCGTCGTCGGGCAACCACCACCAGTGGTGACGTGCAGCCAGTCGCCCGCCGCCGGCACGCCGGTCGGGCCGGGTGCCTGGCCCGTCACCGTGACCATCACCGATGCGAACGGCGTCCAGGCGTCTTGCGCGCTGCTCTTCACCGTGACTGCGCCGGCGGGATCGAACAAGCTGATCTGCGCGTCGAACAAAACCGTCGAGTGCGGCACCACCTGGATTTTCGACCCGCCCACGGCGACCAATTTCTGCTGCCCCATCGTCGGCATGCCCGGCGGCGTCATCATCACCGACCTCGGCGCCGTGACCAACGGTTCCTGTCCGGAGATCATCACGCAGTCCTGGCAGGCGACGGACGGCTGCATGAACGTGGCGACGTGCAGTCAGGTCGTGACGGTGGTGGACACCACGCCGCCGGTGTTGAACTGCAGTTGCCTCACCAACTCCGCCGGCCTCCCCCCGATCCCGCTGACGGTCACCAATTGCGCGGATGTGATTCCCGACCTTTGCCAGATTGCCCTCTTCTGCGCCACGGACGCCTGTGGGCCGCTCACTTGTTCGCAGACGCCGGCCGCCGGCACCAGCGTTGGCCCCGGGGTTTATCCCATCACCGTCACGGTCTTTGATTGCGCCTCCAACTCCGCGCAGTGCGTGGTGAACTTCACCGTCATCGCGCCGTCCACCGGATGCGTCACCAACCCGTGCCCCACGAACAATCTGGTGGTGAACGGAAGTTTCGAGGCCGGCGCTTTCTTCGTCAATGGAAGCGGCTGCGAGCAACTTCTTCTTGGTTCGATGGTCATGCCCGGTTGGACGGTGGTCGTTGACGAGATTGCCCGCTGTCAGAACGGCAATTTCTCCGGCACCACGGCGTCAGATGCCGTCCGGTTCCTCGACCTGAGCGGCTACACTGACTCACCGCCGCACGGTGGCGTGGCCCAGACGGTGACAACAGCTCCCGCGCAAGTGTACAACCTTTCGTTCGACCTGGGTTGCAATCCAAGCGATCCGCCGTTGCACGGCCCCATCACCGTCCGCGTGACCGTCACCGGTTCGCCGCCGCAATTTTTCACGCACAATCCGGCCGGCTTGGGCACGCAATGGAGCACTTACGGCTTTCAATTCGCCGCCGTCGGGCCGAGCACCACGATCACGATTGAAGGATTCAGCGGCAATGCCTTCATCGGCCTGGACAACGTCGTCCTGCTGGCCGACTGCTGCGTGCCGCCGCCGCCAGGAATGGTCGCCTGGTGGCCGCTGGACGAACTCACGGGCGCGACGCTGTTCGTTGACGCCACCGGCAACGGCCATACCGCCCTCGTCGAGAGCGGCGGCCCGGTGGGCAACGGGGGCAGCCCGTTCGCCGTGGCAGGCAACGTGGCGGGGGCGAACTATTTCTACGGACTTTCCTCGCGCGGTCGCGCGGTCGGGCCGCTTCTGAACTTCGGCACGGGCGACTTCAGCGCGGATTGCTGGGTGAATCCGATTCCGACGGGCGTCATTCATTGGCATCCGATTGTGGACAAGCTCAACCAGACCGGCCCCACCACCGGCTTCGGCTACACGGTGGGCCTGCTAAATCAAAACGTTGTGTTGAAGGTCGGCGACGGCGCGATCTCCACCTACACGAGCGTTGGAACCGTGGCCTACAACACCTGGGGCTTCGTCGCCGTGGTGGTGAACCGCACGGCGAACACTGTGACCTTCCACGTCAATGGCGTGACCGAACCGGCACAGACGCTCGCACCTTTGGCGAACATCGACAGCACGGTGGACGTGCTGATCGGCTCGACCTGGAACAACATCCTCCCGCTCGGTGAACTCGCCGTGGATGAACTCGAACTCTTCAACACCATTCTCACCACGAATGAATTGAACGCGCTGTGGATCGCGGACCGCTTCGGCAAGTGCAAGACCAACTTGTGCATCGTCTCGATGTTCTGTCCGAGCAACCTCATCGCCACCGCGAGTTGCACCCAGATGTGCGCCACGGTCAGCTATCCCGTGCCGCTGGTCACCAACGGCACGCTCGCGGGTTGCACGCCGCCGCCGGGCGGTTGTTTCCCGACCGGCATCACGTTCGTGACCTGCACGGCGACGAACGCCTGCGGCCAGCCCGCCGTGTGCAGCTTCTCGATCACGGTGAACGCGCCGACCAATTGTTGCGTCTCGCAAACCAACGTCTGGAACAGCGGCATGGGCGGCACCAATGCTCTCCCGCCCGGCACGCTCGACCCGAACTACGTGCTCGTCTCCGCGCCGCCTGGCGGCTGCACCGGCCCCGCGCAGGTGATTCACCCCGCGACCATCCCCGCGCCTCCGTGGATCACCAACGGCGCAAACTCGCAATGGATTGGCGCCAGCCTGGGCGCAATGTGCCAGGAGGGTGTGTATCACTACCGGCTCTGCTTTTACCTGCCCTGCACGGACGGCGCGTCCATCATCGGCCAATGGGCGGTGGACGACCACGGCGCGATCCATTTGAACGGCCAGCCCACGGGGAACACCGTTCCCTCCCAGCAATACCCGAACCTTCCCGGTTACGGCTGGTTCCCTGTCTCCATCACCAACGGCTTCCTCTGCGGCACGAACTGCCTCGATTTCTACGTGACCAACGCCAACATCGGCATCAACCCGACCGGCTTCCGCGCGGAACTGACAAACGTGTTCAATGACTGCTGCTGCACGGCGACGCAGACGGTGTTCTCCGTGTTCAGCGGCCAGAGCGCAAGCGGCCCATTGCCGGTGGGTGCGCCGGATCCTCAACTGGCCCTCACCTGCGCGCCTCCGGGCGTCAGCATAACGACGCCGGTGGTCACGCAGCCCAGTCTGTTCTGGCTCGCGAACGGGCCCACCTCGCAATGGCTTGGGATCTCACCATCATTAAATAACGAGCCGGGTGGCGTGTACTGTTACACGTTGAATTTCAACATGCCTCCCTGCCCCGTCGGCAAGCCTGTCTATTCCGTGACAGGCCGCTGGACGGCGGACGACACAGGCACCATTCACCTGAACGGAAATCCGACCGGCATTACCTTGCCGGCCGGCTGGGCTTTCACCAACTGGCATCCGATCAATATCACCAGCGGCCTGGTGCCAGGGCCAAACACCCTCACCTTCTACGTGACCAACGGTGGCACAACTCCTACCGGCCTGCGCCTCGAACTCACAGGCACTGCCCGCTGCTGCGACTGCACCGATCCATGCTCCTGCACCTTCACCAACGGCGGCTTCAATCTACCCGTGCCCGCCATCGGCACCGGCGGAGGCTGGACGGCAGGCGGCGTCTTCAACGGCGCGGGCTGGCAGGCCAGCGGCGGCAATCCGGGCGGCACCTTCCTCCTCAACAACTTCGGCGACCCCGCCACCGACCCGACCATCTCTCAAACGCTGTGCTGCCTCACGCCCGGCCAGTGCTACACCATTCGCGGCCAGCGCAAGGTGCATGGGTGGTCCGGCGAGATGGTGCCTTCGTTCGCGGTGCTCGTGGACGGCACGCAAATTCTCACCCTCCCGGTGCCCACCAACCCGGCGGACGCCAACTGGCACAACTTCGCCGTCTCGTTCACCGCGACCAACACCTGCCAGACCATCGGCTTCGCGTCGGAAATCAACGGCACCGATGTCTCCTACTGGATCGACAACATCCGCCTCGACTGTTGCAACCCGAACTGTCGCCTCACTCTTAAATGCCCGCCGAATCAGGTGCTCCTGACGTGCAGCAACAGCGCCGCCGGCTACTACAAGACGACCGTGTCGGGCAACAACGGCCCCGTCCTCTGCACGCCGCCGTCGGGCAGCGCGTTCCCGCTCGGCACGAACACCGTCATCTGCACCGCGACCAACAACTGCGGCGACATTGCCACCTGCACCTTCACCATCACCGTGAAACCGCAGCCGAACCGCTGGCTGTGCAACTGGCACGCCGGCATGGGAATTCCCTTCAGCCTCGTCGGCGGCGCGACCACGGCCATCCGTCCCGTCGGGCCGGGCGTCCCGGTCGGGCCGGCGATCTGCGTCTTCCCGAATCCCAACCTGCCCAACACACCCAGCGGCATCCTGCTCACGCCCGGCACGGCGCAGGCCATTCGCTTCACCACCATGCTGGACTTCGACGCTCCCGAAGGCAGCAGCATTGACCTCGCGGCGCCTGCAGGCGACCCGCTTAACCCGACCAATGCCCCCATCCTCAGCCTCAAGACCGGCACGAACAAGACCGTGATCGTCAAAGGTCCCTTCCACGGCGGCAGTCCGGACAACCTTTGCGCCATCGCGGTGAACACCAACGGCCAGTTGCTGCCTTCCCTCACCTTCACCCCCTCCGAACTGGCCACGAATCCCCTTCTCATCATCGGGTCGCAGCCCGGCGTCAGCAACTGCCACGTCACTATCGAACTCAACCTCCTCGACGGCGGCATAAGCATTGAATTCGACGGCCCCGTGGTGCCCGCCGCCTCCGGGCGCAAGGGGTGGGACGGCTGCATCTATGGCCCGGACCGGCCCCGCCCCACGCCGGTCAAGTCCTCCCGCATTTACATCATGCCACCCGTCTCGCCCGGCCAGCCGCCCATCATCGACGTCTATCTCCTCGCCACGGGCCTCGCTGAAGTGCTCGTCGAAAACCCGAGCTTGACCGCCCTCGGTCGTAAGTGGGGCGACGGCCACGTCACGCTCATGAAGGCTTACGACGACGGCGGCGTGCAAGGGCTGGAATTCGTCGCGCTGGACGACGGCGGCGGCGTGCATGTGGACCTCGGCCACAGCGAATCGTTCGACCTGCGCCTGACCCATTTCGACAGCGGCGAAATCCCCGGCGAGGAATATCTGCTCACCCGCACCATCGGCCCCATCGCCCTGACGAACCGGCCCTCGCCCCCGCCGTT
Organism: Verrucomicrobiota bacterium; assembly: GCA_031378375.1. Taxonomy (GTDB): domain Bacteria; phylum Verrucomicrobiota; class Verrucomicrobiia; order Limisphaerales; family JANNEF01; genus JANNEF01. The sequence goes on along the minus strand of JANNEF010000084.1, from coordinate 759 downwards.
CCTTGATGCGCTGCTGCTCAAGGCCGGTTCCTTCGGCGTGGACTGTTCCGCGGACTTCAGCAACCTCGGCAGCCCCACTGTCCTTGTCCAGATTTACGACCACGACATCCTCGTCGCCGAACGCGCGGGCGTCCCCGCCACGCTCGACGCGCCGCTCTTCACCATGGGCGGCTGGCCCGACGGCCTCGGCAAATTCGGCGGGGGCGTGTCCTGCCGTCGCGGCAAGATTCCGCCAACCTTCTTCGTCCTGCCCGGCGGCGGCCCCGGCCTCCCGCCGGAAGTCGTCTTCGGCGATGAATTCCGTGTGCTGGCCGAACTCCCCCCGGACGCGCCGCATCCCGATTACTACAGCGCCTTCGAGTTCATCGCCAGCGGCGGCGCGGACTGGGGCATCACGGAACTACAGCGCACCCTCGCGTGCGCGCCCGAGGCGGAGTTGAGCATCGCCCTCACGCCCGACGGCGCGGCGTTGGCGTGGTCCGCCGCCTCTTACCGGCTCCTGGGTGCGGAGACTCTGGACGGTCCGTGGTTCGAACTGGGCGTCGAGTCGCCGGTGTCCTTCGCGACTGGCGCGTCATACCGGTTCTTCCGCCTCGCGTGCGACTGATTTGGGGCTGGTGTAATACCAACTACGTTAATTGGCTGGTAGAAGTTAAGCGGCGGGGATAGCCTTTGGGCATGGCCAGACCCCGAGCAAAATTAGATCGTTGCGGTGAGGCGGACCTCGTCACCCGCCGCCTCCACACCGAACCTCCCGGA
>JANNEF010000065.1:0-14008 GCA_031378375.1 Verrucomicrobiota bacterium | reverse complement strand
TCAGGCTCACTCCCCCCAGCAGCAACGGCAGCGCGAGGGTCGGCAGCATCGTCAGCAACAGCGTCAAGGCGCGCAACCCGTGGACGAGGCTTTTGCCAATGATGATGTCGCGCGCCGTCAGGGGCGTGAGGAACAACAATCCCAGCGTCCCCTCCCGACGTTCGCGGCTGATGCAATCGGCGGTGAGTACCGGCACCAGCACCCAGATCGCGGCAAACAGGGCCGCGTTCAGATTCCCAAACAGCACCGCGCCGATGGTGTCCAGGGAATTGCCCCGCCCCAGGGGAATACCCGCGCCGCTGCCGAAGAAAGTCCCCTCCCCCCTGAGCACCGTCAGGAAGAGTGCTGCCAACGCCGCCGCCGCGCCCAAAACGCGCAGCCAGTGGGTGAAGGGCTGCCGCGCCTCGGCGCGCAACTCGCGCTCAACGATGGGCAGGAAGGTCATGGGAAGTTGATGGTTGGGGAGTTGATGGTTGATGGTGAAAATCGCGCGGACTCGTTTGGTGGCTATCAACCATCAACTCAAACGCTCTCAACTTCCCCCCTCACTGAGTTTCCCCCCGCGTCACGCGCAGGAAAACTTCCTCCAGGCCCAGTTCATCCTCGCGCAACTCGATCAGCCTCGCGCCGCCGTGGACGAGCGTCTCCGCGATGACACTGTGATCGGTGTCGTGGCTGGCCAGGGTGATCTTCAACTGGCCGTCCACCGGCGCGGCCTCCGTCACCTCCGGGCGCGCGCGCAACAGTTCCAGCGCGCGCTCCGGGTCGCTCGCCACGCGCACCCAGACGACGCGCCCGGTCGCCAGTTGATCGCGCACGCCCTGCACGGGACCGCTGTAAATCAATTTCCCCTTCTCGATGATCGCCACGCGATTGCACAGCGTCTGCAACTCACTCAGGATGTGTGATGAGATGATGATCGTTTTGCCCAGGCGCTGAAGTTCCTGAAGAATCGCCATCATCTCGATGCGCGCGCGCGGGTCCAGGCCGCTCGCCGGCTCGTCCAGGAGGAGCAGTTGCGGGTCGTGAATCAGCACCCGCGCCAGGCCGAGGCGCTGTTGCATCCCGCGCGACAGTGCGCCGATGAGCGCGCCCTTTTTCTCGCTCAGGCCCACCAGTTCCAGCACGTCGCTCACGGTCTTCTCGCGCTGCGCGGTGGCGATCTTGTAACACGCGCCGAAGAAATCCAGATACTCGGTCACCTCCATGTCCTTGTACACGCCGAAGAAATCCGGCATGTAACCGATGACATGCCGCACGGCGTCGGCGTCGCGCACCACGTCGTGGCCGAGCACGCGGGCGGTGCCGGCGGTGGGCGCGAGAAACGTGGCGAGGATGCGCAGCGTGGTCGTCTTGCCCGCGCCGTTGGAGCCGATGAAGCCGAACAGGTCGCCCTTGTTCACCGTGAGGTCGAGCGCGCTCAGGGCCGTCATCGTGCCGTAGGTGCGCGTGAGGCCGATGGTTTGAACGGCGGGGATGGGAGGGGCAGTGTCCATAAAAAATCAACAAATGAGGAGGGATGAAGCCGAAAGGATGAGGGATGAATTGTGAGGGATGAAGGATGCAATCGGAAAATCGCGCGGTTTTTTACTCATACCTCATTTCACAGTCGTGGCCACTCGCAGCAGCGTGTCCCGATGGCTGCGCCGGGCGGTGAAACGGTTGATTCCCTTCACCGGCGCGTAGTCCGCGGCCCACGCCAGCAGCACCGCGTCCCCGCGCTCCATGAGCGGCGTCAAGTCAAAGCCCGGCGGCGTGATGAAACTGCCGGGATTATACGCGCCGGGCTGGTTCACGCGCGAATCATACTGCGAGATGAACGACGCGGCCATGGTCGCGGGCACGGCGTTCTCGATGAACGTCCGGTTCTCGCCGAACGCCTGCTGCCGCTGGTTCACCGCCTGTTGAAAATTCTTGGCGTTGGTCTGCACGAAATTTTTCAACGTCTCCCCGGTCTTCGCCACATCAAACGTCCGGCTCATCCCCGCCGGCACTTCGCCCAGCGCGATCACCTGGCCGCCGATGACCAGCCTCGCGTCTGTCAATTTGGTTTCCAGCTTGTTATCCACCGTCACGCTCAGGCCGGTCCTGCTGGCGCTCACGGCGACTCCCAGCGGCAGCGGCCCCTGCCGCCACCAGTCGTTCACGTAAAGCTGGCTCGTCCACACCGGCACGGAAATCTCCGCCACGAAATTATTCCCGCGCTGCGCGATTCGCGCGCGGCTGGCGTCGCCCCCGCCGCCCAAATTGCCGAGGAACTCCCCGCGCAACGCCGCGTAGGTCAGGTCGCTCTCCAGTTGATACCGCGCGTTCACCGGCGAATAAATCGAGGCGTAACTCCGCCCCCGCCAGTCCGCACGTTCGCCGAACGGCACCACGTCCACGATGTGCAACTCGTTCCACTCGCTCTCCCCGGCGCGCAGCTTGTAGCCGATGACGTAGATCAACCCTGAAAAAAAAGCGACATACACCGGGAATGTCACCCAGGTGAACATCTGCTTTCCAATTTTCTTCAACCAATACTGGTCCAGCGGCCCGATGACCGCGAGGTAGCCCACCAGCAAGAGCAGCAGCCAGCCCACGGGCAGCTTGCGTACCTGCTTGCTGTCAATCATCGCCCCGAACACGCCATCAATGCTCTGACTGCCGTAGCGATTGTGCTGCTCGGCCACCAGAATCTCCGGCGGCACCCCGGTCAGCTTCGCCCAAAAGTGCGGGCGATTCTTCCAGGACACAAACGGCTCCCGCTCCGGGCTGAACGTGAGCACCGTGATCTGACCGCGACCCCGCCGCGCCGTGATGACGAGCGGCGCGTCTCCCGTCCCAATCAACGCGCGCCCGTCCCGCAGCACGCCGGTGGCGATTTGCAGCGGCGCGGACTCGAACGCCGCATCGGCGGGCAGCGACGCGTAGGGATTCACGATGGGACCGGGCGGCGCAGTCACGGGCTTGGGCGGCGGACGTTTGGATTTGTTTGTCTGCACCAGCGGCACCGCGGGCGCTGGCGGTGGCGCGGGTGCCTGCGGTTCACCGAAGACATAATCCCGGCCATCGAAACGCCGCGCGCTCCGCAGCCAGCCATCCAACGCGCCGTGCGCCGGCGCGCTCGTCATGCCCGTGAGATCGCACGGCAACAACCCGCGCAACCACGGCGTACCATTGATGTGCGTGAGTTGCTCGACGCCCACGATCAAATGCCCCCCGCCGTGCAGCCACGCGATGAGCGCCTTCACCTGCGGCTCGCGGAACTTGTCCTCCAGCGCCAGCTCCGTGTTCAGATAAATCGTATCCAGCCCTTCGAGCGCCAGCGGGCTGTCCGGGAACAACTCCGGCTGGAGCCGCGCGCATTCGAGTTGCAAGTCGCCGCTCTTGTTTTTCGCTTCGGGGAACACCGGCTTGCCCGCCGTCGTGCGGCACACCGCGCCGAGCAGCGGCATCTGCCACACCTTTTGTTTGCGCACCGGCCGCACCAGCGCTTCCGCGCGCAACCGCCCGCGCTCATCCAACAATCGCGCCTCCCAGCCCGGCGAGTAACGATGCCCGGAGAACACGGGCATGACGAACCGCTTGCGCGTGCCCGTGGGCAACTCCAGCGGCAGCTCGCGCGATTGGCCCTGGCCCTTGGGCGAGAGTTCAAACGTCGCGTTGAAGCCCGGTCCCTTGTTTTCTATCTCGCAAACCACGGGGAACCAGCTTCCCTCCGGCACCACGCCATCGTAACCGATGAAGACATCGAACACATCGAACCGCGCCGGTGCCGCCGCGAGCGTGACGCAGCCCAACAGCAGCGCTGCGAATAACGCTCCGAACCTCGTGACCGCCGACGTCAGGGGGGTGCATCTGAATTCGTGGGAGACCAGCGCCTCCCGGCGGCGTCCGATTGTTCGGTCTGCTTCCATCGTTGGCAGGGACACGGATTGCAAGCGGCGCAGTTATAGGACGCGCCCCCGCCGCAGGCAACGCCAATCCCGCCGGATGTGCCAACCAAGGCTCGCCAGCGGTCGGTGCGAGTCGTTATGTTTCGCCGCCGTATGACTACTCCTTCTTCGCGCGCCCGGTTCTCGTGGCTGGTCACTTTATTTTTTGTTCTCACAGCCCCGCCGGACGGCCTCCACGCGCAGGCGGCCGACGCGGAAATCAAACTCCTCGTGCGCGGCGACGACATGGGCGTGGCGCAATCCATCAACGAGGCGTGCATCCAGAGTTACCGCTCCGGCATCGTGCGCTCCGTCGAAGTCATCGTGCCGGGCGCGTGGTTCCTGGATGCGGTGCGGTTGCTCAAGGAAAATCCCGGCCTCGACGCGGGTGTGCATCTGTGCCTGACGAGCGAATGGGAGCGGTGCAAGTGGCGTCCACTCACCCACGCGCCGAGCCTCGCGGACGAGAATGGTTACTTTTTCCCGATGACCAGCCAGCGCCAGGATTTTCCGCCGCGCACCGGCTTCCTCCAGTCGCCGCCGAAGCTGGACGAAGTGGAGCGCGAGTTGCGCGCGCAAATCGAGCTGGCCCGCCGCCACCTGCCGCGCGTCAGCCATGTTTCCGCGCACATGGGCGCCGCGACCGCCACACCGGAATTGAAGGCGCTCGTCAAGAAGCTGGCCGATGAGTATGGGCTGCGTCTGGAAAGCGATCGTTTGAAAAACGCGCGTGGTTTTGGTGGCAAGGATCCGGGCGAGCGGGAGAACAATCTCGTAACCTTGCTGGAAAAACTTGAACCCGGCCAATGGCTGCTGGTGGAGCATCCTGGTTTCGACACGCCCGAACTGCGCGCCTTCGGTCATCGCGGTTACGAAAACGTCGCTGCCGACCGCGCCGCTGTGACGCGGGCGTTTACCAGCGAGCGGGTGCAGCAGGTGATTCAACGACGGAACATCCGGCTCGTCAGTTACGCGCAGCCGTAGGGGCTGCTCGGAAAGTGGCGCTGGCGCCCTCGCCAGCGAAAGTCCAGCGGGCGCCTCGCCCGCAGAAAGCGCGACGGGCGAGGTGCCCGCCGGACCCAGGCAGGCGGGGGTGCCTGCCGCACCACCCCATTTCCAAGCAGGCTCTTGGGAAAAGCAAATGCCCCGACCGCGCTCGGCGGACGGGGCGTTGAAGCGTTTTACGATGAATCGCAGTACCGTTACGGCACGCTCTTCAGGCGGTAGAACAAGATGGGATCGCCCGGCGGCAGGACGACTTGATGGAGGTTCTGCGGATCGCCGGCCACGTCCACCCAGGTCGTTGGTTCGCCGGGGTCGGTGTTCTGCTGGAGCTTGTAGCCGCTGCCGGTCCAGGTGACGGTCACGTTGATGCCATCCGTCGTGATGAACAATTCCGGCCCGCTCAAGTCTTCGGCACCCCATATCATCAGGTCGAAACTGATGTCGCTGGAACCGGCGTTGTCCTGGCGGATTTCCACCGCCACGATGTTCGAGCCGGCCACGAGGTTGGTCGGATTGACGTTCGCGCTGAAATACACCGTGCCGTCGTCCGCAACCGCGCCCGTGGGTGGATAGGTGCCTGGTGACGTGAAGACAGCGTTGCCGTTGAGAAAAACGCGCCCGCCGTCATCGCGCAGCAGGCTCACGACGAGGTTGGTGTAAATGGACGGGTCAGCCACTTCGATGATTTTGCGGAAGTAGTAGATGACGTTGTTCGTCGCCAGGCCGGAATTGCGGCGGACGAGCGTGCGCTCGGGATTGTTCTGGGCGATGTCGCCGAAGCCGAGTTCGGCCAGGCCGTTGCTCCAGCTCGAATCGTCGAACGTCAGCGTCACCCAGTCCACGGCTTGAGTTACGCCGTCGTCGTTGTAGCGCCAATCCGCGCCGTTGGTGAGCAGCAGGGACAGCGGCGGATTCGTGATGGTGACGGTGACAATCGCCGAGGCGGTGCTCGCCCCCAGCGTGTCCGTGGCCACGGCCTGGAGGGTGTGGACGCCGGCGAGCGTGTCGTTGACGATCAACGTGCCGAAGCCGCTGGCTTTGCGCAGGTGGAGCGCGCCGTCCACGAGGAAGTCCACGTTGGTCACGCCCAGGTCATCGCTCACGGAATACTGGCAGGTCAGCGACGTGCCGACCAGGTATGTGAGGCTGGTGTTGGTGCCGTTGACGACGTTGGTGATGGCGATGACCGGCAGTTGATTGGCGGTGATGGTGATTGTCACCGGCGCCGAGGTGGCATTGTTGCCGAACTGATCCGCACCGACGGCGGTCAGCGTGCGGCTGCCCACGGCGAGGTTGGAAAGCGCCAGCGAGAACGGACGCGTGCCGTCGTCGCCAGCGGACACGCCGTCCACCAGGAAGTTTACGTTGGTAACAAAGGTGGTGGCGTTGACGTTGACGGTCACCGGTGTGCTTTCGATGAAGGAGGCACCGCCCGCCGGACTGGTGATGGCCACAAAGGGCAGCGTCGCTTCTTCGCCCCAGAGCATCAGGTCAAAGCTCACGTCGGAGGACGTGGCGTTTTGTTGATGCACCTCGACCGCCACGGTGTTGGGGCCGTTCGCGAGGATGGCGGGATTGATGTTAAGCACCTGATAGATGGTGCCGTCATCGGCGGCGGCGGCTGCGGCCGTGGAATAAACCACGGCGTTGGTGGCGGCGCTGGGAATGTTATTGGTCATCACTGCGGTGCCGTTGATGTAAACGACCGCGCCGTCGTCCCGCAGCAGGTTGATTACGAGGTTGGCGAAGAGACTCGCCTCATCCACCTGGAAGACCTTGCGGAAATAGACCGCGCGGAAGCGGTTGCCCGTGGGGCCGATGGGGATCACGGTCGTTTCCGGGTACTCTGCGGCATCGCCGCCGCCCAACTCGGCCAGTCCGTTGCTCCAGCCGGCGTCGTCGTAATCGGACTGAAACCACGCGAGACTTGAACCGTCCACCGCCGGTTCGTTGCTGGTCGCGAAATATTTCCAATCCGAGCCGTTCGTGACGAGCAGGGTGTAGTTGCCCGGCGGGTTCGTCACGGTGACCATGAGCGTTGCCGAAGTTGCGGGAACACCGGCGCGATCGGTGGCGATACCGTGGATGCCATGGATGCCCGCCAGCGAGTCATTATACACGAAGGAGAACGGCTGCGCCGTGCGCCGGATGTGGAACACGTTGTCCACGTACCAGTCCACGTTGGTGACCGCCACGTCATCCGTCACGGATGCCTGCACGGTGATGGATGAACCGACCGGGAACACGGGGCCGGTGACTGCCCCGCTGAAAGTGTTGGTGATGGTGATGGTGGGCGGTTGGTCGGCGATGATCTCGATTGTCACGGACGCGGAGGTGGTGGGGTTGCCCGCGCCATCCAGCGCCACCGCGACCAGCGTGCGCGTTCCGATGGGCAGCGAGGTGAACGGGAGCGTGCCCGTGTACGGCGCGGTGGCGTCCATGGTGACCTGATTGCCGTCCACGAAAAATGCGACGTTCGTGATCGTGCCGCTGCCGGCGGCGGCGACGGGCACGTTCGCCGAGAAGAGGAACGTCTGGCCGTTGGTGGGGCTGGTGAGGGCGATGGTGGGCGGCTCGTTGGTGAGCGTGGCGGAGAAGGAGAACTCGTCAACGCCCAGCAACGGATCGGTGCCGCCATCATTGAAATCGAACCAGCGCAGGAAAACGGTGCTGTTGGGTGCCGCCGCCGTCGGCAGCGTGTAGGTGCCGCCAATGCCCGTCACGCGGTTGGCGGCGGCATTGCCATCCAGCGCGACGCTGACGGGCGTCAAGGTTGGCTGGATGAAGTTGAAGTTTCCGCCCATGGCAGTGTAGTTCGTGCCGTCAGCGCTGTATTCCAAAACGAGAGTGTTCGTCGTCGTGGTGGAAGAACCCGTGCGCCACTCCTCGCCCTCGTAGGCGACGGTGATGGCGTGGAGGCTCTGGCCGGCGTTGTTGCGGATGCGCGCCTCCATGTAGCGGTTGACGCCAGTCGGACCGGTGCCCAGCGCACGGTCGGTGGCGTTGCTCGTGCCGAGGTTGTAGCCGCGGATGGCGGCCCCTGGCCCGGTGGCGCCGGCGTTGACGGTGACGTTCGTGCCGTAGGCGATGGTGCCATTGGCGACGTTGTTACTGGCGACGAACCAGCCCGAAGGCGTGTTGGTGCCGGTGGCGCCCATGCCGTCAAAATTCTGGCTGATGGTGCCGCCGGGATAGGAAATGGTTTGCGCGGAGGCGGCAAAACTCAGGGTCAGCGCGGAGGCCGCGATTAAAAAAATACGTTGCAGATTCATGGCTGTGGATTCGGTTGCTGGATGGTTACGTCGTTACTACTGTCGGTTACAACGCTATCTTCCGCGCACGCGGATGATTTGCAAGCCGAGATTTTCGGCGCCACCGTTCACGGTCGCGCGTTCGTCGGGAGCAGGTGCAGCACGAAATCGTAAATGGCTTGAGCGTGTTGTAGAGCTTCCGTGTATTCGGCGGGCTGTGGTTCGATGGCGAAGGTGGCGTTGGGATAACGAAACCGGCTGGCGTAGGGAGTCAGCGAATCAGCGGCGTCGGCCAACCGGCTGAAAGCGGGAGTAACGTCGCTTGCCAGGTCAACCAGCACTTCGATGTCGTGGGTCTTTTCGTAAGGTTTGCCGTGATGGACGAGAAATGCCTTGACCGCTTTTTCCGCCGCTTGCTGGCAGTGGTAAACCGCCACGTCGTAGAAAGGTGGTTCGCCGTCCGCCGCGCGTCGCGCGGTTTCCAGGTCGCGCCAGGCTTTGATCATCCACGCCTTCGCGTCAGGGACGGGCGCGTCAGCCATACAGTCTCCGGCCCCGGCTCAGGATGGCGTTTTCGAGGGAGGTTTTGAGTTCCTTGACGCGTTCCACTTCCTGCCGGGTTTCCACCAGCACGTCTTTGGGCATCCGCAGGCCGCGCAGACAGCGATGAGCGCGTTGCGCGCGGCGAATCGGCGGTTCGTCGCTGTGCGGCACGACGACAAGCAGGTCAACATCGCTGCCGTCGTGGGGCTGTCCCCAGGCGTGCGAGCCGAACAGCCAGATTTGTTCGGGCTGAAATTCAGTCTTCAGTCGTTCGACCGCTTTTTCCAAAAGGCCGGGCTGAATGGTCTTCACGGCAGTGAGGTTAACACCAAGGCCGCAGATTTGAAAGCCAGCGTTTGGAGCAAAACAAGTGTCCGGCTGCGCCCACATCACCGGCAAGCGCAACCACGAACAACTCACACCGCCTGCTGCCCGCCGCCATCCGCGCCACCGCCGTCCAGATCGATCAGGATGTCGCGCGGCTCCGCGCCATTGCTGGGGCCGACGATGCCGCGGTTCTCCAACTCATCCATGATGCGCGCGGCGCGGCCGTAGCCGAGTTTGAGCCGCCGTTGGAGCAGGGACACGCTGGCCTTCTGCTCGCTGCGGATGACCTCGATGCACTGTTCGATCATCTCCTCGTCCTCGTTGCAGCCGCTGTTGCCGTCGAGGCTGCTCACGGGCTTCTGGAGTTGCTGGTGGATTTCCACTTCATAGCTCGGTTTGCCCTGCTTGGCGATGGAGTCCACGATGCTCTGGATTTCCTGGTCGGTGATGAGCGCGCCCTGGGCGCGGATGAGTCTTGCCGAGCCGGGCGGCAGGTAAAGCATGTCGCCCTTGCCGAGGAGTTTGTCCGCGCCCATCGCGTCGAGAATCGTGCGCGAGTCCACCCGCGCGGCCACCTGGAAGGCGATACGCGCCGGGATGTTCGCCTTGATGACGCCGGTGATGACATCCACCGAGGGCCGTTGCGTGGCCACGATGCAATGGATGCCGGCGGCGCGGGCCATCTGCGTGATGCGGGCGATGGCCATCTCGACATCGGCGGGGGCGACCAACATTAGATCCGCCAGCTCGTCAATGATGACGACGATGTAACTGAGCTTGTCCGGGATGACGATGTCGTCATCGCGCGGCACCACGATTTCCTCGTCCACTTCGACAGCGAAACCGTCGGCGCCGGCTTCGATTTTTTCGCGCTTGGCCATGAGCGGCAGCTCGGGTTCGGGCGGCGGCAGGGATTTGCCCTTGAGCCGTTCGTTGAAGGATTTGATGTTGCGCACGCCGACCTTGGCGAAGATTTGGTAACGCTTCTCCATCTCGTTGATGACCCAGCGCAGCGCGAGGATGACTTTCTTCGGGTCGTTGACGACGGGCACGACGAGGTGGGGCAGCGCGTTGTATTGCTGCAACTCGACGACCTTGGGATCAATCATCACGAAGCGAAGCTGGTCGGGCGGGAACTTGTAGAGCAGCGAGGCGATGATGGCGTTGATGCAAACGGATTTGCCGGAGCCGGTGCTGCCGGCGATGAGCAGGTGCGGCATGTCCGCGAGGTCGGCGACGATGGGGTGGCCGTAAACGTCCTTGCCCAGCGCCAGCGGGATGCGCGCCTTGGACTTGTTCCATTCGTCGGATTCGAGCAGGTCGCGCATGATGACCTTGGTCTTGACGAGGTTGGGGACTTCGACGCCGACGGAGCTTTTGCCGGGCACGGGCGCGAGGATGTGGATGCGTTCGGCCTTGAGGGCGGCGGCGATGTTGTTGTTGAGGCCGGTGATTTTTTCCATCTTCACGCCCGGCGCGGGGTGCAACTCGTAGCGCGTGATGGTCGGGCCTTTGGTGATGTCGCCGAGGGAAACTTCGATGTCGAACTGCGCGAGGGTCTGCTGCATGAGCCGCGCGTTGGCCATCAACTCCTCCTTCGACTCCGTCGGCTTGACGCTCTGGTCGGGGTATTGAAAGAAATCCATCGTCGGCAACTGGTAATTGCCGATGGCGGGCGCGGCGGCGACGGCGATGGGTTTGGGCTTGCGCGGCAGCGGGCGGCGGAAGCGGGAGCCGGAGTTGTCGGTGACGCTGACAGGTTCGGCAGGCGCGCCGGCGGGTTCGAGTTTCTCCGTGTCGGGCAGGGCGGGGGAGTCCGTGGTTTGGGAAACCTTGCCGGCTGGTTCGCGGGACTTGCCGAGGATGTCGTCGGTTTTGGCGGCGGCAATTTCCCTAGCGGGAATCACCTCGCCTTCCACTCCGCTGGGCTCCACTTCGGGTTCGGGTGATTTGGGCTTGGTGGTCTTGCCAATGGCGCGAGCGGGCGGCACGCTGAGATCGCGCACGGTGGGCGCGGGCACGGGCTTGAGGTCCGCGCCGAGGCCGGAGGATTTTTCCACCTGATCCTGGAGTTTCCGGGCCTGCTTCTCCAAGTCCTTCGCGCGCTTGGCGAGGGCTTTTTCCTCGGGTGTCCAGTCGTCGCCGGGCGGGGCTTCCGCCGCCTCGGCCAGCGGTTCGCGCTTGATGAAGGCGCGCAGCCAGTCACCGAGGCGGAAGTTGGTGAGGAAGATGAGGCTGATGAGATAAAACGTCGCGTAGATGATGGTCGCGCCGGGCTTGCCGAGGTGGCCGAACACAAGGTCGTTCATCACCTTGCCGGCGTAGCCGCCGGCTCCGGGCGCGTTGATGTTGACGCGGAGCGTTTCGAAGAAACTGGAATAAAGATCGAAGAACCCCAGGCACGCGAAGAACAGCACCGTCGCCCAAATCCGCCGCCGCTGCAGATAGGCGAAGAATTCGAACAGGTAGCCCGCTCCAAACACCAGCAACAATATGGGCAGCACAAACGCGCCCGCGCCGAAGGCCTGGAAGAGCACGTTCGCCCCGTGCGCGCCGGCGGTGCCGACCCAATTGTGAATGGTCTGGTTGGACGGCACCTTGTTGGCCGCGAGGTCATAGCGGTCGAACGAAAGCTGCGCCAGCAACAGCAGCAGCCCCAGTGCGATAAGCACGATGCCGATGATGTCACTGAAGCCGCGCGGTTGCGCCGCGCCCGCAGAATCCTTCCGAGCCATGGGCCGAAGCGTAAGGCGGCAACCCCAAAGTTCAATCTGAAAACCAAGGTTTGCGCTTGTTCCGGCGCGGCTGGCTCTGGAAGGGGCGCCGGTTTTGTCGTCCGGATGCCATGAAACATGAGGAATGGCGTGGTTGGATCGCTCTGGAAGTGATGAGTCTTGGATAGTTTTCCCGCGCGGAAACCGACCGCCTTTGAACTCTCAGAACCCACGGCCCGCCTTTTGCTAACCAAGTTCCGGATGAATATTTTGCCGGGAATAGCGGTTTGCCATCGGCGGCATGGCGGCGGGCGGGAACAGTCGTTCGCGCCCAGCCGGGCCGATTAATACCGAGTCATGTTGCGCCTTTGCTCTGGCTTCTTCGCGTTGGTCTTGCTGGCGTTCGGGCCATCGCTCCGCGCGGAGGAACATTTTGAAACGCTGACGGTGGGCGTGGACACCTTCACGAATGTGACCGTGACGAGCAAGACGGGGACGGATGTTTTCTTCCGGCACGCGCGGGGTTTTTCAAACGTCAAAATCAAAGACCTCGCGACCGAAACAGCCAAACAACTGGGGCTGGAAGTCGCGCCGCCGCCGGCACCGCCGCCGCCGGAGGGCGTGCTGTCGAAGCTGGAGGTGCCGCCGGAAATGCGCGAGATGCAGGAAAAAATGGCCGGTGAACTGGCCGGGGGCATGCAGCGTCTGGGCAGGCAAGGCATCATCGGCGTGGGTTTGTTGCTGGGGGTGCTTTACCTGTTTCATTGCTACTGCTGCATGTTGATCTGCCAGAAGACGGGCAATGCGCCGGGGCCGCTGGTGTGGGTGCCGGTGTTGCAGCTTTTTCCACTGCTGCGCGCGGCCGGAATGCCGGCGTGGTGGTTCGTGTTGTCCCTCGTGCCGCTGGTCAACTTGGTGGTGGCGGTGATGTGGTGTTTCAAAATCGCGCACGCGCGGGGCAAGAGCGCCCTGACGGGGCTGTGCCTCCTGCTGCCGGTCACGAACGTGTTCGCGTTCCTTTACCTGGCGTTCTCCCGCGCGGGCGAGGAAGTGGAGGCGGCGACTTCCATGCCGGAGAAAGTCACCTTCAATTAGCCCGCAGGACGATCCCCGGCATCAGGGGCGGACCCGGACGGAGGGTCAAAGATATTTTTCCAACAACGGCTTCAACTCTGCCTTCGTCTTCGCCGGCCACAACTTCTTGTCGGTCATGATCGCGTTGCGCAAGGCGTCGTGGCAGGGCCAGCCGGGCCGCGCTGGAATCCGCGGCAGGACATGCGCGAGGATGGCCTTGGCCTGCGCGGCGTTGCGCGTGAGGTTGGCGATCACCATCTCGACAGTCACATGGGCTTCGTCCACCTTCCAACAATCATAGTCCGTCACCATCGCCATGGTGGCGTAGGCGATCTCGGCTTCGCGGGCGCACTTGGCTTCGCCGAGATTGGTCATGCCGATGACGTCGTAGCCGAGCCGGTGGTTCGTGAGCGATTCGGCGCGGGTGCTGAACGCGGGGCCTTCCATGTTCACGTAGGTGCCGCCGTCGTGGACGCGCGCTTTGCAGGCGCGGGCGCTCTGGAGGAACAACCGGCGCAACTCCTTGCAAATCGGATCGGCAAACGCGATGTGCGCCACGATGCCGCGCCCGAAGAACGTGTGCTCGAAGCTGCGCTTGGTGCGGTCGAGAAACTGATCCACCAGCACGATGTCGCACGGTTTGTATTTCGCCTGCAAGGAACCGACGGCGCTCACGCTGAGAATCCAGGCGACGCCGAGCTTCTTCATCGCCCAGAGATTGGCGCGATGGTTCAACTCGCCGGGCAGGATGCGATGGCCGCGCCCGTGGCGGGGCAGGAAGACGACTTCGCGCCCGGCCAGTTCACCGGTGAGCAACTCGTCCGAGGGCGGGCCGAAGGGCGTCTTGACCCGCACCCATTTCTGGCGGGTGAACCCTTCGATGTGATAGAGGCCGCTGCCTCCGATGATGCCGATGCGCGGAGTGGTCATGAATGTGAGTGTCGGTTCGGGCGGTGCAGTAAAATTATGCGCGGTGAGATACCAAGCCGGCGAAAGTTTGCCCAGCGAATAAGTTGCCCGCCCGCGTTCCGCCGCCGCCCCAAACATTAGCGACGTGGTTGAATAATCACCCGGCGGGTGAATGGCAGCCGGGGGAGTGCTGTCTGTAAAGCATGTCGAAGTTTCGCACGCTCAATCCCCGGAAGTTCACGGTCGAGTTTCGCGACGCGCACCGCGC
>JANNEF010000052.1:0-1726 GCA_031378375.1 Verrucomicrobiota bacterium | reverse complement strand
GTCGCTGGGCCGGACGAGCATCCGAATGGTCAATGACCCGGCGACAGGAATCTGGGATTACATCAGCAGCTTCTTCGACATCTTCACGGAAGTCAGCTTGGACGGCGGCGCAAACTGGTCGCCGGCGACGACGGGGCCGGTTCACATGGGACTCGTGCCGGCACCGGTGCAGTGCGACATCAGCATTAGTTGTCCCGCCAGCATCACCGTGACGACGCCCAACCCGGCTGCCGTGGTCAATTATCCCGCGCCCACGGTCGTGGGCAATTGCGGGCCGTTCAACGTGGCGTGTAATCCGGCGTCCGGCAGCCCCTTCCCAATCGGTACCTCGACGGTGACTTGCACGGCGAGTGATGCCCAGGGCAACGCCGCCAGTTGTGCCTTTAAGATCACCGTGCGCCGACTGAAGCCGGGCTTCTTCCCGACGCCGGTACTGCCGCCGCCCAACGGCGTTTACATCAGCCCGGCGCTGTGGCACCAACTCTACGCGAACGGCATCATCATCCGCGATATCAAGCATCGCCGCTTTACCGGTGGCTTGCCGCCGCCTCCGCCCAACGGTCAGCCGCAGGAGCACCAGTTCGGCTCAGTGGTTGAACTCGAACACTCCACCGACGGTGGTGTGACTTTCCAAAAAGTTTCGGCTCCGGCCAACTGCACCGTGCGGGTCAGCCCGCAAGCCGTCAATCTGCCGCCCGGTACCGCTCCTTCGATTGGCACGCAGACGTTTGACACCGAGATGCTGCAATTAGACATCGCCGGCGGCAGCCTGCCTGCGGGTGTTATGCTCCGGGAAAGTCCCACGAAGGTATCAACCGGCCAGACCACGGTTCGCCAGGTCGAAGGCGGCTACATTATTGACAGCTTCTTCGACATCTTTACGGAAATCAGCCTCGATGGCGGGGCGAACTGGTCCCCCGCGCAGGAAGCCGCGCAAGTCGAACTGCGCCCGGACGTGGCGTTGGTCACGCCCATCAAGGCGCCCACCAGGCTACTCCCGCCGCCGAACGACAAATACATTTCTCCGGCGCAGTTCCACATCCTCACCGCGCAAGGCATCGTCATCAAAGACGTGCGCCACAGCTTCTTCACGCCGTCGCAGTTGCCGCCGGCTCCGGGAGCGACTCAGGTTCACCAGTTCGATTCGCAACTGGACATGATGGTTTCGCGCGACGGCGGCCAGACGTTCCAACCGGTTCGTACTCCGGCGGCGGTGGTGGTGGAGGTGGAACACGTTGGCTCCCCTAACAGCGGGCTGTATGACACCGAAATGTTGGCGTTGAACGCCACCATCCCGATGGGCACGACAACGGTGATGATTCGTGAAAGCCCGACCAAACCGTCGCGCGGCAGTGTGTCCATTCAGGCGGCGCCGATTGGTGATCCTGATTTCGACCTGCTGCGCATCGGCAGCTTCTTCGACATCTTCGTGGAAGTCAGTTTGGACGGCGGCCAGAACTGGGCACCCGCCCAAAGTCCGGCGCGGGTTGAGTTGGTTTGCAACGCACCCGAAGTGCCCGAGCCGTCGCCAAACCTGCCGCCACTGGGCGACGAATACGTCAGTCCGGATGATTTCCATGCTGCGTACGCGGCGGGAATCATCATCCGAAACGTGTCTCACAACCGTTTCACCCAATCCCAGCCGCCGCCACCTCCGGGCGGCTCGCAAACCCACTCGTTCGGCTCGCAAGTCCAATTTGAGATTTCCATGGATGGTGGACAGACG
>JANNEF010000039.1:0-18535 GCA_031378375.1 Verrucomicrobiota bacterium | reverse complement strand
GCGAACGTTCGGCGACGGCCCCATTCGCACGCTCGTGAACATCATGCGCGTCACCATCCTCATCAACCTGCTGATGGTCGTCTCGGAAGTGTTCGTGGAATTCTACACCGGCGGCACGCACACCTCGGCGGCGCACTACCTCTACTTCGGCATCCACGGACACAACGCGCTCGTGCCGTGGATTTGGTCCTCCGTCGCCATGACCGTCACCGCTGCCGTGCTGCTGCTCAACCCGAAAGTCTTCAGCCGCGCCTGGATGCTGAACGTCGCGTGCGTGCTGGCCTTCATCGGAATCTGGATTGAGAAAGGCATGGGCATGGTCATCCCAGGCTTCGTGCCCTCGGTTCTGCACGAGGTGGTGGAATACACTCCCAGCCTGATCGAATGGAAAATCATGGCCGGCATTTGGGCGTTGGGCCTGATGATTTATACGCTGGCCATCAAGATCGCGATCAACGTCTTCCGCCGCTCGCCGCTCGCCGTGAAGGCGGGCGCAAAACAGAGCGCCTCGCAACCCCTCGCTTCCTGACATGATCACCAGCGGACTCGTCATCACCCTCAGCACGGACGCAGCACTCGCGGCGCAAGCCATCGCGCAGGTGAGCGCGCGACCCGAGTTCACGCCCGGCGCGCGCAACGACCGCTGGCTTCCCGCGGCGATGGAGGCGTGCGACGACGCGGCAAGCCGCGACCTGCACGACTGGCTTCATGCCCTGCCCGGCGTGGAATACGTGGATGTCGTGTCCGTGAACTTCGAGGAACCCGATTTGATTCCCGCAGATTCAGAGCAACCGCTGATGGAAAAAATCATCGGTGGTCTTCCTGAATCTGTGGAAAAATTTCCCGCCCCTCCGGTCTCAGCCCTCAACGATTGATGCCTATGCAACGACGTGAATTCCTCAAACTCTCCGCCCTCGCCACCGCCAGCGCTGTGGCCGCCACCCGCGCTGGCGCGGCGACTTCCGCTCAATCCACCGCCACGGCCGGCACCGATGGCATCGCATGGGACAAGGCGCCCTGCCGCTTCTGCGGCACCGGCTGTCACGTCCGCGTCGGCGTGAAGGACGGCAAGGTCGTCGCCATTCAAGGCGATCAACTGGCCGAGGTGAACAAGGGCCTGCTCTGCGTGAAGGGCTACCACGTCGGACTTGCGCTCTACGGCAAGGACCGGCTCACCACGCCGCTGTTGCGCAAGAACGGGAAGCTCGAACCCATTTCATGGGACGAAGCCATCGAGACCATCGCCAAACGCGTGATGGCTGCGCCCGACAAGTTCGCGATCTACGGCTCGGGGCAGTGGACGATCCCGGAAGGCTACGCCGCGAACAAGCTGATGAAGGGTGGGCTCTCGAACAACCACATCGACCCGAACGCCCGCCTCTGCATGGCCAGCGCGGTCACGGGTTATCTCTCGACCTTCGGCGTCGATGAACCGGCCGGTTGCTACGATGACCTCGACAAGTGCGACGTGCTCATCATGTGGGGCAACAACATGGCCGAGATGCACCCGGTGCTGTTCAGCCGCGTGATCGACCGCCGTTCGCGCGGCGAGAAGGTGACCATCATCGACATCGGCACGCGCCGCACGCGCACGACGGAGTTCGCGGACCATTACCTCGAATTCAAACCGCAGAGCGATCTCGCCATCATGAACGGCATCGCGCATCTGCTGATCAAGAACGGCACCTACGACGCGAAGTTCGTCGAGCGCTTCTGCAACTTCCGCCAGGCACCAAAGGATCCGACGGCCACACCCACAGCACCGCTGATCGGCGACGCGATGACGTTCGACGCCTACAAAGCCGCGCACGAACCCTACACGCCCGAGCACGTCGAAAAGATTTCCGGCGTGCCGGCGGCGAAGATCCGGCTGCTCGGCGATTTGTTCGGGCGAAAAGACATTCGCATCACCAGCGTCTGGTGCATGGGTTTCAACCAGCATTCGCGCGGCACGAATGCGAATCGTCTCTGCCACGGCATTCACTTGCTCAGCGGCCATTTCGGCAAACCCGGCGACGCGCCGACGTCGCTGACCGGCCAGCCCAGCGCGTGCGGCACCGCGCGCGAGGTCGGCACGATGTGCCATTTCCTGCCCGGCGGACGGCTCGTCGCGAATCCCGAGCATCGCAAGGAATCCGAGAAGTTCTGGAACCTGCCCGAGGGCCGCATCAATCCAAAGATGGGCCATCACACTGTCTTGATGTTCGAGAAATTCTGCACGCCTACCGCGAAGGGCGGCGACATCGGCACGCTCTGGGTGCAGGTGACGAACCCCGGCCAATCGCTGCCGAACCTCCACAAGCTCTTCAAGGCGAAACGCGGTTTGGAAGACAAGTTCCTCATCGTCTCCGACGTCTATCAGACCGCGACCACGGAACTGGCCGACCTCGTGTTGCCCTCGGCGATGTGGGTCGAGAAGAACGGCATGTATGGCAACTCCGAGCGCCGCACGCAGCAGTGGTTCAAGATGGTGAACCCGCCGGGCGACGCGCGCGACGATTGCTGGCAGACGATTGCCGTTGCGCGAAAGCTCTTTGAGTTCGGCCATCCCGGCTTGAAGGACAAGGACGGCAAGTTCCTCTTCACGATCAAGAACGATGCCGGTGCCGAAGTGCCCGCGTGGGATTGGAAGCATTACTACGACGTGAACGTAGACAAGGCGCTCTTCGAGGAATATCGCCCGTTCAGCCGCTACAAGCACAAGGACCTCGCGCCTTACGACGAATACGTGAAGGCTCGCGGCCTGCGCTGGCCCGTCGTGCAGCAGGCCAACGGCGCGTGGCGCGAGACGAAGTTTCGCTTCTCCGAGTTCGACGACTCCTACGTGAAGAAGGGCGCGGAGATTCAGTTCTATCACTCGACGACGAAGGACGACAAAGCGCAGATCTGGTTCGCGCCTTACGAGAAGGCCGCCGAGGAGCCGGACGCCGAGTATCCGTTCTGGCTCTGCACCGGCCGTGTGCTGGAGCACTGGCACACGGGCACGATGACGATGCGCATTCCGCAACTGAGCGGCGCGATGCCGCATGCCTACGTCGAAATGCATTCCGAGGACGCCGCCGAGCGCGGCATCGCGAACGGCGAGACGATCGTCGTGAAAACGCGGCGCGGCGAATTGAAGCTGCCCGTCTGGATTGATGGCCGGGCCAAAGTGCCGCGCGGCTCCCTCTTCATCCCGTTCTTCGATCAGCGCCTGCTGGTCAATGACCTGACGCTCGGAGAGGTTGATCCCATCTCGAAGGAGCCGGATTACAAGAAGTGCGCCGCCACGGTGGGCAAGGTGAGCCAGGCGGAAACCTTCCGCGCATCGTCCGTGGAAAAAAGCCTGTGAACCTTCCCGATCCCAAGTTGTATCAGAAAGGCGCGTGGCTCTTCGGCGCCATCCTGCTCACCGCGTCCGTCAGCGGCTACTTCATGGGCCTGCGCCAGACCGGTTCGCAGATCAGCATGACCCGCCCCGTGTCGCTCGTGACGGCAGACTCGGAGCGCGGCGCCGTTCTGGCAACGAACTCCGTGCCCGTCGCGATCTCCTACGCCAAACAAGACTGGCTGCGAGACGGAGCCAACGGGCATTGGCAGAACCACGTCGCCCATCTCGCCCAACCTCCTTCCAATCTCGCCGCGCTCACCAACGCCACCGAAGCCGAGCGCGCCGTCGCCCTGACCGAACGCGCCGCGCGCCGCGCGTTCGACGGCGCGCCGCCGGTCGTGCCGCATCCCATCGCGCAGGATTCCTCCGCCGCGTGTCTTGCCTGCCACGGGCCGGGATTGGCGATCAAAGACAAGATTGCCTCGAAGATCAGCCACGCTCAGTACTCGAGCTGCACCCAATGTCACGTGCCGTCCGGCGGCACCGGGCTTCCCGCCAGCGAAACCGCGTTGCTCGCGCCACTCGCGGCAAACCAGTTCACCAGCGTGACACCACCGCTGAAAGGCAGTCGCGCCTGGCCGCTCGCTCCGCCGACGATTCCCCACAGCACGCTCATGCGCAGCGATTGCCTGAGCTGCCACGGCCCGGGCGGACTCTTCGGCCTGCGCACCCCGCATCCCGATCGCCAGTCGTGCGTACAGTGCCATGTCCCCGACGCGGGCCTGGATCAACACGTCTTCTCCTCCGCGGTCAAATGAGCTCAGGCCTCTCCAGACGCGGCCTGTTCTCGCTCTTCGGGCGCTCGCTGCGCGGTCCCGCCGAAGCGACCAAGGCCGTGGTCTCTACAGCCATCAGCAAGCCGGGTTCGCCCGTTCCTTCCGCGGAACCGCAAGAGCAGGTCGCCGTCATCCAGGGCCGCTTCTGCCTCGCCTACACTTCGTTTTGCACCGTTTGCTCCGAGCGCTGTCCCGTGCCCGGCGCGATGAAGGTGGACAAGGGAATGCCTATGGTCGTGACCGACTTCTGCACCGGCTGTGGCGTCTGCCACGACGTCTGCCCGGCACCGACCAACGCCGTGCTTGTCCTTCCACGCCGACGCACTCCGCGCTTCACCGGTCCACCACCGACGTCCACCACAACATGAAACCGGAAGAACCCATCCCGCCGCCGCCCGAGGAGGCGCCGCTGAAACTGCCCGACCTCAACATGACGCTGCTCGACGCCGCGCAAGTCGAGCAACTATTCCGCGACATCGAAGCCTGCACGCAGATTACGGAGATCATTCCCAAGTTCGCCGCGCGCGGCCACGTCCCCGACACCGCGAGCGTCACGCTCGCCCAGGCCCGCGAACTTCTCGCCACCCGCGCCGTGCGCGGACTCCAGCTCCGCTATCGCTACGAGGACGCCGACTGGTGGGACACGCTCATGCTCGTCGGCGATCAGTTCCGCCTCGTCCGCATCCGGCATGATTTTTCCGCCGGGAGCGACGGAACCACAGAATGAACATCCGGTGCCTGGTGAGTGAACAGGCTGACCGACCGGCTTTCACCATAGCTCAACTGCGCTTGGTTTAGTTCCTGTTCATCGCATTCGCTCGCCTGCGACCGGAAAGTTCGCCTCGACAAACATGAAAGCCACAGCCGTGCGCCGACGGCATCACAGAAAGCGAGTCGCTCGATATCTGGATCGAGGAGGATTGTCGGGTTCTGTATTGCGTGGTCAGGCTTGTCACGTCTGCGCCCTTGCCTGTAAGGTTCCGCCCGTGCTCGGCAGTGGCATCATCAAAGGCATGGCGGAAACGGCGCGCAACTTCGTCGGCAGTTACACCGATGAGGCGCGGCTGACGACCGTGCAGTATCCCGAAGAACGCCTCCCCGCGAAGGAGGCGGCGCGGCAGTTTCCCTTTCTCGTCTTCGACACGAGCGATCCGCACGCCGGCCTGCGCTGCGTGGCGTGCCAGATTTGCGAGAAGGAATGTCCACCCCAGTGCATCTTCATCGTCAAGAGCACGGACAAGAAGCCCGACCACACCGGCAAGCCGCAGTTCTACCCGGCGACGTTCGACATCGACATCTCGGTGTGCATGAGCTGCCAGATTTGCGTGGAGGTGTGCCCGTTCGAAGCGATCAAGATGGACACGGAGTTCGAGTTGAGCCGCACGGACCGGTTCGGCGGGCTGCTGTTCAACAAGAACGAACTGGCCAAGTCCAACGAGCATTATCGCAAGATCCACCCCACCGAAGCCGCCGAAGTGGACGCGCGTCTTGCCGCCGACAAGGCCAAAGCCGAAGCCAAGGCGAAAGCCGACGCGGAGGCCAAAGCCAAAGCCGCCGCTGAAGCGAAGGCGAAAGCGGCGGTCCCCCCGTCACCGGCAGCCGCCCCGACACCTGCCTGAATGATTCCGCCGCCACCCGCCGACGCCACGGACGACGCCGACCTGCGGGCGCGTCCGGCAATCCTCACCTTGGGGGTTGATCCGCATCAAAGTGCCCGCCACACTCCGCGCTCATTATTGCGACGACTTGGCTCATGACGGACTCACTTGATCAAATCTTTGTCACGTTCAAGCACTGGGTGCTAGGGCTGGGATTCATCCCGGAGGCGTGGCAACCGCTCGTGTCCATCCTGCTGTCCATCTCGCCGCTCATCCTGGTGTTTGCGTCCCTGTTTGCGCTCACCACGATCATGGAGCGCAAGGGGTTGGGGCGAATCCAGAATCGCTACGGCCCCAACCGCGTGGGACTGCCGTTCACCAAGCTGCGCCTGTTCGGCCTGGGCCAGCCCATCGCCGACGGGTTGAAGATGCTCACCAAGGAGGACATCGTGCCGCGGGCCGCCGATCGCGTGGTGCATTTCCTCGCGCCGCTGGCGCTGCTCGTGCCCGTGATGCTGGCGCTGTCGGTCATCCCCTACGGTCGCAACATGGCCCCGCTGTCGCTCGACGCGGGGGTGCTGTTCTTCTTCGCCGTGGGAGCGGCGACGGAGCTGGCGGTGTTCATGGCCGGTTGGTCCAGCCGGAACAAATACTCGATGCTCGGCGCGATGCGGGCCATCGCGCAGATGGTCAGCTACGAACTGCCGCTCGTGATCTCGGCGATCACGGTGGTGATGATGACCGGGTCGTTGTCGCTGGAGCGCATCGTGGAAGGGCAGGGGGGCTACGCGTTTGGCTTCGTGCCCAACTGGCATCTGTTCACGCCGTGGGGGCTGGCGGGGTTTGTACTGTTCATGGTCGCCGCAAGCGCCGAGTCCAACCGCACGCCGTTCGACATCCCCGAGGCGGAATCGGAAATCATCGCGGGCCACCTGGTGGAATACTCGGGCTTCAAGTATGCGCTGTTCTTCATGGGGGAATACTTCGGGCTGTTCGCGGTGAGCGGGCTGGGCATCACGCTGTTCCTCGGCGGCTGGCACGCGCCACTGCCGTGGCTGACGTGGTTCCCGTCGTGGGGGTGGTTCTTCGTGAAACTGGGCGCGCTCATCGCCGTGTTCATCTGGGTGCGTGGCACGCTGCCTCGCCTGCGCACGGATCAACTGATGAACTTCGCGTGGAAATTCATGCTGCCGATGGCGCTCATCAACATTGTCGTCGCGGGCGTGTGGCGGTTCTCGGCGGAGTGGTCGCTGCCCGGCGGAGTGGTCGCGCGCTGGGTGCTGTGCGGCGCGCTGCTGGCCGTGCCCTACGCGCTATTGGGCCGGGCGATGGAACCGCGGCGTAACAAACGTGTTTACCGCTATGCGGACTGAACGAACGACGCCGATGTCATTCGCCATTTGTCATTCGCCATTCGCCATTTTCGCATGACCCTGCCCTTCGCCATCGTTGCCGCCGTGACGCTCGCCAGCGCCGTTGCCGCCATGTCGCTGCGCAATCTGGTTCACTGCGCGCTGTGCCTCACGATCACGCTCGTCGGCCTGGCGGCGCTTTACCTGCAACTGGACGCGCAGTTCGTGGGCTTCGCGCAAATCCTCGTGTACGTCGGGGCCGTCGCCATCCTCATCGTCTTCGCCATCCTGCTCACGCGCGGCAGCGACACCGCGCCGACAGTGCCCATCGTCTCGGCGTCCTGGCTGGTGGGCATCGGCGTGGCGGTGGCGACGTTCGGCAGTCTGGCGCTGGCCATTCTCACCAGCCGCGCGCTCCCCCAATGGACCACGCCACCGCCGGACGTGACGGTGAAACAAATCGGCCATCAGCTCATGCAGCCGGACAAATACGTCCTGCCGCTGGAAGTCATCGCCCTGCTGCTCACCGCCGCGATGATCGGCGCGGTGATCATCGCGATGCAGGAGAAACGGAAATGACCCCGCTCCACCATTACCTCCTTCTCAGCGCCCTGCTGTTCGCCATCGGCCTGGCCGGCGCGCTGACGCGGCGCAATGCCATCATGGTGCTCATCGGCATCGAACTGATGCTCAACGCGGCGAACTTGAACTTCATCGCCTTCTGGCGCTTCCAGCCGCACCCGGAACACCTGACGGGCTTGATGTTCGTGATTTTCTCCATCGGCATCGCCGCGGCGGAAGCGGCCGTGGGCCTCGCGCTCATCATCGCCATCTACCGCCATTACAAAACCAGCAACCTCGACCAGATCGATTCAATGAAGGGCTAAAGGGATGCGCTGGCTCGTTCAAAACCTCTGGCTAATCCCCGCGCTGCCGCTGTTGGCGGCGGGGTTGAGCGCGCTGGCGAAGCAGCGGCATCGCGGCTTCGCGGCGTCGCTGGCCATTGGCTCGATGGTGCTGGCGTTCTTCCTGTCGTGCGCGGCGTTTGTCACCACGCTCGGTCACGGGGAACTTTTCCGCGAGGCGCATAACTTCGATTGGTTCCAAATGGGCGCCGGGACGCTCAAACTTGGCTGGGTGCTCGACCCGCTGACGGCGTGCATGTTGGTGATGGTCACGTTCGTCGGGACGCTCATCTTCATCTTCAGCGTCGGTTACATGGCGCACGACGAAAACTTCACGCGGTTCTTCTGTTTCCTGTCGCTGTTCGCGGCGGCGATGCTGGGGATCATCATCGCCAACAATCTGCTGCTGCTCTTCATGTCGTGGGAACTGGTGGGGCTGGCGTCGTACCTCCTCATCGGGTTCTGGTATCACAAGCCGAGCGCGGCGGCGGCGGCCAAGAAGGCGTTCATCACCACGCGCATCGGCGACATCGGATTCTTCATCGGCATGGTCTGGCTTTACGCGGAGACGGGCACGCTGCTGTTCTACGACGGCGGGAACGGCTGTCTCGAAAGCTCCGCGCTCACAAAGCTTGTGGCGCAAACCACCCTCGGCGGCATGGCGGTAAGCACGGCGGTGGCGCTCCTGATTTTCTGCGGTGCGATGGGCAAGAGCGGCCAGGTGCCGTTGCACGTCTGGCTCCCTGACGCGATGGAAGGCCCCACGCCCGTCAGCGCGCTCATCCATGCGGCGACGATGGTGGCAGCGGGTGTGTTTCTCGTGGCGCGAGTGTATCCACTCATGGCAGGCGGGGCGGAAATGGGAGGCACCCACGCGCCGCACACGACGGCACTTACGGTGGTGACGTGGATTGGTGCCATCACCGCCCTGTTCGCCGCACTGATCGCCGTGGCGCAGACGGATATCAAACGCATCCTCGCCTACTCCACCGTCTCGCAACTCGGTTACATGATGATGGGCCTGGGCGTCGGCGGTGTGGCGGTGGGCATGTTCCATCTGATCACGCACGCGTTCTTCAAGGCGCTGCTGTTCCTCGGCTCCGGCTCCGTCATTCACGGCTGCCACGAGGAGCAGGACATCCGGCGCATGGGCGGGCTGCGCAAGTTCATGCCGGTGACGTTCGTGACCTACGCTGTCGGCATGATGGCGTTGTGCGGCGTGCCGCTGTTCTTCTCCGGCTTCTGGAGCAAGGACGAAATTCTGCACAGCGCGTTTGGCTGGCCCGTCTCACGCGGGCCGTTCTACATGGGAATTCTCGGCGCGTTGCTCACGGCCTTCTACATGACGCGGCAGGTGTGTTACGTGTTCTTCGGCAAACATCGCGCCGCCGGCGAGTCGGCTCATGCTCAGGCTCCGCACGAAAGTCCGCCGGTCATGACCATTCCTCTCGTCGTGCTCGCGGGGTGCGCGGTGCTTCTGAGCGCCATCGGCACGCCCGCCTGGCCGTGGTTCCACGATTATCTGAGCGGACATCTCGGCCACGTCGGAGTGGTCACGAAGGTGAACGTGGACGTGCTGCTGGTGATGCTCGCCTCATCCGTGATCGTCGCCGCCGGCATCGGGTTGGGCTGGTGGCTTTATGGACGCAAGCCCGTGGCTGGGGCTGATGAACTCGATGCATTGGAGAAACTTCAGCCGGACATCTTCGCGCTGCTGCGCAAAAAATTCTTCGTGGATGAACTCTATGAAGCGACTGTGGTGCGCTTCAACGCCTGGTGCGCCCGCGCCAGCCGCTGGCTCGACGACGTGGTCTGGAACAGTTGCGTGCTGGCCGCGTCGTATCTGGTGCTCGGCCTGTCGTGGTTGAACCGGCTGACGGACGAATTTGTGGTGAATCTCGGCTTCGACAAGGGGTGCGGCTCCGTGCGCTTCTCCGCGCGGCTGCTGTCACTCTGGCAAAACGGCCAGGTGCAACGCTACCTGCGCGTGCTGGCGCTGGCGTTGACCGTCGGCGCGCTAATGTTCATCTGGGGTTGCCGCGCATGACGACCCTGCCTCTGCTCACGATACTGACACTCACCCCGCTGCTGGGCGCGGTGCTCGTGGCCGGGCTGGAGCCGGAGCGCAAGGCGCTGGCGCGTGGCTTTGGGCTGGGCACCAGCCTGCTCTCGCTGCTGCTGGCTCTGGTGCTGTGGGGCAAGTTTGATCCCACCGCCACCGGCCTTCAGTTCATCGAGCGCCACCAATGGATTCCCAGCATGGGCGCCGAATACTTCGTCGGCGTGGACGGGTTGAGCGTCCTCATGGTGCTGCTCTCGGCGCTGTTGGTGCCCTTCGGACTGCTGGCGTCCTGGCGGATCAACGAGAACGTCAAAAGCTTCATCGCCTTCTTCCTGTTCCTGGAAGCGGGACTGTTCGGCGCGTTCACGGCGCTGAACTTTTTCCACTGGTTCATCTATTGGGAACTGAGTCTGGTGCCCGCTTACTTCCTGATCAAACTCTGGGGCGGACCGGACCGGGTGAAGGCCGCGACGCAGTTTTTCATCTACACGTTCGTGGGGAGCGTGACGATGCTGCTCTCGTTCGTCGCGGTGTATCTGGCCAGCGGCACGTTTGATTTCATGCGGCTGGCGGAACTGGGCCGCAGCGGCGAACTGGCGTCGCTGTTCGCGGTGAAGTTGAAATGGTACGGCCTCTCGAAGGAAACGCTCGCGCTGCTCATCTTCGGCGGCGCATTTCTTGGCTTCGCGGTGAAGGTGCCGCTGGTGCCGTTCCACACCTGGCTGCCGGGCGCGTATGCCGAGGCGCCCACGGGCGTCACGATGGTGCTCACCGGCGCGATGTCAAAGATGGGCGTGTATGGTTTCCTGCGGCTGCTGCTGCCGATTTTCCCGGAGCAGATGCGCCAGGTGCTCACGCCGCTGCTGTGGCTGGCGGTGGCGACCATCGTGTTGAGCGCGTGCGCCGCGTTCGCGCAGCGCGATCTTAAGCGGATGATCGCCTACTCCTCGATCAACCAC
Organism: Verrucomicrobiota bacterium; assembly: GCA_031378375.1. Taxonomy (GTDB): domain Bacteria; phylum Verrucomicrobiota; class Verrucomicrobiia; order Limisphaerales; family JANNEF01; genus JANNEF01. The sequence goes on along the minus strand of JANNEF010000039.1, from coordinate 7,513 downwards.
CTCGGCTACTGTCTGCTCGGCATCTTCGCCGCCGCGCAAATCACCGGCGGCGAAGCCAACTGGGCGACCGAGAAAGCCGCCGCGCTCAACGGCGTGGTGCTGCAAATGTTCAACCACGGCATCAGCGCGTCGGCGCTGTTCTACTTCGTGGGCCTCATCGAACAGCGGAGCGGCGGCTTGCGCGGGCTGAACGATTTCGGCGGGCTGCGCAAAGTTGCGCCGGTGTTCTGCGGCTTGATGGGCATCGCGCTCTTCGCGTCGCTCGGCTTGCCGGGACTGAGCGGATTCGTCGGTGAATTTCTGATCTTCAAGGGCGCGTTCCCGCTGGCGGGTTGGGCCACCGCGCTTTCCGCGCTCGGCCTGCTCGTCACCGCGATTTTCCTGCTGACGATCTTGCAGCGTGTCTTCAGCGGCCCGCTGACGCCGAAATGGGAAGGCTTCGCCGACCTGACCTACGCCGAAGCCTTGATTGCGTTGCCAGCCCTCGCGCTGATGCTGCTGCTCGGCGTTTGTCCGCAAATCGCCATCAGCGTCATCAACGGCACGGTGCTGCGGATGGTGGAGGGGTTGAAGTTTTAATCCAAATGGACGCAAAGAACGCCCAATCGAATTCGGTCAGCGCGACGTGCTCTGAGAAGTCCGGCGCGCTACAACTTTGCCAGATCAATGACCATCAAGCCGGGAACGCGTTTGAAGTCCGCAGTGTTCCGCGTGATTACCTCGGCTTGGTGAACCAGGGCGGTCGCCGCAATGATGGCGTCAGGTATTTTGATGCGAACGGACTTGCGGATGCCAATCGCCTCGTCAATCACGGCGGGGGTGATTTGCACCTCGCAAAATTCGGCCAGCAGATCGCGCAATCCCCGGTCGTCGTCCACGCTCAAGCCCGCAAATCCGAGAATCTCCAGCCGGGTCATGGAAGAATAGCCGACCCATTCGACGCCCGCCGCCCGCGCCTGGGTCAACGCGTTTACGGCGTCCGGCTTGCCGGCGAAGGCGTCAATGACCGCGTTGGTGTCGAGGAGCCGGCGCATCAGTGGTCGCCCCGCTGCGTGCGTTCGCGTTCGTCCCACTCCGCGCGGACCTCGCGTTCGTATGCCAGGCCGTCCACCTTGTTCTGCATCGTGCCGAGCAGGCTCATCACCTTGTTCCAATCCGGCTTCCGCTCCGGCGCTTCGAGCACAGTCAGCAGCGCCTTTCCGGTCGCGGGTAATTTGCCCGGTTCTTTGGGAATAATGCGTCCGTGGTCAATTTCCGCTTCCATCGTCAGGTATGCCATACGGCGACAGCCTACCACACGGGCCGGTTGCCTCAAGCACGGACTGAATGGTTCACTATTTGCGCCGGCAGTAATCGCCGAATGACCATGCTCGCCTGGACCATTTACATTTCTTTCATCGGGGTCGCCGTGCTGCTGGCTATGCCGGCGGAAAACCGGCGCGGCGCGCGGACCATCGCCTTGCTGACGGCTGTGGCCGGCCTCTTCATCGCGTTGCTGGGCGCGTTTCAGCACCAGCCGGCCGCGGGGCTGGTGCCCGTCGTGAAGCTGCCGTGGATTCCCTCGCTCGGTATCAACTACCACCTCGCGGCGGACGGCATCAGCCTCGTGCTGGTATTGTTGACGGGCGTCGCGGCGGTGGCGGGCATTTTGTTTTCGTGGAACGTCCAGACACGCGTGAAGGAGTTCTTCGCGTTTTATCTCGCGCTCATCGGCGGCGTGTACGGCGTGTTCCTCAGCTTTGATTTGTTCACGCTGTTCGTGTTCTACGAACTGGCGATTATCCCGAAGTATTTCCTCATCGCCATCTGGGGTTCGACCAACCGCGAATACGGCGCGATGAAGTTGGCACTCTACTCGTTCGTCGGCAGCGCGATGGTGCTCGTCGGGTTGATCGCGGCGTATGTGGTCGCGGGGGCGAAGACGTTTGAACTGGTCGAGTTGGCGAAGTTCCCGTTCCCGGCGCAATTCCAATACTGGGCCTTCCCGCTCGTCTTCACCGGGTTTGCCATACTCGCGGGCATGTGGCCATTCCACACCTGGGCGCCGACCGGCCACGTCGCCGCGCCTACGGCCGCCTCGATGTTGCTGGCCGGCGTGGTGATGAAACTCGGCGCGTACGGCTGCCTGCGCGTGGCGATGACGTTGTTCCCGCTCGGCCTGGCGGCATGGCGCGACGTGTTCGCGGTGCTGGCGGTGATCGGCATCGTCTATGGCGCGATGGTGGCGCTCGTGCAGAAGGATTTTAAGTTCGTCATCGGTTATTCGAGCGTGAGCCACATGGGTTTCGTGCTGCTGGGATTGATGACGATGACCACCATCGGTCTGAGCGGCGCGGTGCTGCAAATGTTTTCTCACGGCGTCATCGCGGGGCTGCTGTTCGCGGTGGTCGGGCGCATGGTGTACGACCGCACGCACACGCGCGTGCTGGCGGAGTTGGAACCGATGCGATTGAACCAGGCGCTGCCGTTCGCGGCGGTGACGTTCGTGGTGGCGGGGCTGGCTTCGATGGGGATGCCGGGCTTCAGCGGGTTCGTCGCCGAGTTGCAGGTGCTCATCGGCGCGTGGAAGGCGTTCCCGACGCTGGCGGTGCTGACTGGCTTCGGAATCCTCGTCGGCGTGGCCTACATGATTCGCACGATTCAACAATCGTTTTACTCTGGCAAGGCGGCACAAGCCGCGCCGTTGCCTGAGTCAGACGACGAGCATCCGCTGGAACCCATCACCGTGCCGGAACGGTTTGGCGCCGCGATGCTGCTGGCGGCGACGCTCATCATCGGACTCCACCCGCGCCTGCTGCTGGATTTGATTGTGCCCGCGCTGAACTCGCCGTTGATGGCGCCGCTCGTGAAGGGAGGCACGCCATGAGTTACGCCGACCTGTTCGTCTTGGCCGTGCCGGAAATCATCGTCACGCTCACCGCCTTTGCGGTGCTGATGGTGGACCTGCTGGAGATGCGCCAGCGCCCGGTGCGCACTCGGATGCTCACGGCCGCCGTCCTCACCAGCCTCGGCTGTCTCGTCGCGGTTTACTGGCTTTCGCAAACCGGCCAGCCGAGCAAGTACGCCGACGGGATGCTCGTCATTGACCCGCTCACGCAACTCATCAAGCAGGCCATCCTGGTGCTGACGGTGTTCACGGCGCTCATTTCCATCGAGTCCAAATTCACCGAGCATGTCGGCGAATACTTCGCGCTGCTGGTGCTGGCGACGGTGGGGATGATGTTCCTGGTGAGCGCGGAGAACATCCTGATGATCTTCGTCGCGCTCGAACTCCTGAGCCTGTCGCTCTACATCATGACCGCGTTCAACCGGCAAAACCTCCAGTCGGCGGAGGCGGCGCTGAAATATTTCCTGTTCGGTGGGATGGCGGCGGCGTTCATGTTGTTCGGTCTGAGTTTGCTTTACGGCATGACCGGTTCGTTGAACCTCCCGCAAATCGCCGCCAAGCTGGCGGCCCACAAACTTGACCCGCTCCTCGTCGTCGCGCTGGTGATGGTCGTCATCGGTTTCGGCTTCAAGGTCGCCGCCGTTCCGTTTCACCTGTGGGCACCGGACGCCTATCAAGGCGCGCCCACGCCCAGCGCGGCATTCATCGCCTCCGGATCAAAGGTCGCCAGCTTCTTCATCCTGGCGAAAGTGATGGTACTTGGGTTCGCCGGCGCGGAAGGCAGCGGCGCGTGGCGCGCGTTCGCGCAGGGCTGGGTTCCGCTCCTGGCCGTCATCGCCGCGCTCTCCGTCGTCTTGGGCAATCTCGTGGCCATCGTGCAGACCAGCGTCAAGCGCCTGCTCGCCTACTCCGCCATCGCGCACGCCGGCTACATGCTGCTGGGCGTGCTGGCGGACGGTGCGAAGCCGCACGGCCAGCACGGCATCGCCTCGCTGATTTACTACGTGGTCACGTACGGCCTGACGACCATCGGCGCGTTCGGCGTCGTGGCCGTCGTGCAGGAAAAGACCGGCGGCGAATCTTTCGGCAACTTCGCCGGCTTGAGCAAACGTGCGCCGGTGCTGTCGTTCTGCATGATGATTTTCATGCTCTCGCTCGCCGGAATTCCACCGCTGGCCGGCTTCTTCGGGAAATTCTACTTGTTCACCGCGGCGGTCGGTGCGGCGAAAAACCTCGGCCTGCTCTGGCTGGTCATCCTCGCCATCGCCATGAGCGCCGTGTCGCTTTACTACTACCTGCAAGTGCTCAAGCAAATTTACGTCGCGCCCGCTCCGGATGGTGCGCCCGCCGTCGCGTGCGGTTGGGTGACGCAGTTCGCCATCGTCCTGCTGGCGGCGGGTGTGGTGATACTGGGTTGTGCGCCGAATCTCTTTCTGGACAAACTTCAGGCTGCCATCAAGACCGCCGGTTTCTGACAACCGGTGGGTGTCCGTATGGATTTCACGCCGTTGCCTGCTTCCTTTTTCGAACCCTCCGCCAAAGTCGTCGCCTCGAAACTGCTCGGTCACATCCTCGTCCGCCAAACGCCCGCCGGCCCATGCGGCGGTGTCATTGTCGAGACCGAGGCCTACCTGGCGGACGATCCAGCGTGTCACGGCTATCGCCGCGAGACGCCACGCAATCGCGCCATGTTCGGGCCGCCGGGCCGGGCGTATGTCTATTTCATCTACGGCAATCATTACTGCTTCAACGCGGTGTGTGGCGCGGCGGGAGTCGCCGAGGCCGTGCTGGTGCGGGCGATTGAGCCGACACTTGGCGAAAATTCCATGCGCGCCAACCGCCCGGTGACAAAGCCGCGCGACCTCACCAACGGCCCGGCGAAGTTCTGCGAGGCGCTGGCGATTGACCGCGCCCTGGACGGCGCGCATTTGTGCGCCGCCGGTTCGCCGGTCTTCATCGCGACCAACCCTGATTGGAAACGGGTTCGCCGGAAACTTGGCCCGCTGGTGACGACGACGCGCATCGGCATCACGCTCGCCGCCGACCGGCCACTGCGGTTCTATCTGGGCGGCAGTGAATTTGTTTCGCGCCGCGCCGTCAGTTAAGCCATTGCCGTGACCATCGCCGCCAAAGCATTCGGATTGTTCGCCGTGTTCGCGGTATCGCTGCACGCGGGGCGCGTCACGACAATGGATGGAAAACGTCTGGACGGCGGAGTGGTGTTGAAGGCTGACGGCGTGGCGGTGACCGGTTCCGATGGCGCGGAGCAACGAATCGCGTTGCGCAACATCCGGCGCGTCATCTTCGGTGAAGCGAGTGAAGCGTCGGAGCGCCAGGGCGACACAAATCCAGTCATGATCAGCACGCAAACCAACGTGCCGCTCAACCAGTCCGCATCCGACTCGTTGAATGGCCGGGAGGGCAAAATCAAAGGCAGGCGGGAGGGCAGCAAGAAAACCCGCCCCGGCCTCACCGACGCGAAGAATTCCAATTCGCCGGCGGAGGACCACGGCTGGTTCGCCGGCGCGACCGTGTGGGACTTGGGCGAAGGCATGCGCGCGTCGGAGCGCCAGCTCACCTCGGTTTCGATCTGGATCAAGCATGAGGACGACTCGCGGTGCGATTACGCCGGTTCGCTGGCCGTCTCGTCGGACGGTGAGGATTTCACGGACATCCCCGACACCAGCGCGGCCATCCACTTTGGCGCGCCGAAGAAATCGGGCAAGGGGTTCAACCAGGTGCTCTACAAATTTCCTCCCGGCATGGTGACGGATTTCCGCTATCTGCGGTTGCAGGCCGAGACGCCGCGCTGGACGGGGTCGGAAACGCGATTCGTGGAGGTGGACGCGGTTGTCAGCAAGGTGGCGGGCGGTTCGGCGCGGCGATATTCCGTCGTGCTGCGGAACGGTTCTGAACTCTGCGGGAGTTTGGAAACGATGGACCCCGAGACCATTCAACTTTCCGTGGAGGGATTGGGGCGGATCAAAATCCCCCGTTTGGCAGTGGCGCGGATTGGGTTGCATCCCGCCGCGCCGCTCATGGCGCGGTCGCTTCGGGCCGGCACGACCGGCGTGTTGCTGCGCGGTGGCGATTTCTTCGAGGGCGACATCCGGGAATTGACGAAGGACCGTGTGGCGGTCAGTTCCGTGCTGTTTGGCATTCGGCAGTTCGACCTGTCGCGCGGGTTGGTCGTCGTGGTGCTGGGGGGCGTCACGCGGGCAGCCGCGACCTTTGAACTGACCACCACCGGCGGTTCGCAACTGCGCATAAGTTCCTGCGAGTTGAGTGGCGGCGTGGTGGAAGTCGAGGAACCCTCCCTGGGAAAACTCAAGCTGAGTGCGTCCAGTCTCCGAGAGTTACGGCGCGCGGAGGCGCTGGCGCTGAACGCGAAGTGAGCGTGCGTCTTGCGTCGGATCGCCCAGCGAGAAAACCGGCTCCGCCCACCGATGGCGACGACTGCCGGGCAAACACTTTTTTCGGTGCGATGCGTCGGAAACCTCGCACATCGCGAGGAGCCTGAAGTGCGGATTCATTGCGCTTTGGCCCCCGCTTGTCCGGCCAGTACGGAAATCACTGGTGATCTTCGACAGTCGCGCGGTGAACCATGATGGAGATCCGCGCTCGTTTGCCACGGCGTTTCGGGAGGGCGGGCGACGAGTGGGCGAACTCCCTTGGCGTTAATGGTTCAATTCCAGCGGCGGCTGTCGCGACGCGCATGGCTGGGCGTCCTTACTCGCGCTTCAACGCTTTCAATCGCTCGCGCAAGGGCGTCAACTGATTGAAGATCTGGGTGCGCTGCGGTTCGGGCACGTCCAGTAGCCGGTCCGCCAGTTCGTCGAAGAGCGCGCTGGCCCGAGTCAATCGTTCGTGCGCGGTGAAGGTGCCAGGCGGTGCGTGGAGGAGTTGCCGGATTTCCAGCGCCTTGGCCTGCGCGGCGAGCACCGGGCGTTGCTGTTTGCGCGCGGTGACGAAGCGCGTAGCCGCCGCGCGCAGTTCCGGCGTGAGGTCGCCAAACTCGCCCAATTCAATGCGGCGCACGACGCCTTCCAATTGGTTCATTGCCGTTGGGTGCTCCCGGAGCCATGCAGCGAATTTTTCCGGCGATAGCCGGTCAGCCGGCGCGTCGTTCGGCGTGAGGTCGCTCATGGCCGGCTCCGTTGGAATGGTCCGCGGCAGATGTGGAGGACGGGCCTGGCGCGCCAGCGGGCACCGGGGTTCGTCACGGAATTAGGCGTGGGTTTGAATTCCAGCGTCCGCATGTTGGGCGTGATTTTGACGGGTCTTTGCCGGCACGTCCAGAGTGGGATTTGAGGAGTGGGGGATTGCGCAACAGGCTGCTTCGAGAAAGGTTTGTCGGGGCGGGAACAAAATGAGACTGCCGGGGGGAACAAAATGAGACTGGGGTGCTGTCGCTCAGGAAGGCGGGCGACTCCGCCGCCCCAATGGGCAGATGCAAAACATCAACTCGGCAAACGCCTCACCCTACCATTCCTCCACCAAACGCTCGACGCTTTCAACTGCGGCAACCTTGACCCGGACACCGCCGCCCAACTGCTGAACGTCAGTCGGGCGCACCTCTTCCGCCTGCGCGCCGCCTGGCTGCAGCAACCCGCCGCCTTCACCCTC
>JANNEF010000026.1:0-2213 GCA_031378375.1 Verrucomicrobiota bacterium | reverse complement strand
GCGCGTAATGCTTCGCAATGCGGTGATAGAACTCCCGCGAGAGTCCGCCCACCGCCGCCTTGTTCCCGATGTCCGTGGCCCCGAGCCCGCCCGTGGTCAGGCCGCCGAGGAATTTCCCCGGCTCCACGAGCACCACGCTCTTGCCGAGTTTCCTGGCCTGCACCGCCGCGACAATGCCCGCCGAGGTGCCGCCGAAGACGCAGATGTCGGTCTCGATGACTTCGGCGGGCAGACGCAGGGCCAACGCGAAAAGGAACGTGAACAAGACGCAATGCTTCATGGATTTGGCGATTGAACATTTCGCCCGGTGAAATTGCAATCGACAGATGCGCGAGAAGATTCTGATCACCGGACCAGGCGGACGAGTCGGCACGCAGATCGTGCCGCTGCTCCGCGAGCACTTCGCGCTGCGGCTCTTCGACACGCAGGCCCTCACACCTGCGGGCGATGACGAAACCATCGTGGGCGACATCCGGGACTTCGAGGCGCTGCGCCGCGCGTGCGAAGGAGTCCGCGCGCTGCTCCACCTCGCGGCCATTTCGGACGAAGCGGACTTTCACACCCAACTGCTGCCCGTGAATCTCGCCGGCACCTACAACGCCTTCGAAGCCGCGCGCCAGGCCGGGGTGCCGCGCGTCGTCTTCGCCAGCACCGGGCAGACGATTCTCAACTACGGCAAGGAGACGCCCGTGACCGTGGACCTGCCGCCGCGACCCTCCAGCGTGTATGCCTGCACGAAACTCTTCGGCGAAGCCCTCGCGCGCCACTATTCCGAGGCGCATGGGATGGCCATGCTCTGCATCCGCCTCTGCTACTTCCGCGCCTACGATGATCCGTTGCTCCGCGTGCCGGACCACGAGGTGCAATACGACTGGTGCAGCCCGCGTGATCTGACCCAACTCGTCGTGAAGTGCCTGCGCTCCGAGTTGCGCTACGGCCTTTTCTTCGGCCTCTCGAACAACACGCAGCGGCAGTGGGACCTGAGCAACGCGCAGGCCCAACTCGGCTACGAGCCGCTGGACGACGCGGCGGATTACCTGCGGGGGAACAGCGGCTAGGACGGGCGGCCGTTCCCAGGACGGCCCGGAAAAAACAAGATTGGGGGTTAAGAATCTGCGGGGGGTGCGCTGGGCAAAGGCTAGGTGTCTGAAAGCACCACGGGCGATTACCGGGGCGGCGGGAAAGAGTGTCGATTGTTGGAACTGACCCCGTTCCGCCGGCCGGATCCAGACCGCCCTCCAGAAACCTAAAACCTTTTCACACGGCCTCGCGCATGGTTAGGCGGCAAGGCTCTCACCAAACACGCCCTCCTCGTGCAGCCTCGACTCGCTGCCAAATCTCCAACGGGGTGTCGCTTCGCCAAACTCCGCCGAGAACGTGAGCAAAGGCTGGACTGCGCTCTGCCTCCGCCTCGATGCGGTCAATGAACTGTGCGCCGTAGTGAACAAACAAATCCTCGACTGGCCCAGCAGCCAAAAGTGAAATCTGCTCCTCGGTCAACTCGCGCTGCATGATGCGAAGGACTGCCTGCCACACAGCTTCGGGGGCGGCGAATGGCTCAAGCAGACCATCCGACATCGTGCAGTCCTCACCACTGAGCCACTCGGACTCAAGCTCATCAACGGTTGGAGGACGCATACGCATGGCTGCCGCCTAACGACCCAAGCTCAGCGACCCGGCCCACGAGACGCTTCGATTGCAACAGTGACGCGATGGCCGGGTTCGCTGCAGCGCATGGTTAGGCCGCATTGCTGGCTCTCCTCCTCGCTCGGAGCTTCTGGATACCGAGTAACAACGCATACCAGAGAAAGAACCAAACCACGGTCTGAACAGCAACGATGATCAAGCCGATGGCAGGAAACAAAGTGTCTCGACCGACGGACTCCCAAACATGCGAACGGAACAAGAAAATCGTCGGCATATTCAGGATCGCGAACCAGTCGAAGAGAATGTTCGATGCTGTGCGCGAATGCTCGCCGAAGAACACGAGGAGTGATGAGGCTTCTACGAGCAGAGCTAACCGAAGTGCTTGTGCTCGAATCTTCATGGCGTGGTCATGCGGCCTAACGACCCAAGCTCAGCGACCCGGCCCGCAGGACGCCACGATTGCAACAGTGATGCGATGGCCGGGTTCGCTGCAGCGCATGGTTAGGCGGCATGGCTCTCATAAATAATCTCAATCCCACCACAACTTGACGCTCTTCTTCGCCTGT
>JANNEF010000008.1:0-5738 GCA_031378375.1 Verrucomicrobiota bacterium | reverse complement strand
ACAAGAGTCCGTGCATGAAGGCCAGCGCCTTTTCGAGTGGCAGCAGTTTGTTGTTGGACAGCGGCAGCGCATGCGGCAGCGAGGCAGCCAGACGTTGGCACCAATCCAGCGGACGCAGCCAGCCCCAGAACACGGCACTGCCCGCGTGCGGGGAAAGTTGCTGCTCCGTGAAGCCAATGGCGATTGCCTTGCCGTTGGCTTTGAACTCCAATGTCCCGGCCACCGTTTGGTGATCCGGGCGTGTGCCCGAAGATTGCGTTGTTTTCATCTACCACCAATCCATCCCCAATCGGTGGCACCTTTTCAACTACATGGATTCGGTTGAACTTGCTGGCGGCATTGCTCTTTGCAGCGGTGAATGCACAAGCCGCGCAGCCCAACATCCTCCATATCCACGCGGACGATCATCGCGCCGACGGCCTGCACGCGCTGGGCAACCCGTTGCTCGTCACGCCGAATCTCGACACGCTCGTAGAGCGCGGCATGACCTTCACGCGCGCCTACACGATGGGATCGATGATTGGCGCGGTCTGCACGCCGAGCCGCACGATGATGCTCACCGGTCGCTCGTGGCAGCGCATTCCGGGCTCTGCGGGAGCGACGCCCAACGCCAAGGAGCCAGCCACTTTCCTGCCGCGAGTCATCCAGGCGGCCGGCTACCAGACGTGGCACATGGGAAAGGCTGGCAATGGTTTCCCGGCGGGTCTCGCTGAGTTTCAAACCAGCATTCGTGACGAAGGCAAAGGCGGTGAGCGTGCGGGAAACAGTCGACGTCTCGCCGACCACACGATTGAGTTCCTCAAGTCCCGCGCGGCCACGAACGAGAGCAAACCGTTCTACATCTACATCGCGCCGCCCGTCCCGCACGACCCGCGCTCCGCCGAGCCGCAGTTTCACAAGTTTTACGACCCGGCGAAGATTCCGCTCTCGCCCGCGTTCCTGCCGCAGCATCCCTTCGACAATGGCGAGATGACCGTGCGCGACGAAGCGCTCGCGCCCTGGCCGCGCACGCCGGAAGACACGAAGCAGCAGAACGCCGACTACTACGCCTGCATCACCGGACTCGACCATCACGTCGGGCGCATCTTCGCCGAGTTGAAAGCCAGCGGCCAGTGGACGAACACCATCATCATCTTCAGCGGCGACAACGGCCTCTCGATGGGCGAGCACGGCTTGTTCGGGAAACAAAACCTCTACGAGTTTGGCGGCCTGCACGTCCCGCTGGTCGTCGCAGGTCCGGGCATTTCAAAAGGGAAGAGCGAAGCGCTTGTCTATCTCATGGATTTGTTCCCGACCTTCGCGGAATTCGCCGGCGCGAAAAGCCCTGATGGCGTCGAGGGCAAAAGCCTTGTCCCGATCCTGACCGGCAAGGAAACGAAACTCCGCGACGTGCTCTACACCGCGTATCGCAACGGCCAGCGCGCCATCCGCGACGATCGCTGGAAACTCATCCGCTATCCGCTCGTGGATCGCACCCAGCTTTTCGATCTCCGCGCCGATCCGCTTGAACTGAACAACCTCGCCGAAAAGCCGGAGCAAGCCGCGAAGGTCGCCCAACTCACCGCGTCGCTGGAAAAGGAAATGGCCCGCTACGCCGACAAGCACCCGCTGAAAGTCGCCAACCCGAAACCCGCCGCGTGGTCGCCACCTGCGCGCGGCAAAGGTCCGGCCAAGCAGCTCGAATAGACTTATGGGCACTCCTGGAAACTCGATTTTCCCGCAGATTCGGGATTCCACAGATTATTTCTCTCCTTCTGTTCAATCTGCGGAAACCCGAATCTGTGCGAAACCGTCTCGGGTTTTCGGGAGTGCCCTTATGAAATTACTTATCTCCGCTCTGTTGCTGTTTGCTGGTCTGGCCGCGTCCGCCGCGCCTGCGGACCTTCGGCCGGCCAAGCCCAACATCGTCATCATCCTCGCCGACGATCATCGCCCGGACGGATGGCACGCGCTCGGCAAGGCTACCCGCCCGTCAGTATCGTGAACCCGAAAGAACTCATCTATGGCAACGACCTCGAACAAGACCTTTGACGCCGTGGAGATGTCGCGCCGCCTTCGCGAGCAAACGAGTCACGATCTCGCATCCCTGACCGCCGAGCAACGCATCGCCCTGCTCAACTCGCATCTGCGGCGGAATCCGAAGACGCCAGCGGTGACCTACAAAGCGAGCGAGGAGTCGGGGAACGTTTTACGCGAGGAGCCGCCAAAGCTGTGACGCACCGTGCCCGGATTCGGCCGCAAAGAACGCAGAGGGCGCAAAGAAATCTTTCTCCGCATTCCCTCCCTCAACCCTCAGCCTTCCGCCCTCAAGTGTTTTGAACCGCTGATACACGCTGATGGGCGCTGATGCCCGAGCACCGCGCACGCTGAAGGCGTGCCAGAAATTAGCCGGGTGTCGAACGACCAACGAAAGCGATACCCCCGGAAAACGCCCCCAAAACAATTCATGTATCCTGGAGGGGTGCCAGAGTTGGCACTCGCCGGGACGACAGGCGAATGGCAAGATTTGCGGCGATGACTCAGCGCGGGAAAAGGAATGTCGCGAAGACGGCTTTCGAGCCGCTGGCGAAGACGCATCCCGAACTCGCCGCGCAGTGGCATCCGACCAAGAACGGCAACGTCACGCCCAATGACGTCTTCGCTCACACAAGCAAAGACGCATGGTGGCGGTGTGACAAAGGGCACGAGTGGAAGGCGCGGATTCGCAATCGAGCGGTGACCTCCTACGGCTGTTCGTTCTGTTCGGGGCTGAGAGTTCAAAAATCTGACTCCATTGCTGTGCTGCACCCAGACTTAGCTGCGGAATGGCACCCCGTGAAAAACGGTTCGCTCCTGCCTTCGCAAGTAACGCCCGGTAGTAGCAGGCGAGTTTGGTGGCAGTGTCGGAAAGACAAAACACACGAATGGCAAACTCGGGTTGACCACCGCGCGCGACGTGGCAGCGGTTGTCCCTTCTGTTCGGGGCGACGACTATCTTTCGAGCGCTCGCTTGCTGGACGATTTCCAGCAATCGCTGCCCAATGGCATCCCGAGAAGAACGGCGACAATCGGCCCGAAGATTTTGCCTCGAACAGCCAATTTCATGCGGTCTGGAAATGCCCGGACAATTCGGCCCACGAATGGCGAACTCGCATCCGGTCAAGAACGCAACATCCGAAACTCGGTTGCCCGGTCTGCGCCCGCGACAATCACGCCACGCCTGCCGGAGTGCCGTTGGAGCAATCTCATCCAGAACTCGCAAAGCAATGGCACACGACGAAGAATTTGGGTTTGCGATTGGCAGACGTATCCGCCAGCTCGACGCAGAAGGCTTGGTGGTGTTGTCCAACTGAACGCACTCACGAATGGACTGCCTCCGTCCGTAATCGCGCAATCAGGGGAACAGGCTGCCCGTATTGCGCCGGGCAACAGGTGAACGAAAGCAATTCGCTTGCGGCGATTGACCCCGAATTGGCGGCTGAATGGCATCCCGAAAAGAATGGCGACCTCAAGCCCACACAAATCACGCTGGGAAGTTCTCGACGGGTTTGGTGGCTGTGTCGAAGCGACCCAAGCCACGCTTGGCTTGCGATGGTTGACCATCGCCACAAGAAACGGACTGGCTGCCCTTGGTGCAAAACGAAAGCTCACCGCGACAAGAATCTCGCGATAAGTTTTCCCGCCATTGCGGCTGAGTTTCATCCCACCAAGAACGCACCGCTGACCCCAGACGCAGTTACACCGAAATCCGGCCGCAATCTTTGGTGGCTCTGTGCGAGCGGGCACGAGTGGCGCGCTCAAGTTAAAAACCGAACTATCAACGGAAGCGGCTGCCCGATTTGCCGCGTCGGATGGACGGTCGCGGGCATTCGGAGCTTCGTGGATTCGCTCAAGGCGCATCTCTCCACCTTCACCGCTGCCGAGCTTTACGTGCTCTTTCAGCAGAACGGTTTGTTGAGCGGGGACCGCAAGAGCAAGGCGTTCGTCGAGGCGCTGGCGACGGGGCGGTTTCCGTTCGAGGAGATTGAGAAGTTTTGCAAGGGGCAGAAGTCGCTGGTGGATTCGTTCCTGAAGGATTCGAGTCTCACGCTGGAAGGCTTGGCGACGGGTGAGCAGTCCGCAGGCGCGGCGGGTGCAACCGAGGGCGAGTTGGGCGTCGTACCGGAGGCGGGCGAGGAGAGCGCGGAGTTGCCGAAGGTCGAGACGAAGGAAGTGCTCGCGTCGCTGCAAGCGGCGGTCGTGGTGTCGGCAGACCAGGAGGCCATCGAGTTTCTGGTGGCGTCGGCGTTGGCGAAAATCTGGCGGCACGCTTTCCGTGACGAGGCCGCAGCGGTGGCGCAGGCGAAGGCGTTCGCGGGCGATGCCTATGCGGAGCGCGTTCGCACAGATTTCCTCGCGGACTACGAGCGCGTGAAACAATTGCCGGTGCCGCCGGGCTATTCGTTCAAGGTGGAAGGCAGGTTGACCTTGCCGAACCTGATGCAGCGTCTGGTCGCGGCGCGGATTCAGCATCACCGCCGGGTCGGGAACTGGTCGGGCACGGGCGCGGGCAAGACGTTATCCGCCGTGCTGGCGAGCCGCATCGTGGGCGCACGGCTGACGGTGATTTGCTGTCCGAACAGCGTGGTGACGGGCTGGACGGAGGCGATTCTGAATGCGTTTCCCGACAGCCTCGTGGCGACGAAGACGTTCGAGCCGGATTGGGCGGCCATCGCGGGAGACGAAACGGGTTTCGGCAAGGCGGCCGTGTCTCGGTATCTGGTGCTGAACTACGAGGCGTTTCAGCAGGAGGATTCCGAGGGCAAGGTGCAGCGGTTTGCGGCGCGCGAGGGAATTGATTTCGTCGTGGTGGATGAAATCCATTTCACCAAGCAGCGCTCGGTGGAAAATTTATCGCAGCGGAAGCGATTGGTGACGGCGCTCATCAGTCTCGCGGGCGCGAAGAATCCCGGTCTGTGCGTGCTGGGCATGTCGGCGACGCCGGTCATCAACAATTTGCAAGAGGGCAAGAGTCTGGTGGAGATGGTGTCGGGGCTGGCGCACGAGGAATTGAACACGCGACCGACGGTGCCGAATTGCATGAAGTTGCATCAGCGGCTGGTGGCGCTCGGCACGCGCTGGGTGCCGGATTACCAAATCGTGTGCGACGTGCAGACGCCGGAGGTGGATTGCGCGGCGGCGGTGGAGGAAATTCGCGCGCTCGGTCGCAGCGGCTCGCCGCTGCAACTGGAGCAGATTTTGACGCGGGTGCGGCTGCCCATCATCCGACGCGAGGTGCGGGCGAAGACGTTGCTCTACACGCATTATCTCCAAGGCATTGACCGGGAGCTTTACGACGCGTTGACGGCAGACGGCTGGCGCGTAGGCTTTTTCACGGGCGACGACAAGAGCGGTCTCGACGGATTTCTGCATGGCGACGTGGACGTGTTGATTGGTTCCAGCGCCATCGGGACGGGCGTGGATGGTTTGCAGGCGGTGTGTCAGCGGCTCGTGGTCAACGTGCTGCCGTGGACGCACGCGGAGTTCGAGCAACTCAAGGGGCGCATCTTCCGGCAGGGCCAGCACGCGGAGAAGGTCACGGTGGTCATCCCGGTCACGTATGCCGACGTGAACGGCGAGCGGTGGTCGTGGTGCGAGTCGAAGTTGCGGCGGCTGCACTTCAAGAAGTCCATCGCGGACGCGGCGGTGGACGGCGTGGTGCCGGAAGGTCACTTGCGCTCGCCGGCGCAGGCGTTTCAGGACGTGATGGGCTGGCTGGG